>QIAH01000485.1:2710-11203 GCA_003225465.1 Acidobacteriota bacterium | reverse complement strand
ACGGTGCCTCGCGATTAGCACGCGCCAGCCGCGAAGCGGCGACATTCATTAGCCCCGGACTTAAGCCCGGGGAAAGCTCCGCATCACGCCCAAGCCCCGGAGGGGCGACAGCAACGCGAGCGCGAGCCTCACCAGCGCCGCAATTTAAAAATCTGCAACCGCGCAACCTTCGCGCGCTTAACACTTCCGCCTTGCCAAAAAAAAGCCCCACTCCCTCGCGGGAATGGGGCCAAATACTCACAAGCTACCTCAGCTTCAACGCCCAGGCTCCCAGCCCGTGGGTTGCCGCATATAGCACGCGGGCTCCCGGCACGATTGTCAGCCCGGAAACTTCCACGTTTGGCATGCCGCCGGCCGCCAGGTTCCATTGCGTGAAGCCGCCGAGCCTCCTGTACACGCCGAAATCGCTCGACGTATACAGATCGCCGGTCACCGGGTCGTAAGCAACATCGGTAATCGGCAGATCGGCCAGGTTCCTGCTCCGGTCCACAAACGTCGCCGTCTGCGTCTTAGGATCGTAGGTCACTTCGAACACGTGACCCGGCGTGCTGGGCGTGGTACGGCTATAACCGCTATAGGAAATCCAGGCATGATTGGCGTTCGCCGGATCGATGGCAATCCCACTCACGAAACGATTCGGCGCCAAGGTCGACGTCGTATCGATGCGCGTGAATGTCACCGCTGTATCCGGTTCCGCATCCGCATTAGCTGTGATGAACAAACGGCCCGTGCTGGTCGCCACCCACATGGTAGAGCTATCCGACGATGCCCTCGCGATGGCGGCTACATCGCCGCCCGCCAGTGTTCCCAGCGTCGCGTCGGTCAGCGCTGTCGGCCCCAGAGGCACCCAATCACCGCACGTTACCTGGAAGTGTCCGGTGAATTCGTTGCACTGGAATCGGAACTGCGGCAACGTCATCGTTCCCACCCCATCGGTCTTCGTCCGGAACACTGTGACGGTGCCCGCGAACATGGTTTTGCTCACGACCGGGTCGCTGATGATCGGAATGTAGAACTCCCCGCCGGTGTTCACGATGGGATCGGCGATCCAGTTCCAGTCCGAGGTCTGCCCGTTCGTGAAGTTCACATCGACCTGCGCCAGAAAGTAGGTGTGGAACCGGAACGCAGCATTCTTGACGTCAAAGCCGGACTGGCCGCCGTCACCAAAAATGGTGTTGCGGAACAACCCTGGCGTGACCGTGGATTGCCACGTGCCATTGTCCTGCGTGCCGCCTTGCAGCAGCGTGGAGTCAAACGGGCTTACCGAGAGGCTGTAGAACTGCAGCGTCGACACTCCCCGATTGATTCCATGCAACTCCGTCGGCACCGCCGAGAGCAGCTGCAGGCAGCGAGTCAATGCGGCGCCCGTCAAGTTGCGGGTTGCGCACGTCGACGAGATGTCGGTCAGCATTCCGCTGGAACGCATCATGCCGCCGTCATTGCCTTCGAAGAATTGCAGCGGGTTGTTCGGATTGGTCACCAGGAAGTGCTGGTCCGGATGCAAGCCGTTGGGATGCAGCACATCGGTCGCGTCCATGGTCTGATCGACGAAGCTGGCGCCAGCGTTCGTGGAAAGCACGACCCCGCGTCCATTCGAGATGCCGCCGGTTTCGCCGTATTGGTACGAGCCCAGGATGTACACCATTTCCGGATGCCCAGCCGGCGTGTACACGTAGTTGTCGTACCAGCACTGGCCGGTGCAGGTGTCATAGCTTCCGTAGCCACGATTCGCCAGGTTACTGCTGGAAAGAAGCAGGAAATTCGGCGTGCCTGCGGAGACGTTATTGCTGCGATAGAAGCTAGCCGGAGGCGCTTGCTCCTGGCCGATGAGTAGGTACATGCGCGTAGCCTTCCCCTGCAGCTTGGCCACAGCGATTTCCGCCCGCTCCGTGAAGCTCGTCGACGGTCCATCGGCGATTGGCTGGAAGATCTGGATCCAGGTGCTGCCGCCGTCGCTGGAACGCCAGACGCCACGCGCGTAGGCCGAGGCGTACACGACGCTCGGATTCCAGGGATCGACTGCCACACGGCGCACGCCGCGTGGCGAACACGGGGTCAAGTTGCGGGCCACATTGGTGGGAAGGATGCAACCTTTCGTCGTCGCAGCTCCGTTAAACAGGAAGCTCCAGCTCGCGCCGCCATCGGTTGACTTGTACAAACCGAAGGGCGGAGCTCCGGGCGCGAGCGACACGGCGCCGCCGGCCACCGAGGACAAGCCGCGGATGGCTCGGGTGGTGGCAACGTAGATGGTGTTCGAATTGGTTGGATCGATGGCGATCGATCCAATCGCGCGCGCGTTGAAATGCGACTTCCCGATCGGTCCGGTCCAGGTGTCGCCGCCGTCGGTCGACTTGTACAGCCCGACGCCTGCTTCGCTATCACTGGATGCGTTCGCCTCGCCCGTGCCTACCCACACCGTGTTGGGATCATTCGGATCCAGTTCGATCGAACTGCCCGAATTGATTCCAAACGAGCCCGAAAGATACGTCCACGTGGGCTGCGTCGCCAGAGCGTCATTGGTCCGCCACACTCCACCGCCCGCCGCAATCGTCCAAAGTCGGCAGTTTCCCGGAACACATACCGGCGAGATCGCCAGCGCAGTCGTTCGTCCTGCCGCCTCATACGCATTGGGAACGTAGTTGAACACATTGCGGAACGGCGAGAAGGGATACAGCGCGCGCGTCGGTCCCAGCGAAACCCAACCCCCTGTGGTTGTCGCCGCCGCACTGATCGCAGCCTTCGCCATCGTGCCGGTGCTCGCCTGAAAATTCGCGACGTGCTGCAGGTGCGCTGCCCGCGCCCCTTCCGTCTTATCAATCGAGATGTCCTTCGCCGGATACGCGCGTGTCCGGAAGCGCCACTCCGCAGCCGACCCTGCCGGGCCTTCGCCCGGAGTCGCTTCCATCAACTTCTCCAAGTGACGTCGCAGTGCAGCAGGGAGGTTCTCCGTCGCGTCTTGATCCCCGCCCATTGGCTCGCCGCGCTCACCCATGGCCGCGTTTTGGTCGGGAATTGTTTGCCCATTGAGGTACAAGTTCGCCGGGCTCTGTGCAAAATTGAGATCTGGAGACACGCTGCCCGAATTCGTAGCGATCACCAAACCCGCCGCAACTACCACAAGCATCAGAAAGCTGAGGGCCAGCACAACTCGGTTCATAACACTCCTGTGGGTAATGTTTGGTGGTACGTTTCTGTTGCCCAACCTGGTCTGTTGCCTAACCTGGAAATCGCTGAAAAAAGGAAAGTCGCCAAACTGCCCGTCAGACGCCATGTTTCGGCTACTCGTGCGGAAAATTGGCGCACGCATTATTGTGGGCAATGCCTACGACTGTCAATAGGTGGTGTCGACGTGCTCCTGTCTGGTGACTGGGTTGCAAAACTCTTGCCGCACGTCCACAGAGCGCGCCCCGTACCCAAAACCCCTCAAAACTGAAGCCCAGAGCCAGATGCTGCCTCGATGAGAAGGTGAACAGACTTCGAAGGATGAAAACAAATGCGGCATCGACTCCGCCAGCCTGCCTGGCCCAGCGCTAGCCATGATCGCCAGTCGATACTATGGACTTTCCCTGAAAAACTCCGTCTGCCGCGCTACGCACTCGTTTTGCGCAGATGCAAAAGTTCGCCTCCCGAATTGATGGCCCGAAAGTGTGGGACTCTGGCACGTTCGTGCCATTCTCAAGTACCTTAGGAGGCCTTAGATTCCCTCTTGAGCAGCACTTGGGGGAGGGCTGTTCGGGCGAGCGTCCCGTGACTCTTTGAGTCTGGGACGTTTCGTTTTTTGGACTCCAAGGACGACGCCCTGGAACTCTAGCCCTGGCAGACCATTTTCAAAGCCGCAATCTAAAATCTGCACTCTGAGATCTGCAATCCAAAACTCGCGCCCGGACTATGCAATAAAAAACCCGCGACCGAAGCCGCGGGCTGAACTGCATTCTCCGCCCGCATCTTCTCTCCAAAGTCCTTCTCGAACTTCCTCAACTTCGGTGCGATCACAAACTGGCAGTAGGGCTGCGCCCGGTTGTTGTCGTAGTACTCCTGGTGATACCCCTCGGCCACATAAAACGTCGACGCCGGCTCCACGCTCGTCGCAATCGGCTCCGGAAACGCCTTCGCCTCGTTCAGCGCCGCAATGGTGTCCTCGGCCTCCTGCTCTTGCTGCTTTGAGGTGTAGAAGATAACCGACCGGTACTGCTCGCCCACATCATTGCCTTGCCGATTGACCGAGGTCGGATCGTGAAGGGCGAAAAACACTTCCAGGAGATCGCGATACGCAATCTCGTTGGGATCGAACGTCACGCGCACGACTTCCACGTGGCCGGTGTCGCCATATCAGACTTGCCGATATGTGGGATTCTCGATCTGGCCGCCCATATACCCCGACACGACCTCTCTCACCCCGCGCAGCCGTTGAAATACCGCCTCAATACACCAAAAACATCCGCCGCCAAAAATCGCTGTCTCTTCCTTTGTCATGGCCATTGGATGTCCACCTCCCCTCGAAAGTTCCAGCGTGCGAGAGGATCTAACTATAAAGCATGATGGAGGGACGGGCGTTCCTGCGCGTCCGGCGGCGAGGACGCCCGCCGCTCCATTCATTCTGCGTCCTTTGAAGACGGAGAACTGGCTATTTGCGACTCCCCTCGCTGCACCCGGCTATGAAACCGGCCATACCCAAAATAAATTCCCATCCCAATCACCAACCACACAAACAACCGCAGCCACGTCACCGCGGTCAAACTGAGCATCAGCACCAACGAAATGACAATCCCCAAAATCGGCACAAGTGGCACCAACGGCGTCTTAAACGGGCGCTGCAACCCCGGATTGCGCCGCCGCAAAATCCAAACTCCCGCGCACACAATCACAAACGCCAGCAACGTCCCAATGCTCACCATTTCGGTCAGCACATCGATGGGCAGAGCCGCCGCCAGCACCGCCACAAACAGACCCACCGTCAAGGTCGAAATCCATGGCGTGCGAAAGCGCGTATGCACCGCACTGAACAATCCCGGCAACAACCCATCCCTCGACATCGAGAAAAATACCCGCGACTGCCCCAGCAACATCACCACGATCGTGCTGGTCAGGCCCATGAGCGCCCCGACCTTCACCAGCAAGCTCCCTCCCCGCGCTCCCGTCGAGTCAATTCCAATCGCCAGCGGGTCCGGCACATTCAAGTTCCTGTAATTCACCAACCCTGTCAGCACGCCCGCCACCAGGATGTACAGGACCGTGCAGATCACCAGCGACCCCAGAATCCCGATGGGCATGTCCCGCGCGGGGTTCCGGGCTTCCTGCGCCGCCGTCGACACCGCATCAAATCCGATATAGGCGAAGAAAATAATTCCCGCGGCCCGCAGCACGCCCGAAATCCCGTACTGCCCGAAGCCCTCGTTCGGAGGAATAAAGGGATGCCAGTTCATCGCCATTAACTCGCGATGTTGCAGCAGATAATGCCCGCCGATCCCCAGAAATATCAGCAACACCGCTACTTTGATCGCCACAATCACGTTATTGAAATTCGCCGACTCCTTGATCCCAATCACCAGAATGAGCGTGCAGCCGGTGATCGCCAGAAATCCCAACAAATTAAAAGCCCCATTTGTATGCGGGAGCGTCGCCGGATCAATCCCCAGCGTCTTCAACTTCGGCGCGATCCGCGCTACGTTTTCCCAGTGATTGTTGTAGTAGAGAAATTCGTCCCAATGCGTTCCCGCGATCGACGCCGGCAGTTTGATTCCAAAATCGCCCAGCAGACTGATGAAGTACCCGCTCCATCCCGAAGCCACCGTCGCCGCTCCGAACGCATATTCCAGCACCAGGTCCCAGCCGATGATCCACGCGAAGATTTCGCCCAATGTCGCATACCCGTACGTGTACGCCGACCCCGCCACCGGGATCATCGACGAGAATTCTGCATAGCATAGCCCTGCAAACACGCATCCGATGGCAGCAAAGATAAATGACAGCACCACCGCCGGCCCCGCATGCAGCGCGGTCGCCGTCCCCGTAATGACGAAGATCCCCGTCCCGATGATTGCGCCAATTCCCAGCGAGATCAGATTGGTTGGGCCCAGTGCCCGCCGTAAACTGTGTTCCCCGGTCTCGTTCGCTTCGTTCAGAATCGTCGTAATCGGCTTGGTCGCCAGCAGTCTGGCCATTCATCCTCCTTCGAAGTATTTAGCGTGCAACTTAGGATCGGTCACCATTCGCCTCAAAAGGTCGGCCGTTATCGCATGGCCAGTTGCTTCGCCGCCTTGTTGCTGACCGCATTCATACCCCACCCGTCTTGGTTGCGACATAGACGAAGCGAGAAAGCCGGCCTTCTCGAGCGACGCGGGCGGCGACTGTAAGAAATTCCTGTTCATCGTCATACGCACGATCACCTTCGATCGGCCGCAAGGACGCGCTTCTCGATGCCCGGGCGGCGCGTCTTGCCTCTGCAATGTTTGCCATGTTCGCTGTCACATCTTCACAAACTAGTAACCGCAGGCCACAGTCTCGGACCACTCGTTCGTCGTAGCCATGTGGAACCAGGAGATAGAATCCTGCCGAAGTGCGCACCGTCATTTCGGCATTGCTGAGCGGCCCGCTCACGGTAATCGGATCAGTGAACAGCAGTCGTCCGCCCGGCTTCAGCAGTCGGGTCCACTCTGCAAGGATTTGTGGCCGGTTGGGAAAGTGGTTGATGGCATCAATACAGGTGATGGCGTCGAAGCTGGCGTCGGAAAAAAGCAACGACCCGGTCGCATCAGCAGTTCGAAAATCAGCGCGTCCCGCCAAGCCGCGCTCTGCCGCAAGTGAAATCGCCGCCCTGATTGCCTGCTCATGAACGTCGATACCGACCACCGAACAACCTGTAATCGCGGCGATCCGCAGCACCGGGCCTCCCGCCCCACAAGCAACGTCGAGCAGCGTCTTCCCAACAGAAATTTCCAGCCACTTCAGAAACCGGTCCTGCTCCTCTGCGGTGTGCCAACTATTTTGTCCGATATCCTCGCCAAAGGCCTCTATGCGGATCTGTGCATACAATGCCTTTTGAAAATGTACGTAGTTGATGTCGTAGTGCCCAGGAGAAGGGGGCGAATTGGATTTTCCCATCTGGATCTCTGCACAAACCGCGCGTTGATGTTTCCGGCTTCCAACGCGCGGAGAATTCTACCCTCTCTGCGCATCAACTGGTCCATGAATCGACCCGTGCTCCGTTATTTATTACAAGGGTTTATTCGTCCAGAGATTATTTCTTGGTTCGTCCAGGAGAGATCCTGAGTGTGCGGCAAGATTGCCGTTTGGACGGCCTGAAGACATAGCCGTCCGATAGCGTCGCGCTCTTCACCGACACCGTCACCTGCCCCGTACCCCGAGGCTGTGGATACCGCAACGTATACTCCATTCCCGGGTAGAAGAGAGCATTCTTCTCTCTGCAGGCCATGCGTTGCGGTGGTTGCGCTGCACGCGCCAAGGAGCAATTAAATTCCAGATCGCGAATCGGGAGTTTACCTGCATTCCGAAAGGTCACAACGATGCCGTCCACATCCCGCATCCCGCTGACCAACATCACAGGACACGAACTCGCATAGGCCAGCGAAGCCGCCAGCAAGTACGCAGCCACAGTGATCGCCTTTGTCATTGAGTTCACCAGAGCCGGATATCGGATGACCGCATCTTCGACGTAAGGGTTCAGCCTAAAACACGGTGTGGACGGATCACTCGAAACTGAAACCTGAAACTCGAAACCTTCTTTAAACACGATACCCGGGCGGCTTGATTCCCTTGTCTCGCAAATAGATCTCTGCCTGTCCACGATGATGCGCCACGTGCACGTACATCGCCAGCAGCACCTCTTTCCCCGGCATCCGCCCATCGGGAGAATCATGCGCCGCGCTCATTTGCGCATCTGTCATATTCGAAATCACTCCCGAACAGTAATTGAATGAATCGCTCAGAAACTTGACGTATCCATCCTTGTCGTGAGGTGACGGCATCGCGGGCGCCTCCGCATCCTTCAATCCCGCGCAGAACTGATAATTCGTCGTGGCGATGTGCGCCATCAACTCCCCAAAATCCATCGACTCCGGATGCGGCTTGAAACCATACTGGTCCGCCGGCATCGCCTCCGCCACAGAAACCGACAACTTACTCAGGGCATCAAAATGTTTCGCGTATTCATCTGAACCGATTGCCGCACCTGTCGCCAGCGACTGTGTGAAGAATATCGTCAAGGCCAGCCGCAGCACAATCGTCCATCCCGCCACCAATCGTGGTCGCATTCCGCCTCCTCAAGCTCCCATAAAGTCCCATTCGGCCCGAAGCTTTGGACGCCCCCTCATCGCACTCCGTTAGCACCAAAGCGAGCGATTTCCCAGGAAGCAGCCGCTCTCCCTCAGTTCTGGCGCAACAAAATCGTCTGACCGCCTGACATAAACTGAATTGGATGGAAATTCGTCCTCTGACTGAGAAAGACGCCGCCCGGTACTGGAACCTGAGACTCGA
>QIAH01000485.1:0-2670 GCA_003225465.1 Acidobacteriota bacterium | reverse complement strand
GAGGAACATCAGGCCACCACAGTGGAAGGGACCGCCGCGCGCTTTCGTGAAACCCCGCCCGACTTCACCTTGGGAGCCTTCGACCGAGACGCTCTCATCGGAATGGCCACCTTCATCCGCGAGAAAGGCCGCAAGGAGCGCCACAAAGGGCACATTTACGGCGTGTACGTGGCCCCTTCGCACCGGCGCCAGGGTGTTGGCCGCCAACTCATCGATGCCCTTCTGAAAAAAGCGAGTGCCGATCTAGCCCTTGAACAGATTCTGCTTGCCGTGTCATCTCGCCAGCCGGGCGCGCGGCAGCTCTATCGCAGTTTTGGATTTGAAACATTTGGTATTGAGCCGCGAGCTTTAAAGATCGCCAACGAGTACGTCGACGAGGAACACATGATTCTGCGGCTTCGCTAGAAGAGCCGGGCTGGTGTCGCTCCCCTATTCGATTTTCACAATCCCCGCGCCTCGACTCGGAAACTTCGTCATGACCGCCGGATCATGTCCCGGAATGATCAGTGCCGGCGTCGCCGCCATCTGCTTCATCCGATCCTGCGCCCGCAGGTTCGAAGGCGCATCCAGTGTCGCTGCAATCGGCACGTGCTTCTCCAGGTTCTCGTAGAGATACATATTGTCGCTGGCTAACACAACCGTCCCCGCACCAGTATTCACTCCAACAAACTGCGAGGCGTATGTGTGCCGCCCTCCGGTGTAGCAGGTGATCCCGGGAAGGATCTCCTGCCCATCCCCATTCACCAGCCCCACCTTACCTTGCGTATTCAACTTCACCAGCGTGAGCACATCCTCCGCATCGATACCATCCGACGTGTCCTTCGACTGCCACGCCTCTCCCGCGTGATACTCCAGCTCTTCTTTCTGAATCCAGACACGGGCATTCGGAAACAAATCCACCCCATCGGCGTGGTCCCAGTGCATGTGCGTGATGATCACATCGGTAATATCCTGCGGCTTCAGCCCGAGCGGTTTGAGTGCGTCCGAAGGCTTCACGAAGTCCTTCACCTTCCATTCCTTGAAGAAATGCTCGTGATAAAAACCGGAATCCACCAGGATATTGCGCCCATTGCCCCGCACCAGCCACACCATCATCGCGATATCCAGCTTGCGCGCCGGATCCGCTCCGGCCACGAGTTCCGCCACAGGAAAATCTGGCAAGGTCGCATAACGAACCGCGTAAATATCGTACTGAGGTTTGGATTGCGCACCAGCCGGAGACACGAAAGCCGCCAAACTCACGACCAGCAAAAAGCGCGTCAGGTTCATAGAAAGCCACGCAAAAGACCGCTCATTCTCGCACATCCGTTCAAATTAATAATGAGGACCGCCGGGCGGTAATGAACACGCGTGACAAAGACTGCCGCCTAGCCCGACAGCGCTTCCCGGGATAGTACCGTACGACTTCCTCGAGTACGAAGCGCCCGCACCAACGTCAGAGGTTAGCCCCGCACGTCAGTGCAGCGATCTATCGTCATGCAAAATCCGAGTTCCCTTCAGAGGACGGCAGTCTTTTATGCAGAGCCTTTGCCGCCGTCCCTGAAGGCGGACACAACGAAATTCTCCAGCCATTTAATGGGGGAAATGCCCGCCACGGCACAACCCGTCCTTACGCCGCGCTTACCTTCGGCCGCAACCGCCGCTCGAGAAACTCCCCAATGGCCTCCCCAATCTCCCCCGCATGGGTCTCCAATGCGAAATGTCCCGTGTCGAAGAAACGGACTTCCGCATCCGGATTATCCCGTCGGAACGCCTCCGCTCCGGGCGGCAGGAAAAATGGATCCTTCGTCCCCCACACCGCTAACAATGGAGGCCGCTGCGTTCTGAAATACTCCTGAAACTTCGGATACAGCGCCACATTGCTCGCATAATCCAGAAACAGATCGAGTTGAATCTCGTCATTCTCCGGACGCCCCAGCAACGCCGAGTCCAGGGTGTACGACTCCGGCGCGACCCGCGTCTCATCCTCGACTCCGTACAGGTATTGCCATCTGGTGGCCGCGGGCGTGAGAAATTCACGGAGCGCCGCTCGATTCTCCGCCGTCGGTTCCTTCCAATATTTCTGGATCGGATTCCACCCCTCGCTGAGCCCTTCCTCGTACGCATTGCCATTCTGCGAAATGATCACCGTGATCCGGTCCGGATGTGCCAGCGCAAGCCGCAACCCTACCGGCGCGCCGTAATCGAAAATGTAAATTGCGAAGCGCTCCAACCCGATCACCTCTGTGAACTTGCCAATCACTTCCGCCAGGTGTGCAAATGTGTAGCGGAATTGCTTACGATCAGGAGCGTCCGAGAACCCAAACCCCGGCAGGTCGGGAGCCACCACGTGGTACCGGCGCGCGAGTGCCGGAATGAGGTTGCGGAACATGTGCGACGACGTGGGAAAACCGTGCAAGAGAACAATGACGGGCGCCTGGTTGTTCCCGGCTTCGCGGTAAAAAATCTTCGTGCCATCTACGATGGCGTGCTTGTAGCTGATCATAGAGACCCTCCTTTGGAGATGAGTGAGAGGGCGTTTGCCTCTCTTGCCAAGATCAGATTAGCTAACCGTTAATAAGATACATTATTGGTGTTATACTTTTTGGGGAAAGGGCGAGAAAGGAAACGAGCGCGGCTGACATAGATCGAAACCTGCCGATGACGGCGTCCAAGGCAAAACGACATTCT
>QIAH01000313.1 GCA_003225465.1 Acidobacteriota bacterium | reverse complement strand
CTTGACACTAATTCGCTCAAGTTTCTAAAATCATAGCTCAGAATCGTAGGTGAATCCAAACCTAAGTTTCTGCATCGAAAGTATTTATAGAGGAATTGACCGGACAATCATTTGGTCACTTCCGGCGTCCTGCTCAAAGTGATACAAGGGATTCATGCTACCGCCCGGGAACATCGGCCATCGCGAACGTGAAATTCTAACCGCGATCGTAGAAACGTTTATTGCTACTGGTGAGCCCGTGGGCTCGCGGGTGCTCTCGCGTTCCAACCGCGAAGGACTGAGCCCGGCCACGATTCGGAATGTAATGGCGGATCTGTCGGATGCGGGCTTTCTCGAGCAGCCCCATACGTCTTCGGGACGGGTACCGACGACGGAAGCCTACCGCTATTACGTGGAACAGATATCGGGCGAGGCGCACCTTTCGCCCGCAGACGAGAACATCATTCGCGAAACGCTGTCGGGCATCACCGACACGGCTGAGTTCCTGGAGCGGACGTCGCGCGTGCTCTCGCTGATTTCGAAGAACGTGGGCGTGGCGGTGGCGGTTCCGGGAGCAAAGAACGCGCTGGAACACGTTTACTTCTCACGCCTCGGCGATCAGAAAGTTTTGGCCGTGGTTGTGACCCGCGCCGGACTGGTGCGCGATCGAGTGCTGCGGCTGGACATTTCGCAGGCTGATCTGGATGCTGCGGCGCGCTACATCAACGAAAACTTCCGCGGCTGGACCATGAGCGAGATGCGGGCCGAACTGCAGCGCCGCCTGGAGGCCGAACGCAGCGAATACGATCGCCTGATGCAGTCGCTGGAACAACTTTATAAGCAGGGAGCACTTGCCGCTGAGTCGGGCACCGAAACGGTTTTTGTGGAAGGTGCATCGAACCTGGTCGCGAACGAGCAGGATCGCCAGCGCCTGCAGGAGATGCTCAAAACCTTAGAGGAGAAAGGCAAGATCGTCCGGTTGCTGGAGGCCTATCTCGACGCGAAGCAGGAAGCAGTGCGCGTGGTGATTGGCCTGGATGAGGCCGTACCATCGATGAGCAATTTTGTGCTCATCGGCGCGCCTGCCCGTGTGGGCAATGAAGTGAGGGGGTCCCTGGCCGTAATCGGGCCCACTCGCATTGATTACCAGCACACGATGACGGCGGTTTCCTACATTGCGCGCCTCTTCGACAAAATTCTCAACGAATCGGAATAGTTTATGGTGAAGACGAACGGAAAACAGGTAGACCCGCAGGAACTTGATCTCGAACACGAATTGCCGGCGGCCGATGAAACGACGGATGAGCAAGGAAAGAGCGCCGGCGCAGAGTCGAGCGCCCCGGCGACAGACACCGAGCTGCAGAGGATCCGCTCGGAGCGCGACACGCTGCTGGATCGGCTCGCGCGCTCGCAGGCAGAGTTCGAAAATGCCCGCAAGCGTGCGGCCAAAGAACAGCAGGAATTCCGGGACTTTGCGACCGCGGATGCCATCAAGGCGTTGCTGCCCGCCATCGACAGCTTCGAGCGCGCGCTAAATGCTCCCGCGAGCCAGCCAAACGAGTTCCGCAACGGGGTGGAACTTATCTACAAGCAGCTGCAGGACGCTCTCAGCAAGCTCGGGGTTCGGCCGGTGCCGGCCAAGGGCCAGCGCTTCGACCCGCATGTTCATGAGGCTATCGAAATGGTCGAGACCTCCGACGTGCCGGATCACCAGGTGATCGATGAGTTGCAAAAGGGGTACAAGCTCAAAGAACGTCTACTTCGGCCTGCGATGGTACGGGTGGCGCAAAACTCCAAACACTGATCTGGCGCGAAGGAACGTTTGTTTTTGAAAGGGGAAGCCCATTCTGACCAGTAACGGCAAACGCGATTATTACGAAGTATTAGGGGTGGAGCGGCAATGCGGCGAGCAGGAAATCAAGAGCGCGTATCGCAAGCTTGCCATGCAGTACCATCCGGACCGGAATCCTAATAATCCTGAGGCAGAAGACAAATTCAAAGAGCTTACCGAAGCGTATGCCGTTCTGATCGACGCTGATAAGCGCTCGGCGTATGACCGCTTTGGGCATGCTGGGGTTGCCGGGGCGGGAGGCATGGGAGGATTCGATCCCAATGCTTTTCAGGACCTCAGCGACATCTTTGGCGAGTTCTTCGGGATAGGCGACCTGTTTGGCGCAGGAGGCCGGCGGCGCACGCGTGCGCAACGCGGTCCCGATTTGCGCGAGGATCTGACCCTCACTTTTGAAGAAGCCGCGTTTGGAACGGAGACGAAAGTATCCGTCCGCCGTCATGAAGCCTGTGAGGACTGCTCTGGTTCCGGCGCCGCTGCTGGGAAATCTCCGGTCACCTGCCGCTCTTGCCAAGGCAGGGGCCAGGTTCGGTACCAGCAAGGATTTTTCTCGATGGCCCGCACCTGCCCGACTTGCCAGGGAGCAGGCAGTGTGATCACTGATCCCTGCCCCAAGTGCAAAGGAGAGACGCGCGTTTTACGCCAGCGGACCGTGGAAGCCAAGGTGCCGGCGGGCGTGGAAGATGGCACTCGCATCCGTTTTAGCGGCTACGGGGAGGCCGGCGCATTCGGAGGCCCTGCGGGCGATCTCTACGTCGTTCTGCACGTCAAAGAGCATCCGTTCTTCTCACGCGAGGGCAACGACCTGCACTGCGTCATCCCGATCTCCTTCACCCAGGCCGCCCTCGGCGCCGAAATCAAGGTACCCACGCTCGAAGGGGAACAGGTTTTGAAGATTCCCGAGGGCACGCAATCGGGAACCACGTTCCGCATCAAGAGCAAGGGCGTGCCCGTGTTACAGGGGCGCGGGAAAGGCGATCTGTTCGTGGAGGTTCGCTCGCAGACGCCGACCAAGCTCACCAAGCGCCAGCGCGAACTGCTCCAGGAACTCGACGGCCTGACTCGCATCGAGAACAAGCCGCAGCGTTCAACCCTGGTCGAGAAAATGAAGGACATCTTCGGATAACGTTGGGGCATCGAGGCCGCCGCATCCTCTCATCATGACCCGCCGCCGGTGGATCGCCGACGAAGTTTCCGGAAATCAGGCAGCCCTCGTTGGAACACATGCCGCGCACTTGGCGGTCGTCCTTCGCGCCCGCGTGGGCCAGTGCTTTGACATCGCGACGGGAGAAGCACTCCGGTCGGGGCGGATTACGTCAGTTACGCCCGAACGCGTCGAATTCGAACTGGGTGAGGAAATTCCCGCCTCAGGCACCGCGAACATCAGCCTGTTGCTCGCGATTTTCAAGTTCGACCGCATGGAATGGGCGATCGAGAAGTGCGGGGAATTGGGGGTTGCTCGCATCATTCCTCTCATTGCCCGTCGCACCGATCCCCACCTTGTCCGCGCCGCGGAGAAACGCGTCGAACGCTGGCGCCGGCTTGGCCAACAGGCGTCCGAGCAATCCCGCCGCATGGCCGTAATCATCGTCAATGAACCCATGAAGGTGAAGGATGCTGCGTCCTTCAGCGCGCCCACGCGCATCGTCCTCGCGGAATCCGAGCACCAAGTCATGCTGAAGGACGCGTTGCAGTCGGACTCGCCTTCGGACGAATTGCTACTTGCGGTCGGTCCCGAAGGTGGTTGGACCGAGGACGAGATCGGGATTTTTTCTCGGGCCGGCTGGATCTCAGCATCCTTGGGCAGCACCATTCTGCGTGCCGAAACTGCGGCGATTGCGGCCACGGCGATTGCTATGTCGGAGCTCTCCTAGTGTGCGTCTCGAGAATACGCGAACAAAGACGGGCCCAGTCTAGCCCGAAGGTTCGCGCCCTCAGCGGCTAAAGCCGTATTGAGTTTGCGGCTCTTATCGGCTCGGCTGAAGCCTAGCCCTTTCAAGGCCACAGATATTCAGAGTTGTGTCGATTGTTGGTGTTCGGAAATCCCCACCCTAACCTCGCACAGAACCGAGGTGAGGGTGGGGCACCTGGCGAGGTTGGGATGCGGCACCGTCCGGGCACCCTTTCAGGGCGCCCCAGTTTCAGGTGCGAACTAACGGGGACACCACACTAGCCAATCGGATTCGCACAGGAACATCCACACCTTCCTCTGCTATGCTCCGAACAATGGTTTCCGTGAAGTCTACCTCCCGTGCCTCGACCATCACTCCTGACGAGCGCCAGCGGGAAGCCATCGAACACGTAAACGGTCCTATGCTGGTGGTTGCTGGTGCCGGCACGGGGAAGACGACCGTCCTCACGCGACGAATTGCCGCGCTCATCCGCGATGGGCATGCGTGGCCGAGAGAAATCCTCGCGCTCACCTATACCGACAACGCCGCCAAGGAAATGCGCGAACGGGTGCAGGCCGAACTGCGCGGCACTGACGTTTCCGGCCTGCGCGCGATGACCTTCCATGCCTATTGCAACGAGTTGCTGAAAAGCAATGAGCGAGGCTTCGGCGTTCTCGACGACAAGGATCTCTGGATCTTTCTGCGCAAGCGGATTCGGGAGCTTGGTCTCAACTATTTCGTACGCGCGGCCAACGTCACCCAGTTTCTCGATGACCTGCTGGACTTCATCCGCCGCTGTCACGACGAACTCGTCGGGCCTCAGAAGTATGCGGAATACGTTCAGAAGATCGATTGCAGGGAGTTGCCCATTCCGCGTGTGACCAAATCGAAGGATGTCAGCACGGTTACGGACGAAGAAATAGTGGGACGCTGCCATGAGATCTCCTCGGTGTTCGCAACCGTTGAGCGCATGCTGCAGGAAGAGAACCTCGGCACCTTCAGCCACATGATTACGCGGGCTTACGAACTGCTGCAGGAAAATTCAACCCTGCTCGAGCAGGAACGCGAGCGTGCCCGTTTCATCCTGGTGGACGAATTTCAGGATGCCAACTTCGCGCAGATCAAGATTCTCTCCGCGCTTGCGGGGCAAAGTCGCAGTGTGTTCGCGGTGGGCGATCCCGATCAGGCTATCTACAGGTTTCGTGGTGCCTCGAGCGCGGCCTTCGGACTTTTTCACCGGCACTTTCCGGGTGCTCGCCTGGTTGTGCTGGGAAAAAATCAGCGCTCCACCACGCCTATCCTGCGATGCGCCTTTGCTCTCATCGATAAGAATCCCCCGGTCTTTTCGGGAATACAGGCTCAGCCGGAGTTTTCATACCAGCGTATGCCACTTCAATCGGCTCGCGAGGAGAGGGCTTTGGCAGAAGGGAAGCAACTGCCCGGCGTTCCGGTCGAGGTCGTACCCCTGAGCGCTCGCGACTTCGAGTGTGCCGACATCGTGTCCGCAATCGAAGAGAAGCGCCGCCAGCTCCGTGGCCGCTGGTGCGACTTCGCCGTTCTTTATCGCTCCCATTTTCATCGCGACGAGATCGCGCACGAACTGGGCGAGAAGGGAATCCCGTTCACGATCGAAAATATGGATGTGCTCGATACGCCCGAGGTGCGCGACCTGCTGGCGTGCCTTGGCGCGGTCGACTCGACCGCAGACGCCGCCTGCCTGCTGCGCGTTGCGGCTCTACCGCAGTTCAAAATTGATCCTGAGAAGGTGCGGGCCGCTATGCGGGCCATTCCGCGCGAGCAGCCGGCAGGCGTGTCAGTGACGCTGGCGGTTCTGCTGCGCGAAGTCGAAGGTGGTCCCGCCGTTCTCGAACAGCTGCGCAAGGTGCGCGAGGAGATTGCCAGTAAAGGCGCAACCACTCTTGCTGCGCTCGACATCCTGGTCGGCAGCTTCGGATTCGACCGAGGTGCTCCTCCACTGCAAGCACTTTTGAAGTTTGTTGCAGACTGGCAGAAAAAGCCGCTTACCAAGACCGGTGAGGTGGGAGAATTCCTCGAGTATCTCCAATATTTCCGCGAGGCGCGTGGGGCAGTTTGCCTGCAATCCGACGATCAGGACGCCGTTCGTCTCATGACCGCGCATGCGGCTAAAGGGCTTGAGTTCGCCCACGTGTTCATTATCCGGGCGACGTCGAACTCCTTTCCCGCAACCTACCGGGAGCCGCTCGTCGAATTTCCGCAGGACCTCCGCGACGCCGACTCCATGGCCGAGGGCGATGGCAGGGCGCTCCATGATCAGGAAGAACGTCGCCTGTTTTACGTGGCGATGACCCGGGCGCGCGATTCACTGACTCTTTACGGCAAGCAGGGAATTGGCAAGGACAAGACTCCTCCCGGCTTGACCCGGGAGTTGCTGAAGCATCCCGGACTGAGGGCATGGCTGGTCCAACGTGCGGCCCGTGAATTTCAAACGGACCTCTTCGGGCATGCGGCTCCGCCGCCGACGTTCGTCTCACGCACCGCAGAATGGCTCGCCCTGCCGCCGGCGTTTCCGTTGAACCGGTTGAGTGCGACCGCTGTAGAAAGCTACGAGGTCTGCCCGCTGCAATTCAAACTCGAGCGGGAGTGGAAGATTCCGCGAGATGTTCCGGCGGCCATGCACTTCGGCGCGTCCATGCACCGCGTGCTCAAGACGTACTTCGATTCCGTCCGATTGGAGCGGCCGTTTTCCGAGGAGGACCTGCTGGACCTGTTCAGGGCCGATTTCGGACAAGCCGTGATCGAGGACCACTACCAGCGGGAACTCTACGAGAAGCAGGGTATCGAGCAGCTACGGGACTTTCTGAAAGTCCTCCTCCGCTCGGAGGGGCCCAAGGTACTTCATACCGAAGAACACTTCGAGATGCGCGTTGGGAATGCGACACTCGCGGGACGCATTGACCGAGTCGATGATCTTGGCAAGGGCCGCGTCGCCATCGTCGACTACAAGACTGGAAAGGCTCGCGCCCAGGAAGATGCCGATGACAGCCTGCAGCTCTCGATTTACGCGATCGCCGCGCGCGAGAAGTGGGGTTATGAGGCCGAGCGACTCGTCTTCTACAACCTGCAGGAGAACAGCACTGTCGCTACCACCCGTCACAAGCTGCAACTCGAAGAAGCGAAGGCCAAGGTGGTCGAGGTTGCGGATCGAATCGCTGCCGGAGAGTTCGATGCGAAGCCCGGCTATCACTGCCGTTTCTGCCCCTACCGAAATCTCTGTCCCGCCACGGAAAAGCCGGTACACGCGGTGCCCGCGAAACAAGCGGCGACCCACTAGTTGTATCCCGGAGATAGTCGAACAAGTCGGGTCTCTGATCCAGGCCGAAGGTTCCCAACCTCCGCGAGTAAAGAGTTTGCTGAAAAACAGCTGCTCGGCGACGCCCACGCCCGCAGCGGCTAAAGCCGCGTTGAGTTTGTGGCTCTTGCGGTTGGGCTGAAGCCCAGCCCTTTCAAAGCGCAGCTATCGCGAGAGTTTTTCAGCAAGCTGTTAAAGCCGCTCTTTTCGAGTGCTTCATACAGCGCAGCCGCGCCCTTTTCAAAGCGCCACCAACTTATGACGCGACCTTGCGGGACAGCTCACTCGATGTCGATAACCGCGTGGAAGTTGTGGTAGCGAGAGCCGGTGTGCTCGCAAGATCAGTAGTTCAGCAGGAGGAGCAGGTGCGACCCCAAAAACTTAGGGGACGCTTTTGGCGTCCCCCATTTGCCTTTGTTTCAAAGCCGACTTCTAGTGTTTCTTTTTCTTCTTTGCTGCCTTCTTCTTGGTTGCCATTGATCTATTCTCCCTTTCCATTGTTCATGGACTATGCAACGGTCTTATGTTGCAACTATTGGAATGTATAGAGTCAATGAAAATTGATGTCAAGAGAAAAATGGTGTTGCGCGTGGGGTCGAAGACCGCACTAAAGTCACCGTGAGTCACCTCACAATCGAAAATCCTCGAGCATCACTTCACCCTCTCTCTTCCGAACGCTGATGAATGCAGGCGATCACGCACTTCAATTCTTCGCGATGCACGCGTGCGTTTTTGAAGGATGACAAATTCTGCAGGCATGCTGATGGCTTCCAATTTTCATCTTTTCGGCGTTGCCCACATTTATAATGAGTAGGTAAAAATCGCGGAGGAGCAGATTTATGGCGGGTTTAAACGATGTTGTCATCGTTTCGGGGTGCCGGACTCCAGTCGGAAAGTTTCAGGGGAGCCTATCGGATTTCACAGCTCCGCAGTTGGGAGCGATCGTAGTGCGCGAGGCCGTGAAGCGCGCCAACATCGATGCGAAGCAAGTCGATGAGTGCATCATGGGCAACGTGGTCAGCGCAGGTCTTGGGCAAAACCCTGCGCGGCAAGCTGCGATTTACGGAGGATTGGCGCCCGAGGTAGGTGCCATGACAATCAACAAGGTATGCGGCTCTGGACTGAAAGCCGTTGCTCTCGCAGCGCAAGCGATCCAGACCGAGAACAGTTCCATCGTCGTCGCGGGAGGCATGGAGTCGATGACCAATGCCCCTTACCTTCTGCCGCAGGCGCGCAAAGGATACCGCCTGGGCAATGCGACCATCGTCGATTCCATGGTTCACGATGGATTGTGGGATATCTACAACGACTACCACATGGGCATTACCGGCGAGAATGTAGCCGAGAAGTATGGCATTTCCCGCGAGGAGCAGGACGAGTTTGCTGTGAATTCGCATCGCAAGGCGGTCGCAGCTACTAAGGAGTGCCGCTTCAAAGCGCAAGTTGTTCCCGTGGAACTGCCTGCGAAAAAGAAAGGTGCGGCTCCGGTGATCTTCGATAAGGATGAGGGCCCTCGTGAGGACACGACCATCGAGGTGTTGCGGTCTCTGAAGCCGGCTTTCAAGAAGGATGGCACGGTGACGGCGGGCAATGCGCCCGGCGTGAATGACGGCGCAGCGGCCGTGGTGGTGACCAGCGCACAACGGGCGAAGGATCTCGGCGCCCAACCCATGGTCCGCATCGTGGCGCAAGCCACCAGCGGCGTTGAACCCAAGTGGGTCATGATGGCTCCCGTCGGAGCGGTACGCAAAATCTGGGAGAAGACGGGTTGGAAGAAAGACGAAGTCGATCTCTACGAACTGAACGAGGCCTTTTCTGTGCAGGCCTTGGGCGTGATTCGCGAGCTCGGCCTCGACCTGAATAAAGTCAACGTGAATGGTGGCGCGGTGGCGATCGGCCATCCCATCGGTGCCAGCGGGGCCCGCGTTCTGGTCACCCTGATCTACGAGATGATCCGCCGCGATGTACACCGTGGCATCGCTGCGCTTTGCCTGGGGGGCGGGAACGCGGTTGCGATGGCGGTCGAGCGCTGACAACGATGGCGGGCGAGGACGCCCGCCCCTCCACTCGCGATCACACGACGAAGCCGCCGCTCACATTCAGCGACTCGCCCGTGATCCAGTTGGACGCTGGGGAACAAAGGAATAGCACCACATTGGCGACCTCATCGGCGTAACCCAATCTTCCAAAGGGCTGCCGACTCACCGCGAATTCGAGAACCTCTCGATCCGCGAAGTATCCCGCCGTCATGTCGGTATCAATGTAGCCGGGCGCGACTGCATTCACACGAATTCTGCGCGGGGCCAGCTCCAAGGCCCAATTCCTGGTGAATGCGTCCACGGCAGCCTTGGTTGCTGCATAGACGCTTCGACCTCCGCGAGTCCCGGTCCTGCCCGCAATCGAGGAGACGTTCACGATACGAGCGCCTTCACGCAGCCGAGGCAAGCACGCCTGGGTCAGGTAAAAGACCCCTTTCACGTTGATGTCGAGCATGGCGTCCAAGTCCTCGAGAGAAGTGTTGCCAAGCGGCGTCTGGCCCCAGATGCCGGCATTATTGATCAGAATGTCGAGCTGAGCATCGCCGAGCGCGGCGATCATTCCATCGATCTCTCGCGGGGATCGCAGATCAGCCTGCAAGAGCGTGCCCGGCCTCTCTATTTCGCCGAGAACCGATTCCGCCGCACTCCGGTTGTGGTGATAGTGAACGAAGACCTGCGCCCCTTCCTTCGCGAGGCGCAACGCGATCGCCCGCCCAATTCCGCGGGAGGCTCCCGTCACCAGCGCAGTCTGGCCGTTAAGTATCGACATGACCGTGGATCGTCAGTATAAAGGCAGGCCTAGGCCGGCGGTGTAATCGGCAGCGTGACGGTGAATACGGCGCCGCCGCCCGGCGCCGAAGATGCTTCAATGTTGCCGTTATGTTCTTTGAGTACGGCCTTGCAGATGCTCAATCCCAGACCCGTGCCACGACCGGGACGTTTGGTCGTATAGAACGGATCAAAGATGTTGGGCAGGATATCGGGCGCGATGCCCGGACCGTCGTCCTGAAAAATCACTGAGACATTCTTGTCCGTTTTGCCCAGCCGGATGCGCAACGTGCCCTTGTCGCGCGCCTCGCGAATCGCTTGCTCGGCGTTCAGTACGAGATTCAGGAAGACTTGCATGAGTTGATGAGGGTCGCCCGTCACCTGGGGCGAATTTTGTTCCCTTAGGAAGTCGGCGGTGATGTTGTTCTTGCGCAGAGAGTAGGCATGCAGGTGCAAGGTGCGCTCGACGAGTTCGTTCAGGTCGACCTGGCTCTTTCCCGGCGCGGGAGGACGAGAGAAGTACATGAGGTTCTGCACAATCTCGGTTGCACGGCGAGCTTGCTGGTGCAGGATCGAGAGCTGCCGGTTGCGTGCTTCATTCGTCTCACCTTCCTTTAACAGATCACTCATGCCGAGGATCGCCGTCAAAGGATTGTTAAGTTCGTGAGCGAATCCGCCAATCATCTGGCCCATGGCCGCTAATCGCTCGCTCTGAATGATCTGCTGCTCAAACTTCTTTTCTACCGTGATATCCCGCACCGAGATGATGACGCCACTAAGCTTGTTCTCGGTATCGAAGAGCTGGCTGGCGGAGGCGCGCATGGTTCGCCAACTTCCGTCCCGGTGGAGCGCTCCGTATTCTGATGAAGCAAAGAGCTGTCTTCCGGAGGCAACGTCGCGATAGAGCTGGAGAAATTCCGGAGAATGGTCCTGCATGTCCTCGATTTTCTTACCGACAAGTTCCTCTGGCCGATAACCCAGCAAATCGCGAATGCGGGAGCTGGCAAAGCCGTAGCGCTCGTCCAGATCAACCACCAGGATCAGGTCCGGGAAGCTCTCCAGCAGTTTCTGACGGAACTGTTCCTGTTGCCGGATCCGCATCTCCATGGTCCGCTGCTCGGTGATGTCGGTGAGCGTGCCCTGGTAGCGGATGATGGCTCCATTGGCGTCCCAGACGGCGCGCGAGGTGTCGAGGCATACGGCGGCTGTCCCGTCCAGCCGGCGTAGCGTGACCTCGCGAGTGCGCACGCTCCCGCGGTCGCCCGCCACACGGCCCAGCACCGGGCTTTGCCCTGAATCGAAATTCAAACTGTTGGGTTCGAGGGCAAGCAGTTCTTCCTTATTGCGATAGTGCAGCATGGCAACCAGAGCAGGGTTCACATCCAGGAGCTTGCCTTCGGGCGTGCTGAAGTACACTCCCTCCTGCAGAGTCTCGAAAAGCTCCGTGAAACGCTTCTCTTTTTCGCGCTCATCGGTCACGTCGTGAGCCAGGATGCTTGCCCCCACCACTTCGTCTGCTTTGACGATGGCATTGAGGACGCAATCGAAATAAAGAACGCGCGCGCTGTTCTTGAGTTTGACCGGGACCACACCCGACCATCGCCGGCGTTCCAGAAACCGCCCGAGCCCGGCCTCGATCTCGCCACGCACCGGCGTTTCGCAAAACTCGTCGAACTTGTGATTCACAATCTCGGCATAGGGCACCCGAAGCAGGTCGGAGAGCCGCCGGTTCACGGTTCGGAGTGTGCCGTCCAATGAAACCGCGCACGCTACATCATCGAACGAGTCGATCAGTTCCTTGAAGCTACGCTGCGAGCGGAGAATCACCTGGCTGAGTTGGTCGAGCTGATCTTCGGAGGGGGTCACTCCTACCCGGTCCTGCAGATCCTTCAACAGGACCTGCAGCTCGGAGACCTCTCTCCTGCGGCCATACGCGTACGCAGCGAACAGCACCGAGAGAATCAGCAAACCCGGCGCGATCGCGCCGAGATGGTAGGGAATGGATTGGAGACGTTCCCAGACAAGGACCGCTAAGGCCACCGCCAAGAGCACCATGAACAACAACGCGAGCCGCCACAGCCGGGTTTCTTCCTGCTCCAGGTGGCCCGGGGGACGCTGCGAACGCGGTGAACGGTTCTCTTCCGCAGCCATAAAAAATTCTCCCGGACTCCGCCAGGATGCCAACTGGCAGAATCGGGGATGTAGTTGCCATCGTAGAGCACGTCGCGGAAAGTGAACAGCACTCTCTGTTGGAAGTTTTGGTACGCGTTTGCAAACGAGGCGTTTACATCCAGTGCATTTGGATTCCAGTTGCCCAAGTTCGAATTGCGCTCCCGTGCCGCGCAGTAAGGGGGACTTACCAACTGTCACGCAGGCTAGTGACCACAATCACCTGTTGTTCAATCGACGAGCGCCTACGCTGAAGCAGGGATTCGTGGACGGGCGTGCGCCTTTCCGGCCATGAACCGCCGTCGCAGCATGCTCTACAAGACCTTCAGCGCCGCGGTATATGGCATCGACGCCAATATCATCGAAGTGGAGGTGGATGTCTCGGGCGCGAAATTGAATGAGGTGCACTTCCACACTGTCGGCCTCCCTGATGCCGCCGTACGCGAGAGCCAGGATCGCGTGCGCTCAGCGCTGCGCAATTGTGGTTACGACGTCCCGCCCACCCACATCACCGTAAATCTTGCGCCCGCCGACATTCGCAAGGAAGGCTCCGGATTCGATCTTCCCATGGCACTCGGTATCCTGGGCGCATATGGAGGCCTGAACAAAAAGGAACTCCTCGACTGCGTGTTCGTGGGAGAGTTATCTCTCGATGGCGGAATCCGCGGGATACGGGGAACGTTGCCGATCGCCATCGAAACCCGCAGTAAGAAGCTCAAGCGTCTTATTGTCCCCGAGGTTAATGCCCGCGAAGCCGCTATGGTCAGCGGCGTCGATGTTTATCCAGTCAGGTCGCTGATGGATGTTATTCATTTCGTAAACACCGGGAATGGGATCATGCCGCTGAAGGTCGATGGCGATACGCTTCTCGGCGATGCACAGCACTATGCCGTCGACTTCAAAGACGTGCGCGGTCAGCAGACCGCCAAGCGAGCTTTGGAAATTTCCTGCGCCGGCGGCCACAACATCCTGATGATCGGGCCGCCCGGGTCAGGGAAGACCATGCTCGCCAAGCGCATGCCGACCATCCTGCCGCCCTTTACC
Organism: Acidobacteriota bacterium; assembly: GCA_003225465.1. Taxonomy (GTDB): domain Bacteria; phylum Acidobacteriota; class Terriglobia; order Terriglobales; family Acidobacteriaceae; genus Gp1-AA133. Next base: position 188 of record QIAH01000313.1, on the reverse strand, counting down.
TTCGAGGAGGCTCTCGAGACTACGAAGATTCACAGCGTCGCGGGCGTGCTCGATCCCCGGGCGGGCCTGGTCGGAGTGCGGCCGTTCCGGTCCCCGCATCACACCATCTCGGATGCTGGCCTCATCGGTGGGGGCGCCATTCCCCGACCTGGGGAAGTCTCTCTCGCACACAATGGGGTGCTGTTTCT
>QIAH01000484.1 GCA_003225465.1 Acidobacteriota bacterium | reverse complement strand
AGCTGGTCAACAACGATCGCCTTTTCCGCTTCCGTGTTCCAGTCGTTGTTGGCTTGAGCGCCAGCGATGAGCTGATCGATCCATGCGATGAAGTAGGCAGCATCGTCGGCTGGAAGAGGTTCAGAACCATCCATCTTGATGTAGACGGGACTGGTCGTCGCGTAGGGATATTGGTCGAGCACGGGATAAACGGCCTTGTCGCTCGAGGCTCGCAGAAGGCACCAGCCCGTGGCGGAAATCGGCAACGTGCCATCTTCATCGGCCGCATCGCGGCGCGCACTTAATTTCAGATCACGCACCACCTTCCCGTTACAAATAATCTCCAGGTGATCGACGGGAACAATCGAGCGGAGCCATGCCTTGAACCTCACCTCGTGCGTTCCCGCCGGAAGCTTCACTTCTCCGCCAATGGGCTGACCGCCCAGCGAGAATCCAAGCAAGGGTCCGTTGGTGGCGAAGGTCCGCCCGCGTTTCATGTTCTCCAGCCACGGGTCAATCTCCAGTGCGCCCTTGGGCACCTCCACGTAAACACGATTCAGGCCTACAGGCCCGCGCAGCGAAGCAAAATTCGCCATCGCGTCAGTTCCCGCCGCGGTCGGCAGGCGAAAGCCGCAATTCAGCAACCGGTACCAGACGCGCGCCGTCGATTTGTGATCGCTGAAGCCCAGCACCTCGATGTAGTCCACCTTCCCCAGCGCCACATCGACCGGCAACTCGTCCGTGAGTGTTTCTTTAGCAGGATCTGGATAAGTATCGAAGGGATGCACGTAGCCAACCAGGCCTTGTTGTTCGTGCGCCAGGTCGGCAATCGTGGCGTTGGTCGGAAACAGGCTCGCCGCAGCCGTATTTGGATATCCGGCGTAGTCGGGGAGCAGGAAATTTCGTGTCAGATGCAGCAGGCCCAGGTGTCCCCAATAGCTGGTGTGAAATTCCTGACCGTGCAGCAGGAGATTGTTGGCGGTCGATGCGGGGTCGAGCGTGGTGCGGAAATAGGCGATATCGGGAATGCGTTGTTCTTTATTGACGACGAGATCCTGCACGACCGGCAAATCTTCCGCCGTAGCCTGAAAAACGAGATGTGCGGGCGTATTCCGGTAAGCGCCTCCATAGTTCATGTGCACATGTACGTCCCCACTGACCCAATGCGAGTCTCCGCTATGTGGCAGATCGAGGGACTGCAGTCGAATCGTCACTGGAGCGGTCTGGCTGGCTTTAACTTCCACTGTCTGGCTGGCAACGCGATGCTCAAAGCCCCGCATGACGTCGATGGTCACGCCCCCAGCCGGGACTTCGACATTCGCCGCTCCTGTCGTGTGAAAGTAGTGAGCTTCGAAGGCGGACTGGCTGCGGTCGAAGCTGTCGTCGGCATGCATCCACGCGTCGCGCGGAGCATAGGCGCGTCCGTCCTCGCCGGTAATTGAGATGCGCGCCGCAGCTTCACTCCCGCTCTCATCAAGCACGACGACTTTGAGACGCCCCATAGGCACCAGGTACTTTCGGCTCTTGATCACGAGCTCGTGCTGGGAGCCACTGAGCGCTTGCTGGATCCACAAGGCGGTGTTCCCGCCGCGATTCGAAATGAAGGCGATCTTCTCGCCATCCGGCGACCAGCGCGGATTGATGTTGTCGAAATCTCCATAAGAAAGAGGAACCGGATCGCCACCCTGAGCGGGCATCACCCACAGCCGGTGCCAAGCCTGGCCGACGTAGGACGCATAGATAATGCGCCTGCCGTCGGGAGAGAAATTTGGTCGTGCTTTCCAGGTAGTTTCTTCGTAATGAATCTCGCGTGCCTCGGCGCCCGCCTCCGCCTTCATCCGCCAAAAGCCGCCGGTTCCGTAGAGGTGGCCACGATTCGAAACGTACAGCAGTTCCTTCCCATCGGGAGACCATGCCGGGCTGATCTCGTGATCGAACACGCTGTAGTAATAACGAGGCAATGAACTGCGGTTCTCGCCCGTGAATCGCTGCACATCAATAAGAGTGCCAGCTTCAAAGCGGCCGGCAAAAATATGGAAGCGGCCATTGTAGGTCGTCGAGACGAAGGCAATTCGCTTGCCGTCGGGCGAAAAGCGCGGCTCGACGTTTACAGCTCCCGCATTCGTCAGCGCGTGAGCTTGCCTGCTTTGCAGATCGAGTACCCACAGCTCCATCGCACTCTTGTCGTACTTCGCGTAAACCACCCAGCGTCCATCCGAGGACCAGTCCGGCTGATAGTCGTAGCCCGGACCGGTGGTCATCTGCTCCGCTTCGTCAGAATCAACTCTTTGCAACCAGAGCGCGCCCGCCATGGAATACACCACCGACTTGGAGTCCGGAGACCACGCGACCGCACTCGGTCCTGTGGTCAGTTGCGGCAGGTACATCTCACGAAAATAATAGGCGTGCGGCTCGTTGATCTGCTTCAGCACGGGCTCGCGCTGCGCGGTTGCGCCTGGAGCGAAGGTCAGAAAAGCGATACCGACAAAAACCCACGGGCGGATGGACAAGACTCCTCCAACGATCATTCGAGAGTCGGGAACGGCGCGGATTATACCGGAAGACAGGAACTGTCCGGCGAACCGTACTCGCAATCTTGCTGGCAGTCACAACCACGGCAATCCATTTCGCAAGGTCTTGCGTACTTCTGAGCAGGAAGACACACAGAGGCTCCTATGAGCGCCGCGAGGCAACATGTCTTTCTCACAGGCGGAAGCGGCTACATGGGCAGCCGCCTTATCCCACGCTTGCTGTCTCGAGGGCATCGCGTCACGGCGCTGGTCCGGCCGCATTCGCAGGGCAAGCTCCCCTCGGGTTGTGAGGCCGTCTTGGGAATGCGTTGGACGGCGCTTCTTATCGGGAGCGCATCAAGCCGGCGACAACATTGGTGCAACTGGTGGGCGTATCCCATCCCAGCCCCGCCAAAGCGGCGGAATTTTGCAGCATCGATCTGGTAGCAGGAAGGGAGGCGATCGCGGCGGCTGTTTCCGCAGGCATTCAGCATCTTATCTACGTGAGCGTCGCCCACCCCGCTCCCATGATGAAGGCCTACATCGCAGTTCGCGCAGAATGCGAAACGCTGATCCGGGGAAGCGGCCTGAATGCGACCATTCTTCGGCCCTGGTATGTACGCGGTCCCGGACACCGCTGGCCCTACGTTCTGGTCCCAGCGTATTGGTTACTTGAACGCATTTCATCCACACGCGAGGGTGCGCGGCGTCTGGGGCTGGTTACGTTAGAGCAGATGCTTCAGGGGTTAACCGATGCGGTCGAATCACCCTCAACCGGCGTATGCGTTCTGGGCGAGCCCGAAATTCGTGCAGGCCGCGCCAATGCGGCATTTGGCGCGGCTTCGGCGCGATGATGGACCAAGCACCATTTCTGTTGGCACCAAGGTAATACCGAATTACGAAAGCTCATGCACGTGGGGCATCTGTTCGCTGCCGTTACACGATGAGAGGGTTGGGGTGCCGTTACATAGGCCTGAGCATGGACAAGAACGAGTACCTGGAAAATGTTCATCTTCGAATTCTCCGCGTCACGGAAGATCTTCGCGCCATTCAGCGGGACCTCAATTGTGCCGCCATGGAAGCGCCCGGAAATCCGGAACTCCTCGAGGCCCTGAGCGCCGATCCTGAGTTGGAATCGCTGCAGGTGCTGAAGTCAGCGCTCGATCAGATGCGTCATTTCCTGTGGTTCTATGGGCAGGTGGTTACCAACGATACGGAGTTCGGCGAGAAATTGCGCGAGACGATTCGGCAGAAACCATCAAACGACGGTGTGCAGCAGGCGCCGCCCAATCCTATGAATGACCGCATCCGCGGAGCCGCGGAAGCGCTGATGCTGCAATATCTCGCCGACGGGAAAACCCGCAAACCCAACTAGCCCGCGCGAGCCCGCCCTTTTATTCCAACGTCACCGACTT
>QIAH01000590.1 GCA_003225465.1 Acidobacteriota bacterium | reverse complement strand
GTTCTACTCCCAGGATCCGGCTTTTGAGAATGTCGCGACCGTGTTCACCATCCACAACATGGGCTACCAGGGACTGTTCCCCGCGGAAATCCTTCCTCTCCTGATGTTGCCTTGGGATCTGTTCACGATCTCAAAGATGGAATTCTTCGGACAGGTCAACTTTCTCAAAGGCGCCCTCGTGTTCGCCGACTACATCACCACCGTGAGCAAGAAGTACAGCCAGGAAATCCAGACGACCGAGTACGGTTTCGGCCTGGAAGGCGTCTTGCGGAACCGGGCAGCCACGGTTACCGGCATCTTGAATGGGGTCGATTACGATGTCTGGAATCCAGCCAACGATCCGTTCATTGCCGGGAGGTATTCGCCTCTGGACCTTTCCGAGAAGGCGAAGGACAAGGCCGACCTGGTGGCCACGTTCGGAATCAAGAATGCCGATACCAAACTCCCCGTCATCGGCATCGTCTCTCGTTTTGCCGCCCAGAAGGGATTCGACCTGATTTCGCAGATCATGGATCGGCTGGCACGCGAGGACATGATTCTGACCGTGCTGGGTACCGGCGACAAGGATTACGAAGAAATGTTCCTGCGCCTGCAAAAACAGTTTCCGCAGAAGATCGCGGTCAAGGTCGCGTACGACAATGTGATCGCGCACAAGATCGAGGCGGGCGCTGACATGTTCCTGATGCCCTCGCGCTACGAGCCTTGCGGTCTGAACCAGATTTACAGTTTGAAATACGGAACCGTGCCCATCGTGCGCGCCACCGGCGGGCTCGACGACACCATCGAACCCTGGGACGCCCGCACCGGGAAGGGAACCGGTTTCAAGTTTTACGAGTACAGTGGTGAGTCCCTGCTCCTTACCATCAAAGCCGCGCTGCAGGCCTTTCGCGATGAGGCTTCGTGGCATGTGCTGATGCGCAACGGTATGAGCCGCGATTTTTCCTGGGCCGCTTCTGCGAAGGAGTACGTGAAAGTCTACGAACGCGCCCGGCAGGCGAAGCTGGTGCCGCGCACCAACGTTTCGCTGCGTCCTCCCTCGGAAGGACCGCCGCCCATCCCCTAAAATTTAGAGACCAGCCCGACGGTCAGGATTCGCTATGGATGCTCTGCGCACAAAGACCATCTTCCACGTCGACATGGATGCCTTCTTCGTGTCGGTGGAGGAATTGTCGGATCCGTCGCTACAACGCGACGAACGCGGAGTGGTCTCGGCGGCATCCTACGAAGCCCGCAAGTTCGGCGTGCACTCGGCCATGCCCCTGCGCACGGCCGCCAAACTCTGTCCGCACGCGATTTTCGTAGATGGCCATCCCGACCGCTATCGCGAGTGTTCCGCCAAGGTCTATGAAGTGCTGAACACGTTCTCGCCACTGGTGGAGATGGCTTCGATCGACGAGGCGTATCTCGACATGACCGGAACCGATCGCCTGCACGGGCCTCCACTGCGCGCCGCACACGCCCTGCACAACAAGGTGAAATCGGAAACACAATTGAACTGCTCCATCGGAATTGGCGCCTCGCGGCTGATCGCGAAAGTTTCCTCGGCCAAGGCCAAGCCCAATGGCGTGCTGTGGGTCATCCCGGGGCAGGAAGCGAAGTTCCTCGCGCCGCTCGATGTGCGCGATATTCCCGGCGTCGGCAAAGTGATGGAACAGAATCTGCACCTCCTGGGCATCCACCAGGTCGCCGATCTCGCGCGACTCGAGGAAGATGTTCTCGAAGAACGTTTCGGCAAGTGGGGACTGGCGCTCGCCGGAAAAGCCCGCGGCGAAGATGCGGGCGGCTGGTTCGACGCCGAAGTGGGCGAGCACTCCGATCCCAAGTCGATCAGCCACGAGCACACGTTCAACGAAGACACAGCAAACCCAGTGCAGCTGGAGACGACCTTAATGCGCCTCACCGAGATGGTCGCCCGTCGTCTCCGCGAGCACAGCTTCTACGCCCGCACTATCCAGCTCAAGTTGCGCTACAAAGACTTCACCACCATCACCCGCGCGCACTCGCTGGCCGCGCCCACGCAACTCGATACGGAAATCTTCGAGCAGATTCGCTTCGCAAGAACTGGAAGAAGGGCGCTGAAATCCGCCTGTTGGGGGTCCAGGTGTCTTCGTTCGAAGAAGGCGCACCCGGACAATTAGATCTGCTCGACGATGGCCGTCACCAGCGCTGGCAACAGGCCCTGGCCGCCGCCGATCGTCTGCGCGACAAATTCGGCGAAGGCAGCGTCGGTCTTGCTGGAGGAATGAAGGGAGTCTTCCGCGAGAAAACTCACGAGAATCCTGCCGCCCTTCCCGGCAAAACTCCGAAAAAGAAACGAGAGTCCAGTTGAGATTACTTCCCGGAACCT
>QIAH01000483.1 GCA_003225465.1 Acidobacteriota bacterium | reverse complement strand
CAGGAATCTGCCGGGCGCAGTCCGCACTGCCATGCCTGCAGCCATTCACCCAATGCTGGCAACCTCGATTGAAGCGCCCTTCGACAGTCCGGAATGGATTTTCGAAATTAAATGGGATGGATATCGCGCGGTCTCATTCCTCGATCACGGCCGCCTTCGGCTCGTGTCCCGCAACCAGAACGAACTGACCGCGCAATATGCCGAGTTGCACGATTTGCCGAAATTTGTGGACGCGAAAACCGCCGTTCTCGACGGAGAAATCATTGCGCTCGATGAGAATGGACGTTCGTCTTTCAGCTTGATGCAGCAACGCACCGGCTTCCGCGATCGCAAGCGGCGACTGGCTCCGCAGCCCGATATTTGCGTCGTCTACTACGCCTTTGACTTGATCTATCTGGATGGCTACGACCTGCATCGCGTGCCCCTGGAACAGCGCAAGCAGGCTCTCGCTTCGCTCTTGCGCGCACCGAACGACATCATTCGCTACTCAGAACATTTCGCCAGCGAAGGCAAGGCTCTCCTTGACGCTGCCCGCCGTCAAGGACTGGAAGGCATCCTGGCAAAGAAACGAGCCTCCTTCTACGAGGAGCGCCGCACCCGTGAATGGCTCAAGATCAAAATTACCCATCGACTTGAAGCGGTGATCGGCGGCTACACCGATCCCGAGGGCAGCCGTCCCTATTTCGGCTCCATTGTGCTTGGGCTCTACGACGACCAGGGCAGGCTCATTCACGTGGGCCAGGCTGGCAGCGGCTTCGATCACAAAACCCTGGCCCACATATGGAAACTGCTGAGCAAGCTGGAGACGAACACCAATCCTTTTCACGGCCCGGTGGACGCTCTGCGCCGGACCCATTGGGTGAAGCCGGAACTGGTCGCAGAAATCCAATTTTCCGAGTGGACCCACATGACCTCGGAGGGAGGCCCCAAGCTGCGCGCACCGGTTTTCCTGGGATTGCGGGACGACAAAGATCCAAAAGAGTGCAGATTCGATCAGCAGGGGTAAAAGCTTTTTCACCACGGAGGCGCAGAGAAAACTAGCTCGCAGTGTTGGTGCGTTGGTGCCCCAGGTTCGCGTCCGTTCTTTGGACGCTAACCTGGGGATCCTCACATACGCTGGCGCTCTCCGCAGCTTCTTTGCGCTTGCATCTTGATCCCCGGCCGCGTGCGGAGACGCTCCTGCCGAACTCTGTGGTGAAGAGATCGCTACTTGATATCTTTCATCGCCAGCATCGTCCCATAATCTTTTCCGGACGGCTCGACGGCGCGCGCAATGATCGCGGTAAACGCGTTCCGATATTCGGGATACTTCGCCACCAGCGCATGGATTGCGGCGACATTGTCCTGATAGGTTTGCGCGGTATTGGCGACGCTGGGGCTCTGATACTTCACGACGAGATCCAGGTCGTCGCCGACTCCCACGGGGAAAATACTTGTAACGCGGTAAATCTTGCCTGCGCCCGAAATCTCTACCGGGGCTTCGGCAGAAGGTGTATCCGGCGGCTGCGCAGATTGCATTTCGTCGTAGAGCTTATCGGTTTCCAGTGTGCTCATGAACGGCACGGGCGCGAGCAACTCCCGTGCTTTGACGAAGTAGAGCCATGCATTCCGATTCTCTCCCTTTTTCTTGAACGCACGCGCCTGGTCCCGGAACCATGCTCCATCGTGCCCACTCACCTGACCCGGCCGCGAGTAAAACCCTCCCAGTTTCCAGTCGTTACCTACCTTCTGCAGTACGAGCGAAAGAGTGGATGGCGTTTTTGCTGCGACGTCCAGGATCACGACCCCATACTCGCCTGGGGGCAAATTCGGAATCTGGAAAACCGCACTGTTCGCCGTCTGTCCCGTTCTCCCGAAAACACCGCAGAGAAATTCGGCGCGAGCGATGGGGGCCGATCCCTCCGCCTTGAGCAGGAATGGGGACCGTGCCTTGGCTTGGGCCCCCGCAAAATTTGATTGGCTCTCCTTGATTGCGCCCTCAATCCCGCCAAAATCCGATGCAAGACTCGGAATGGCATTCTGCCGCATGGTGGCTGCGTCGCCCTTAGCAGTCCAATCAAAGAACTGCTGGCCCGCCGCAACAAGGCTGCTGCGGGTAGCCGCACCCATCTCGTCGGCCGTCTCGCAGGTCTGCGCCCCTGCGACCCCCGTGCACAGCACTATCGATGTCACCAGGAGCAACCATCGCCCCCGGCTGCAAGAGATGGCTGGCTCAGCGTTCCCATTGAAATGCATAGATTTATTCGCCCCTGGACAACGTTTCAGGAGATACGGGCAACTTATTCGTTGACAGCCCCCGCGTCAAGGACTGTACGTCGGTTCGATGCAGCCGACCGGGGATGCGTTAAACGGAGTGTTATAATCCGCTTATCGGAAGGTTGGGGTGACGCTGCTGGAATGGTTTTTCCCCATCTAAGATCCAGGGGATCCATGTCACGTTTTTCGCTGAAATTCGCCACACTCCTGTTGGCGATATCGCTCTGCCCCATCGGTTTGACGTCATTCGCCGCCGCCCAGAAGGGTGGGGTCCGCAAGCCACAAAAAAAGGAGCAAAAGCAGGAGCAGCCTGCGCCTCCACCACTCCCGGCCTATACCCCCGCTCCGCTTCAACCTCTCCCGCTTGACCAGGTACCGGCGGTGGCGCCGCGCGTGAAGTATGCCGGCGGTGAGTTGACGATCGTGGCCCACAACTCCACGCTAGGGGACGTACTCAAAGCTGTCCGGCAGCAGACTGGGGCGGAACTCGATATCCCGCCGAACGCGAGCGAACGCGTGGTTGCCGACCTGGGACCCGGTCCTGCCCGCGACGTGATTGCGCAATTGCTGAATGGCACACATTTCAATTACGTCATGGTTGGGTCCGCGACTGACCCGACTGCGGTTCAAAGCATCGTATTGACTCCAAAGTCTGGTGGAGCTGAAACCACGACCTCCGCAGCCAACCGGCCCGGCGCTCCTCAGCATGCATTGGGCGTGGGCGTGGCATCGACTCCTCCCGCGGACCAGACGCAAGCCATGGACAATGACAGTGCCGATGAGCCCGACACGACAGAGGACCAGGCCGCGGACCAAGGCGACCAGCAGAATCAGCAGAACCCGAACCAGCAGACTCCCAAAACTCCGGAGCAACTGCTGCAGGAACTCCAGCGCCAGCAACAGCAACAACAGCAAAATGGTCAGCCTGGACAGCCGCCAGGAATACTGCCGAACCAGCCACCCACCGCGGCTCCTCCGAATAAGCCCGAGTAGCCGAAGTTTTTGCCGAATGCCTGGTTCGCGTTTAGGCCTAACCGCGCTGATCGTGCGGTCGAATGGTTGAACGGTTGAATTTAGGAGACCAAGCAGGAAAGAAGAGGGAAACTGCAACCTCGGCGCGATACCGTATCTCCTTGACGGAGAACGGGCTTCAGTCGCCGCTTGCGTGGGTTTGACTGGGAATCAGCACAGCCGCGGCTTCAGTCTGCGTTCGGCCGCCAAAGGCATCCAGAATACTATTCACCAGCCAGCCCGCCGCCCAGACGCCCAGCCCGAGCGCCGCGATCACGGTCAAAAAAAGCACCAAAGTTGCCACCAGCACGTTCAAGTTCGGCCCGCTTTCTGAATCGGTTGCTACCGGAACCTGGAACTCAGAGCCCCAACCTCACGGCAACTGAACCTCAATTTACCCCGCGTTGACGCTCGTCCCTGTTGACCGATAAGATACCTATGTAGAAGTGCGCACCCCTAATTTCCAACAATTCTGAGCACTCGTCCACATTACGAAGGGTCATTACGCCCGGGCATTTAGGATGGCCATTACCAAGATTTCAGTACGTGGGGCACGCCAGCATAACCTCAAGAATATCGATGTAGAAATCCCCCGGAACACCCTGACGGTCATCACAGGGTTGAGCGGTTCGGGCAAGTCTTCGCTCGCCTTTGACACGATTTATGCGGAGGGCCAGCGCCGGTACGTCGAGACGCTGTCGGCCTATGCCCGGCAATTCCTTGATCAGATGGAGCGTCCCGACGTGGACGCGATTGACGGTCTCAGCCCGGCCATTTCGATCGAGCAAAGGACCACCAGCCGCAGCCCACGATCCACCGTGGGTACGATTACCGAAATCTACGATTATCTTCGCCTTCTCTACGCCTCGATAGGGATTCCCCATTGCCCGAAATGCGGGCGGCCGATCACGCGCCAGTCCGCCGAGCAGATCGTCCAAAGTGATGTCCCTGACCCCGGAAGATCGCGTCATGGTCATGGCTCCGATTGTGCGTGGCCGCAAGGGCGAGTTCAAAAAAGAGATGGAGAAGTTGGTGCAGCACGGCTTCACCCGGGCTCGTGTCGATGGCGAACTGGTCAATCTTGAAGATGAAATCGATCTCGATAAGCGAAAGAACCACACCATTGAAGTCGTGATCGATCGCTTGCTGGTGAAGCCCGGCATTGAACATCGCCTGGAGATGTCGGTCGGGCTGGCGATGAAATTGGCGGGCGGGCTAGTGCAGGTCGCGGTGGTGGGCGGGGAGGAGACGCTTTATTCGTCGCGGCTGGCGTGTCCGGATTGCGGCATCAACGTCCCGCTGCTGGAACCACGCTCGTTCTCTTTTAACAGCGCTTACGGCGCTTGTCCTGAATGTCACGGGCTGGGCAGCAAGTACGATTTCGATCCCGCCAAGATCATTGTCGACTGGTCGAAGCCTTTGCTCGATGGCGGGCTGGGCCCGGGATCCGGCTCGCAGAACCTGCAACACATGCTTCAAATCGCCGCTGCGGCGCACGGGTTTGAACTCAGCACGCCTTTCGAAAAATTTCCCGAGAAAATTCAGAACCTGCTTCTCTACGGAGAAGCCGGCAAGGGCGGCAAAACCGGATTCAAAGGCATCCTCGGCTACTTGAAGCAGAGTCTGGAAGAATCGAGTTCTGACAGTTATCGCGAGTGGTTGCTCGATTTCATGTCAGCCACGGAGTGCCCTGCCTGCCATGGCAAGCGCCTGCGTCCTGAGAGCCTCGCGGTGAAAGTCAACGGAATGTCAGTTGCCGACTTCACCGGGCTGTCAGTGGCGCGCTCGCTCGAGGTCGCCGAGAAAATCCAGCTAAGAGGGCGCGAAGAAATGATCGCCGGGCGAATCATGCACGAGATTGTCGAGCGGCTGCAGTTCCTGAACGCCGTCGGTCTCGGCTACATTTCGCTCAACCGCTCGGCGGCAACTCTTTCCGGCGGCGAGGGGCAGCGCATCAGACTGGCGACTCAAATTGGCTCAAAATTGCGGGGCGTGCTCTACGTACTAGATGAACCATCGATCGGATTGCATCATCGCGACAACGATCGCCTGCTGCTGGCGCTCGAAAACCTGCGCGATCTTGGCAACACCGTGCTGGTGGTCGAGCACGATGAGGATACGATCCGTCGAGCTGACTATGTCATCGATCTGGGACCCGGCGCCGGACGTCACGGCGGCAGCCTGGTCGCGCACGGCACTCCCAAAGACATCATGCAGGCGCCCGACTCGCTGACCGGGGCCTATATCTCCGGGAAAGTGCAAATCGAAATGCGCCCGGAACGCCGGCATCCCAATGGGCATGCCATTTCGATCCTGGGCGCGCGCGAGAATAATCTCAAGAATCTGGATGTCACGTTCCCGTTGGGAGTGATGACGGTCGTCACGGGCGTTTCGGGCTCAGGCAAATCAACGCTCGTGAACGACATTCTTTATCGTGCTCTGGCGAAGCAGCTTTATCGTTCGCGCGAGGAACCCGGCTCCCACAAAGCCATCGCGGGCGCGGATGCCATCGACAAGGTTATCCGCATTGACCAGTCGCCAATTGGCCGCACGCCGCGCTCGAACCCTGCCACCTACACCGGCGTGTTCGCGCAAATCCGCGACTTGTACGCCATGCTTCCGGAATCGCGCGAGCGCGGTTACAAGCCCGGCCGCTTCTCCTTCAACGTTCCGGGCGGCCGTTGCGAAGCCTGCCAGGGCGAAGGACAGCGCCGGATCGAAATGAATTTCCTGCCGGATGTTTATGTCATCTGCGAAATCTGCAATGGGCGTCGCTATAACCATGAGACTCTGTCGGTAAAGTACAAGGGCTATTCCATTGCCGACCTGCTGGAGACTCCGGTCTCGGACGCGCTGCAAATCCTCGAAAACATTCCGCTGGTGAAGCAAAAACTGCAGACTCTGGTAGATGTCGGGCTCGGCTATGTGCATCTTGGGCAGTCTGCGGTCACTTTGTCAGGCGGCGAAGCCCAACGCATCAAGCTGGCGCGCGAGCTTTCCAAGCGCCAGACCGGAAAGACGCTCTACCTGCTCGATGAGCCCACCACCGGTCTGCACTTCGACGACGTGAAGAAGTTGCTGGACGTGCTGCACCGGCTTACGGACCTCGGCAACACCGTCATCATCATCGAGCACAATCTGGATGTCATCCGCAATGCCGACTGGCTCATCGACCTCGGCCCCGAGGGGGGAGAAGACGGCGGCCGCCTGATCGCCCAAGGCACTCCCGAGCAAGTCGCGCGCGTGAAGAAGTCCTACACCGGACAAGCGCTCGCCCACTACTTCAACGGCAACGGCTCTCGACGAAAAGCTTAGGTCGTTGGTCGTTAGCCGTTGGTCGTTGGTCGACCCTGTTTTCCTGGTAGACCAAGCTTGATGGAGAGGCGGGCGTCCCCGCCCGCCCGGATGGGCGAAACGACCGTCCTCCAATCTAATCTTTTTATATTAGCTGTGAGCTATCGATTCTGCGCCAGGACAGTTTATAGGCTCGCCTCGAGCTCCGGATGACCTCCAGGCCGTCGAACCCCCTAATCGTGCCCCTTGGAGCCCCTGTACGCCAGAAATGGGCATCCTGCGCCACGGTGACACCCGGGTTCGGATGCTTCTACTGTCCGTAACCCGATGAGAATTACTATAACTTATTGATATCACCTGTAAGTGCCTGAAAGAGGTCGAATCGGAGCAAAAGCCGAGGAGTCCGCAGTCGCGGTCTGATTGCACGCCAGAACGTAAGGCATTGGGGTGGTATGCCCAGGTTAGCGTCCAAAGAACGGACGCGAACCTGGGGCACCGTGGACCGTGCGACGGACTGGAACTCGTATCCGACACAGCGCAGGCAACACTTCTCGTGTAAATTCATGAGGAGTATCTCCAAAAGTCGTGTCTGCTCCTCAAAACCCGATCTCGGACTCTCCTATACCTGCAGGGCCGCAATTTCATGCCACGCTCCCGCCGGCTCCATTGCCACCTGTTGAGAATCCTCCGTGGAGCGGTTGGGATGTAGTCGCGTTGGCATTCATCACGTTCTTCACCGTAATCGCATGTATTTTCGGGACTGCCTACGTTGCGCATGCGCGCTTCTCCCCGAGCAACCCATGGACGGATTCGCTGAAGAGTCCCGGGGTGATCGTCGCCGGCCAACTGGTCGCTTACGTACTCATCCTCATGCTGATGTATACGCTGGTGCGCAATCACAGCAGCGGTCGGGTTCTCGAGTCCATTCGATGGAACTGGCCTATCAACTGGACCTTGTATCTCGCCGCAGGAATGGGTTTAGCGATTGTGCTCGTGCCGCTGGGCAACGTGCTCCCGATGCCGAAGAATGTTCCCATCGACGAATTTTTCCGGACGGCACGGGACGCTTATGTCCTGTCGCTGTTCGGAGTGCTGTTCGCACCTGTGTTTGAGGAGGTTTTTTTTCGCGGCTTTCTTTATCCCGTCGTCGCTCGCCGGCTCGGATTCTATCCGGCGATCGTGATCACGGCGATTCTCTTCGCCTCCATTCACGCCACGCAGCTCAAGTATT
>QIAH01000312.1 GCA_003225465.1 Acidobacteriota bacterium | reverse complement strand
TTCCGTTGCAGGCGCCGTCTCAAAGCCTGCCACTCCCAAGCCCACCAATGAGGAATGCCTGGCCTGCCACGGCGATTCCACCATGACGAAGGACGTTAACGGCAAGCCGGTAAGCCTCTACGTCAACCCGGAAACGTTCAAGACCTCGATCCATGGCGGAATGTTCACCTGCGTCGATTGCCACTCCGATGTCAAAACGTCGCCGCATGAAACCACGCCTGCCAAGATCTCCTGTGCGAGCTGCCACGCCGACCAGCAAGCCGCTTATGATCGCAGCTATCACGCTAAAGCCATCAAGGCGGGAGATGGGCAAGCAGCCACCTGCGTGTCTTGCCATGGCAGTCCTCACGAACTGCTGCCGGCGAGCGATCCGAAATCGCGCGTCCATCATGAGAACATTCCCGCCACCTGCGGAACCTGCCACGGTCAGAAATATGTGATGGAAGCAAGCGGTCACAGTGCCCAGCCCTTCGCGTCATACGAGCAAAGCGTCCATGGGAAGGCTATCGCCGCAGGATCAGAGAAAGCTGCGGTTTGCACCGACTGTCACGGCTCGCATGAAATTCTGGCCGCCAGCGATTCCAAGTCGTCCATCTTCAAGTTCAACGTCCCGGGCACCTGTGCGAAGTGTCATCAGTCCGTGCAGCAGGAATTCATGCAGAGCATCCACGGGCAAGCTATCGCCCGCGGCAACGGCCAAGCTCCGGTGTGCACTGACTGTCATGGCATTCATTCCATCAAGGCGCACCTCGATCCCAATTCCTCGGTGGCGGCACAGAATCTCGCACAGGTCACCTGCGCGCGCTGCCACGAGGGAGTGAGGCTCTCGCAGGAATTTGGTTTTCAGGGAAGAAGAGCCACTACCTATCTGGCCAGCTATCATGGTCTGGCCTCAAAACTTGGATCGCAGATCGTCGCCAATTGCGCCAGCTGTCATGGCGTGCACAATATTCTGCCCTCGAGCAACCCGCGCTCCACGATCAATCGCGCCAACCTGGTGAAGACCTGTGGACAGTGCCATCCGGGAGTCACCGAGAAATTTGCGCTCAGTAAGGTGCACGTGGACGCGCCCCTTTCCGCCGATAGCGGCAGCATCGCCGTGCGCTGGATCCGCCGGTTGTATCTCGGCATGATATTCGCCGTGATCGGCGCGATGTTGCTCCACAACCTCGTCATCTGGAGGCGCAAAGCACTGGTGCGGCGCAAGCAGGAACATCGCCTGGTGGTTCGCATGAGCCTGCACCAGCGGTGGCAGCACGCGATTCTGTTCGCCAGCTTCATTACCCTCGTAGTCACCGGATTTGCCCTCAAGTTCCCCGACTCCTGGTTTTCCATACTACTGGGAATGGGCGAGAAAGTTCGCGGAGTGACCCATCGAATCGCCGGCGTGGTATTGATCGGCATTGGCGTCTATCACCTGGTGTATGTTGCTCGGACGCGAGACGGCCGGCGCTTGCTTCTGGATTTTCTGCCGGCGCCGAAGGATGCGACCGATGCCTGGGGCACGATGCTTTACTACCTCGGCCTGCGCTCCGAGAAGCCGGAGTTCCAACGTTTCAACTATGCCGAGAAAGCCGAGTACTGGGCGTTGGTCTGGGGCCTGATTGTCATGGCGGGTACGGGCGTCATGCTGTGGGCCAAGATATCCGTGGGCCACCTGCTGGCGCGCTGGTGGCTCGACGTCGCGACCGCTATTCACCTCTACGAAGCGATCCTGGCCACTCTTGCGATCGTTGTCTGGCATTTCTACCAGGTGTTCTTCGACCCCGATGTGTACCCCATGAATTGGGCGTGGTGGGATGGGAAAATGTCCTTCGAACACTATCGCGAGGAGCACGGCCTCGATGCGGAGCCCCTGCTGGAAGCGGCGCGGACCGAGGCCAAGGAGCATGCAGTGGCAACTTCCGAGGAAGTGGAAAATCCGGCCGCCGCGACAGCGGACGAGCATGCGGCTGACGAGGTCGCTTCCACTCACAAGTGACAATCAGCCGCAGAAAGATTGCGGAGTTCCCGGTTCAGGTGCATGATCGGAAACTCCCGGAGATTAAAGTGGACCTCCGGGTCCAGTATCAAACGTAGGTGCCCCAGGTTCGCGTCCGTTCTTTGGACGCTAACCTGGGCTTACCACCCCTGGATCCTGTATCAAAGACCTAAGCAGTGCAGTGAGAAACAGAAGAACGGATGGTGTCGCATGAATGCTGGACTCGAGTCCGCCGCCCCGATCCACAAAAATGCGTTTTCCCGGCTGCGTGAATTGGTGCACAATCCAATTTCGCTGGTCGGGTTTGTCCTGGCCGTCGTGGCCTTTGGAAATTTTCTTTTTCTCTTTTTCATCGATCTGAGTTCCCAACATCCCAGCCCCTATATCGGCATCCTGGCGTACATGGTGGCCCCGGCGTTCCTGGTTCTGGGCCTCGCCCTGGTGCCCTTCGGTGTCTGGTACGACCGGCGGAAACGGCGACAACATCCTGCAGAACCGATCCGTTACCTGCACGTCGACTTCAACGATCCCAGCCAGAGGGGAGCCCTCACTTTCATCTTCACGTTTGTCGTCGCCTTCATTGGCTTGAGCGTAGTCGGCAGTTACAAGGCATACGAATTCACCGACTCAGTGCAATTTTGCGGACAACTCTGCCATTCGGTCATGGCCCCCGAATTCACCGCCTACCAGCTTTCGCCGCATGCGCGAGTGGCCTGCGTGGATTGCCACGTGGGCGCGGGCGCGACCTGGTACGTCAAATCGAAGCTCTCCGGAGCGCGCCAGGTATTCGCCACCACCTTTAACACCTATCCACGCCCCATCCCCACTCCCGTCCACAACCTTCGCCCCGCCGCGCAGACGTGCGAGCAGTGTCATTGGCCCAAAAAGTTTTACGGCGCCCAGCTCAAGGTATTCACGCATTTCGCCAGCGATGAGAAAAACACTCCCCGTCAGATTCGCATGCTGATCAATGTGGGCGGAGGCGATCCCGCAACCGGCGCGCCCGAAGGCATCCACTGGCACATGAATATATCGAACGAGATCACCTACATCGCCACCGACGACCAGCGCCAGGTGATTCCCTACATCCATGTGAAAGACCACCAGGGCCGAGTCACGGAATTCTTCGCCAAAGACTCGACCTTGACCAAGGAACAGATCGCCAAATCACCCAGGAGGCTCATGGATTGCGTCGACTGCCATAACCGGCCAACCCATATTTACGTTCCGCCCGATCTCTCCGTCGACAACTCGTTGCTCGCCAAGCGGCTCGATGCCTCCCTCCCTTTCCTCAAGCAGCAGAGCGTCACCGCTTTGACCGCCAACTACCCAACCACCCCCGCCGCCATGCAGGGAATCGCCAAGTCCATTGGAAGTTTCTACGAGAGCAAGTATCCGGACTTGGCCAGGAGCAAGCAGCTGGAGATTCGAAGCGCCATCGACGAACTGCAGAGAATCTATCGCAACACGACCTTTCCAGAGATGAAGCTGAATTGGCAGACCCACCCCAATAACATCGGCCACTTCTACTTCAATGGCTGCTTCCGCTGTCACGATGGCCAGCACGTGAGCCCCGATGGCAAGGCGATCGCCAAAGATTGCCAGATCTGTCATAGCGTCCTGAGCCAGGAGGAAGGGGGCGTCAGTATGGCGGCCCTCCAAAAAGTGAGCTTCCAGCACCCCATCGATTTGGGCGACATGACCCAGGTGAACTGCAGCGACTGTCACGCCAGCGGCGGCACCCAATAACCTGAGTAAAAACCAATCAATGGAGCGGCGGGCGTCCCCGCCCGCCGGACGGGCGAGACGCCCGTCCCTCCACTCCTAACTTGACGGAGTGATGTGCATCACAAGCGGTAGTGATAACAGTCACGGCCCCTATGTTCATGGATCTCTATCGTAAGTTTCAAAGGGTGGGCAGCATCTCCCTGGGGTTCAGAACGAGCGAGGAGGCCGTACGATGTCTGTGACAAACGGCAACGGGAAACATTCTCATCCGGCAGATGAAAACAAAGCCCGGCTGGTTTTCTGGGAGGTCACCAAGGGTTGTAATCTCCGCTGCATCCACTGCCGCGCCACGGCCACGGAGCTGAGTTCTCCTACCGACTTACCCACCCGCACCGCCCTGAACATCATCGAACAGATTGCCGCTGCCGCCAATCCCATCCTGGTCCTCAGCGGAGGAGAGCCGCTGTATCGCTCCGATATTTTCCAGTTGGCGCGCTACGGGACCGACAAGGGTCTGCGCGTCGCCCTCGCGACCAACGGCACGCTGGTCACGAAGGACGTCGCTCGCATGATCGTGGACGCTGGCGTGCGCCGCGTGTCCATCAGCCTCGATGGTGCAGACGCTCTCACCCACGATTCCTTCCGCGGAATTCCCGGCGCATTTGAAGCAGCGGTTCGCGGCTTGCAAAACCTTAAAGCACTCGGCATGTCAGTCCAAATCAACATGACGATTGCCCGCCACAACGCTCATCAGTTGCCCGACGTCCTCCAGTTGGCGAGAAATCTTGGTGCCGATGCACTGCACACCTTCCTGCTCGTGCCCGTAGGCTGCGGAGTCGACATCGCAGCCGAGCAGATGGTCCCCCCGGAAGAATACGAACGCATGCTGAATTGGTTTTACGATCAATCGTTGGTGGGCGGCATTGAACTCAAGGCCACCTGCGCCCCGCACTATTTCCGGGTCGCGCGTCAGCGCCGGGCAGCCGATCGGCGAGCCGCTGAGCAACTCGCCACCATCGCGCCCGTGCAAACTCCCAAGGTTCCGGATCGCTCTTCCATCGGACCCACCGATATGACCATGCCAGGATCAACCGGAATCGCCCTGAAATCCCAAGGAATCGGCGGACATCCCGGCGGTCACCCTTCCGACCTCAATGCGATGACCAAGGGCTGCCTGGCGGGAACTGGAGTATGTTTCATTTCGCACGAGGGCGAAATCTATCCCTGCGGCTACTTGCCCGTGATCGCCGGAGATCTGCGCAAGCAGACCTTCGCCGACATTTGGGAGAACTCGACGGTCTTCCACGAGCTCCGCGATACCAGCGGCCTGAAGGGGAAGTGCGGTTGCTGCGAATTTCGCAACGTCTGCATGGGCTGCCGCGCGCGTGCCTACGCCGCTACCGGCGACTTTATGGACGAGGAACCGTTCTGCGTCTACCAGCCGCGCACCCAAAGTCTCCGCGCGGACAAGCAGGAACCAGTCGGCCCTCGCCGATAAAAAATTCTCATCCCCGAGTGCGAAAACGCCCGGCATCACGAAATTTCGTGAGCCGGGCGTTGCTGCAGAATTTCCCAGTTCCGCTTCAGGCGGATTTCTTTACTTCAGCGGGGAACTCAATCACTTTCCCGCGCTGTTCTGAAGGTACCCACCGTACCTTCTTTCGAAAACGGTCCGGAATATAAAACTGAATCACCTGTGCCATAGCATCCTCCGATCCAATACCCCAACAGTCTCGGAGTTCTTGCTTTCGTCACCATGGCCGAGGCTGTCGGCTATTGCTTCGTTAGATGCATAAAGCGGTCGCCGAGAATACAAAGCGCAAAGTCGCGTCCCGAAAGCTGAAAAAGCCCTTGAAATCGTGTAACTTTGCCATACGCTGAGAATCCCATAAATGCTACTCGCCAGGCGGCCGGAGTCCGAGCATGGATGAACGCAAGTTCAAGAAAATGAATCGCAGGGAGTTGCTGAAGGTCGCTCCCGCATTGGCCTTGGGAGCCTTCGCCATCCCGAAGCTGCGCGAGCCGCTGCTCAAGAAAGGCCTCGACTTCAGTGATTGGGCATCCGGCGCGCTGTTTCGTCCCGGACACCGGGCGCCCACTTTCAGTGCGTCAGACCTGACTCCCTTCGAGAAGTTTCCGATTAACGACTATGACGTCGACGATCCCGGCGTGATTTTCGACAACTGGAGCCTGACCGTCAGCGGCGCCGTGCAAAAGCCCGGCGACTACAAAATGTCCGATATCCAGGTGCTGCCCAAGACGAGGCAAAACACGCGCCACGTTTGCGTCGAAGGTTGGGATGTGATCGGCCGTTTTGGCGGCACGCAGCTTTCGGAGTTCCTGAAGATGGTCGGAGCAGACCCGACCGCCCGCTTTGTCACAGTCGAATGCGCCGACGACTATTACGAATCACTCGACATGGCGACAGCCATGCACCCGCAGACTCTGTTGTGCTACGAGATGTACGATCAGCCGCTCACGCGCGAGCACGGCGCCCCGGTTCGCCTTACCGTGCCTACGAAAATCGGCTACAAGCAGGCCAAGTACCTGACCGACCTGAAGGTGAGTCACGTCCTTGAGCGTGTCGGCTACTGGGAAGATCAAGGCTATTCGTGGTTCTACGGCCTGTAGTAGCGCCGGCATCCTGCCGGCAGTCGCGAGCGCGTCTCGCGCTCGCAGGCGGGCGAGACGCCCGCCGAACAGCGGCCGGGACGACGGCGCTACTTGGCTGGAGCATTTGGGATTGCAGGAATAATTTCACGAGGGCAAGCATGCATTCCGAAGTGATCGAAGTGGAATCGACCAAAGATGGAGAACCCGTCCAGGCGATCTACGAGCATCCCTGGGTCGTACGCTTTTCGCACTGGGTCAATGCGGTTGCATTGTTCGTGCTGGTCGGCAGCGGCCTGCAGATCTTTCGCGCGTTTCCGAGTTTCGGCGCGAAGATTCCCCAGAAGGATCTTCTGAACTGGCCGAAGGCATTCGCAATCGGCGGCTGGCTGGGCGGCGCGTTGCAGTGGCACCTCACCTTCATGTGGATCTACATCGCGACGGGTCTCGTTTACATCGGCTACGAGATCTTTTCAGGAAATTACCGGCAGGTGCTTTTCGTCCCCCGCGATATCCGAGGGGTTTGGCCGATGGCCCGGCATTATTTTTTCTTCGGCCCGAAACCGCCCGCAACCGAGGTCTACAACCCGCTCCAGAAACTGGCGTATAGCTCAGCCATCGTTTTAGGAGCGTTGTCAGTGCTGACCGGCATAGTGGTTTGGAAGCCCGTGCAGTTCTCCTGGCTCGCCTGGCTGATGGGCGGCTTTCACCTCGCGCGCATCTGGCACTTTCTCGTGATGTGGGCGATTGTGTTCTTTCTGTTGGGCCATCTTGTGATGGTCGTGGTGCACGGCTGGAACAATTTCATGTCCATGCTTACCGGATGGAAGACGAATCCAACGCCGCGCTAGCCGCGGTCCGCTGCTGTAGAGGACCTTTCGATGGGCAGCATGCCTGAGAGATTGAACATCAAGGTGAAGCCCGCGGATCCGATGGAGGTTCGCGAGCAGGACTTGATCCGAAGGGTGCAAGCGGGCGAGAAGGAACTTTTTTACCAGTTGGTGAAGCCGTATGAACGGCGGATCTACGCGGCAGCATTTGCAGTGCTGCGCAACGAGGCGGAAGCCGAAGATGCCGCGCAGGAAGCCATGCTGAAGGCGCTTACGCATATACGGCAGTTTCGCGCGGAAGCCCGCTTCAGTACCTGGCTGACCCAGATCACAGTGAACGAGGCGCTTATGCGGCGGCGGAAAGCCCATTCCGAAATCATGGAACCCATCGGCGAACGTCAGGAGGAAGACGGAACCTACACTCCGCGCGATTTCGCCGACTGGCGCGAAATTCCTTCCGAAGTTCTGGAGCGCAAGGAGATCCGTCAAAAGCTGGCCAGTGCCGTCGCTGGCCTGGCCGCGAAGTACCGCGAGGTTTTCATGCTGCGCGACGTGCAGCATTTAAGCATCGAAGAAACGGCTGAGGCCTTGGGTATCACGCAGGCATCGGTGAAAACGCGCCTGTTGCGCGCTCGCCTCATGCTGCGCGACTTGCTCGCTCCCGGCCTGGGAGGCTCGTGGTTCGGCCGCTTGCCGTTTGAGAAGGGGAATAAGCCATGGTAGTCAACTGCGAACATGTCTGGAGGGAGATCTCCAACTACTTGGAGAACGAAGTAGACTCCGCGACTCGCGCCGCCATGGAAGCGCACTTCAAGGAGTGTAAGCACTGCACGGCTGTGCTCGATGGCACCCGCAACGTTGTGCAGTTGTACGGAGACGACCGGCTGTTCGAATTGCCCGCCGGCTTCAGCCAGCGCTTGCAGCGCAGGCTCGCGCAGCAGTCTTCTTCCTGGTTCTACGGCAGTGCACGCTCGTTTTGGATGCTGGCCGTGGCCGCCGTCGCCTTGCTCGCAGGCGGCGTCGCCCTGGGGAATTCCGCAGTTTTCCAGCAGCCCGAGTTGCGTTCCGAGCACGCTAAGCCGTCTCACAAGATTCCCGCGTCGTTGATGGTGGCGGTTTCCACGGAAGGGAAGTTGTTTCACGTTCCAAACTGCAAGTATCTCCACCGGCGTGACGGCGAGAGCCCCGATCTGATCACGGCAGCGGAGGCAATGAAAGAAGGCTACACTCCATGTACACGATGCTTGCACCAATATCTAAGATCGAGCGTTGAATGCCCTCGCCCTCAGCCCGGCTCCCTCCAGCCCACCTCCGAGCTCGCATTCAGGAAGTGGGATGATAGCTTTCTTCCCACCAGGTTCTGAGGTCATTCCACCGCCGGATCTCGCCTCCCTGTCATCCTGACCGAAGTGAGGCGCCAGCCGAACGGAGCGGAAGGACCCCGAGTAGCTTCACGCCCGGCAAGAATGTCTCAGAATTTTTCTCATAGGACCGCGGGTGCCAAGCCCGTTCTCTGCTCAACTCTTGAGTATCAGGAAGAAGAACAGAAATTCTTTATGATTTTCTCTGTGTCTCTGTGACTCGGTGGTGAGTTCAATCTGCGGTAAGCTCGAGGCAGGATTTGCAAACCGGGTGGCGATCACGACCGGAGCACCACCCGAAGCCCGATGGATCTAAGGACTAGTTCTTTTTCATGTCGTCGTGCTTCATGTTCTCGTCTTTCATTTTGTCGTCTTTCATTTCGTCCTTCTTCATCTGATCTTTCTTGCTCTTCTTTGCTTTCTTGTCCTTCTTCATCTCGTCTTTCTTCATATCATCATGCTTCATCGAGTCCTGCTTCATGTTGTCGTCGTGCTTCATTTCGCCGCCCGAAGACTGCGCGAACCCCGATAGGGACACCGCGAGAACACACATGGCCATCAACTTGCCAACGATCTTGTTCATGATTTTCTCCTTGCAATCGATTGCCCGAGAAAAGGGCAAAGGTGAGATGTGCAGGCTGTTGGGAAGTTACACGTGCTGAGCAAATGCCTGCCTCAATCAAAATCGCGCAGGCTAGGTCTCAGCAGGCAAGCTGCTCGCGAGAAATCTTAAGGCCGTTCAAATTCCCCAGCGCGGTGACAGCAATGCTCTCGGGACGGAAGAAGTCGTTGGCCATCTCATGCAGGTCCTCGGCAGTGACCGCCTCGATCTTCGCGATTAATTCGTCCATGCCGTAGAACTTGTCGAAGTACATATCCTGCCGTGCGAGATTCGACATGCGTGCAGTCGAAGATTCCAGAGACAGCATGAGGCTGCCCTTCAATTGGTCTTTCGAGCGCCGGACTTCCTCATCGGACAGCTTTTCCGATTTCAGCTTCTTGAATTCCGAGATGATCGACTGAACCACCTTACCCGCGGACTCGCGCGAGGTTCCCGCATACACCGACAGGCAACCTGTGTCACGGTAAGGGCTCAGGTCGCTGTAAATTGAATATGCCAGACCCTGCCGCTCGCGAATGTTTTGGAACAAGCGCGAGCTCATGCCTCCGCCCAGGAGCGTATTCAGAACATAGGAAGCGAATCGCTTCTCGTGCGCAATCGGATGGGATGGGACGCCGAGACAGATTTGCACTTGCTCAAGCGATTTCTTATTGCGCAAAGTGATGCGCGGTACAATCTTCGGCACCGATTGATGAAACCCGTTCTTCAGCGGCTTCATGCCTTCGAAGTGCTTCGATACCAATTCCACAAAGCGGCTGTGATTCAGGTTCCCGGCGGCCGAGATGATGAAATTTCCGGGCGTGAAGCATTTCTGATAGAGCTCCAAAACTGCGGGCTGCTCAAATTTTCTAACCGTTTCCTTGGTGCCCAGGATCGGTTTACCCAGCGGGTGATCCTTCCAGAAATTCTGGGTGAAAATCTCGTGTACGAGGTATTCCGGGCTGTCCTCGTCCATTTTGATTTCTTCCAGAATCACACGCCGCTCGCGAACGATGTCGTCGACCGCGAACACCGGGTTCAGCACGAGGTCTGACAGCACGTCCAACGCAATGGGCAGATGCTCGTCGAGAACCTTGATGTTGAAACAGACGCACTCCTTGGCCGTAAACGCGTCCAGATTCCCACCAATCGAGTCCACCTGCCGCGCAATGGCTTCCGCGGAGCGGTTCTTCGTTCCTTTAAAAACCATGTGTTCGATGAAATGCGAGAGACCGTTGATTTCAGGTTCTTCGTCCCGGGAGCCGGTCTTGATCCAGATGCCAATGGAAATGGACCGGATGTGCTGCATCTCCTCCGAGATGACGGTCAGGCCGTTCGGAAAGACGTGCCGATGAATATTGCGTAATTCTTCGACCATAGATGCGACCCGAACCCGACGGACGCCGGCCGTTTACCGGGAGGACCATTCTATTTTTACACACCACGAGGCACAGCGCAGGATGAATTACTATTTCATTGCACATCAACAACTTGCCTGATATGGCAGCACCCATTACATGAGGTTGCGGATTGTGGAGTTGTATCTCGTCTAAAATCCTAAGAAGATCGCCCGTGGGGATGAACTCTTGCTCGAACCGGTATACAAATCGCTGATAGGCTTAGATCTGAAAGAGTTGGGGAACCTGGTGGCGGAATTCGATCAGCCCGCCTATCGCGCACAGCAGCTTTTCGAATCGCTGTACCGGCAGCGCGTCCAGTCCACCGGGCAGATCTCCACCCTCCCACAACAATTCCGGGAGGAATTGGCGAAGCTTGGCATCTCCATCGGCTGGCCAAAAATAGAGAGTAAGTTTACTTCCAGCGATGGCACCGTCCGCTACCTCATGGCTTATCCGGACGGACAGACGGTCGAGACAGTCTGGATGCCGGAAGGAGATGGGGGAGAAGCGGGAGATGGCAGCGACGCGGGGGACGAACCAGTCGCCGGTACGAAAGCCTGGGACAGAGCCACGATCTGTATCTCCAGCCAAGTCGGCTGTGCAGTCGATTGTCACTTCTGCCTTACCGCTCTGCTGGGGGTGAAGCGCAACCTGACGGCAGGCGAGATCGTCGGCCAGGTTTGCGTCGTTCTAAATGACCAGCAGGTTTCGCCTCCCCAGCAGCGCGTCAACCTGGTATTCATGGGCATGGGCGAGCCCTTCCTGAACTATGACAATTGCATGAAGGCGGTGCGCCTGCTCGTGGAAGGAGTAGGAATCCCGGAGGCGCGCATGACGTTATCGACCGCCGGGATCGTCCCTCGCATTCACGATTTCGGCGCCGAGCCCGTTCGTCCCAAGCTGGCGATTTCCCTGAATGCTTCGAATGACGAGCTGCGCTCCCGGGTGATGCCGATCAATCGCAAGTGGAATCTGGAAATGCTCCTGAAGGCTGCTCGTTCATTTCCTTTAAGGCCGCGCGAACGTCTCACGTTTGAATACGTTTTGCTCGACCAGGTGAACGACGCGGCCCAGGATGCGCGCGAGTTGGTGGAGCTGATCCGCGGCGTTCGAGCAAAGGTGAATCTGATTGCCTTGAACCCAGGGCCTGGAATTGACTTCCGCACTCCGGCGCGCGATCGAGTGCTGGCTTTTCAGCAGATCCTGATCGGAGCCGGGATCCCGACTTTCGTTCGCCGGCCGCGCGGTCGGGACATTTACGCAGCCTGCGGCCAACTCAAGCGCACGGTCGAAATCGCAGCCGCCGAATCGGTCGGTATCGACGCCCACCCCGGCTAAGAATGGTCCAATCAAGAGCGCTTTGAAAGGGCTCGGAAGGTGCCCCACCCTCACCTCGCGTTCTTTGCGAGGTTAGGTGGGGATTTTCGCAAGACCAACACCCGACACAACTCTGAAGATCTGCTCGCTTTGAAAGGCCTCAGCTTCAGCCGAGCCGAAAAACCCGCAGACTCGACGCGGCTTTACAGGCTGCCCTAAGTCCCCGGCCGCGGATCCACTATCGCTGGCTCCAAAGCAGCGCTGGGAACCTTCCCGGGCATTTCCTTCGGAGCTACAAGTGACCGCGTACCCGCCGCCGGAAGTTCAATGCTGACGGTCGTTCCACCTTCCACACGATTCGTGCATAGAATGACTCCCTGGTGTTCCTGGACAATCCCGTAACATGCGCTTAAGCCTAAGCCCGGACCTTGGCCCACAGCTCTTGTCGTATAGAAGGGATCGAATACCCTGTCCGGTTCACCAGCCCCCGGCCCGTTGTCAGAGAACTCCAGAACGATCGCATTCTCCTTGCGCCGCGTCTTGATCGAAAAAATTCCTCCGCCCACTTCCTCCAGCGCATGGAGCGCGTTACTCGCGACGTGCAGGAAAACCTGAAGCAGTTGGTTCGGGTCGCCCGAAATCTGCGGAAGGTTGGGCGTCAGATTCACTTGCAACTCGACATGGTGAGAGCTGAATTGTGGCTGATGGAGCTTGATGGCCGTTTGTACGATCGTGTTCAAATCTACGGGAATCTTCTCGCCGGGAACCTGGCGCGCGAAGTTCAGGAGACTGGCGATCAGGATTCGAGTCCGCCGCACCTGTTGCGCAATTTTCGCGGCCAGCGTTCGTTGTTCTTCCGTCAGCCCCGATTCGGCCAGCAATTCTGAATAGCCCAGCATCGCGGCCAAGGGATTGTTGAGTTCATGTGCAGCGCCACCCACCAATTGTCCGAGCGACGCCAGCTTTTCCGACTGAATCAGTTGTGTCTGCAGGCGCTTCAGGTCTCCAAAGGATTGCTCCGAGGTATGCAACAGCCGCATCAGTTCATGGTCCAGCAGGTGCTGTCGCAGGAAGACAATCCCGCCCATGATCATCATGGTGACGAGCGTGAGAATGAGGCGAAAATTATGGACTCGCACCGGAACGCCGCTATCAAAGACCGACCACGCTGCAAAGATGGGCAGGGAAAGAATGACGACCATACTCAAGCGAGCAATCCAAACTCCGTGCCGGCCGGGTGCTTTTGAGGATTCCTCTTCCAGGCGCAGATCTTGCCCCAGCACTCCCACCACGCTGATCCATCCCATGGACGCCGCCACCGGCAGATCGTACAAGCTTCCCGTGTAATACAAGTTCCGGAGAATGGCCCAGTTTGCGACGTAGGAACTCAGCGCGTACACCAGGCTCGCTCCGAACCAGTGGGCGTAAACCGTCTTCCACGCCCGCTTGCTCCTCATCCACACAGCGACCAGCCCTGCCAGGAAAACCAGCTTCTCGGTCAGGTACAGCGCGTTCAAGCTTCGACCGTAAGCCAGTTCATCGCGCTGGGCGTATTGCCATGGCATCACCGCGAATAGATAGAGGTACACCCACCAGGTGAGCAATAGCACAAAATCGAGCCGGCCCAGCCTCGCTTCATGATCATCCTGCTGAGCCTGCGGCTGCAGAGCCAGTGCCGCCATCATGGGAACAAAATGCAGGAAGATCACGACGTCGCCGACAAATGGCTGAGGCACTTCCTGCCGAAGTACAACCTCGATGTAGCTCCACATGAGCTGGTAGGCCAACCAGAAAGAAATCCCCAGCGTCATCAAGCCCCAGAAAAGACGGGTTCGTCCATGATTGTGTGCGACGTTGGGCAGCAGCGCAGCCAGAGCGGAGAGCAGCAGGATGCATTGGGCTACGTCACTGAAAATAGTGAGGGCGAATCCCGGCGGGATCAATATCGACGCGCACACCTGCGCGAAGACAAAGCAGCCTGCGGCCAAGATCCAGAGCTTGGAGCGTTCTGACAAGGAATTCCTTCCGTCCAATTCTAGACGCCGAACAGGTGTTTCGAGGGTTACTTTGGTAACACCGGGCCGCCGGCGGCGACTCTGTTGTGCAACCAACCTAGACTTGCTATATGGTTATTGAATCAATAATATCCGTTTCATTCCACAAAACCACTGGGGTGCTGTGATCCGTTTACCGTTCCAGGCCACCGCACATCGGATGTTTTCCCGGCTGCGAGCCCCAATCATTCCAGGCGAAGTGCGCCGCATCGAGCGCTATTTGGCCTCGGCGCGCGTCTTTCTGGCCATATCCGCCCTGGTGGCCATCTGGATGGATCCTTCCGAACTCGGCTACTCCCGCTGGGGTTTCGGGATTCTCGGCCTCTACATCGTCCACGGCATCGTGGTCATGTTGCTCTTGCGCTTTCGCAAGGAGTCCACCGCTTCTTTTCGCCTGCTGGTGCATGCTTCCGACATCATCTGGCCGGTTCTGGTCATTCTTTTTGCTACCGGACAGGGCGGTCCATTTTTGCTGTTTTTCGTCTTCGTGCTGGGCGCGTCCGCCTATCGTTGGGGACTCTGGGAGACGTTCGGGACCTCGGTTGCCACCGTTTCTCTTCTGTGGGCTGAGAGCTTCGCCATAAAGCATGGCATCGCTGCGCGCATCGACGAGATTTTGACGCGGCATGGATGGTATACCCTGAGCGTGCGCACAGCGCAGTTTGAACCCAAGCATCTCTTTATGCTGTCGGCTTACCTGTTGGTGATGGGGCTGTTGCTTGGATATCTTGCTGAACAGCAGAAGCGTCTGAGGGCAGAGCGCGCCATTATTGCTCGCGTGCTCGGTCGCGCCCGGGTGGAAGCCGG
>QIAH01000482.1:5163-7181 GCA_003225465.1 Acidobacteriota bacterium | reverse complement strand
TCTACGACACGAAAATTGCTCTGCTGAGCAACTATGCCGACAACTACAGCAGCATGACGGGTGAACAAGCCGAGAATTACATCCGCAAGCGCGCTGCGGTTGAACAGTCAATTATGCAGCTGAGATTGAAATACGTGCCCGCGTTTCGCAAAGTACTCTCGGGCAGGGAAACCGCATTGTTTTATCAGCTCGACTGGCGGCTGGGTTTGGCAATTGACGTAGAACTGGTGCAAGTGCCGCTGATCAATCAATAATCGACGCAGCATTTCGCAGTGATAAAAGCCTCCCGCATGGAATGGATATCATGCGGGAGTTTGTTTGTGCGGCGTTTTTGCTCAGCGGGATATCCGTCCTTGAAAGTGGGGCACAACGTTTACAGGCTGATTCCTGCGGTAATCACGCGCGTCAGGCCGAATTCCGCTTACCCTGGGCAGTAGCGCCGATCCCAGTTCCTTCGTTCGTTGCCTGTATCCATATCGAGATGGAGTTCGGTTACTTCGGTTGGACAGGCCCTGCTTTACCCTCCATGTATGCGCCAATACTCCTTCTCATTTTCGTCTCTATTACTTTTGCGTGTAAGGAGCCACAACCAAAATCTTAACGAGACAATGCGTAATGCGAATGACAATAAAATGACCATTGCTATCGCGAGCCACTCACACGTGTGAGAACCGACCGCATGGTTTCTGAAACAGTTCACTACAAACTCCTTCAACGACTGCGACAACGACGAGCAAGCAGAGATACCTCCGGACTCAGCGAAGCTACATGAAGGTCAGTGCCTCAACGGTCGATTCGCCGGACTCGTCGATCTATCGAATGTTTAGTTTCGCTTAGCTGCCGTGGGACCAGTCACCACATCCGCAGGTATTGGACTCAGCAGCTTTTCGATCGCCCGTTCCATCGTGCGGTTCATTTCTGAAACCACCGCCGCGACATCGCGCTTATTTATGTCTCCCACCTCCGAAACAGAGTTGGTCCAAACGGTCATCCCGGTGGCGAGATTTGTAATCTGCGCGGAGATTGCGACTTCAACCTTGACGCCACCCGCGTAGTCGATTTCCTCGAGCTTCTCCAATCGTCCGCTAAGCACATAGCTGGCACCAGGCCGTCCGTCGTAAGGCTTTACAAAGGCAAACGATCCGCTGGCACGAAGGCGATCGATAACCGCATTCGTGACCTGCTCACGTGGGTCAGTGGACCAGCGATGGTAAGCATAAAATCCGATTTGTTCCGGAGATGTCTTATATGCAATGCCTCCCTGCCGAAGGTACGTGGGGGCCCTGAATTCGCGAACCGCCAGAGTGGCGTGGGCATTTTCTGAAGGAGGGGGATCGGGCGGCGCAGGCAGATTCAGAGTGTAGTACTGGGGATATCGCACTCTGCCACAACCGACCAGAATTACCAACATTGCGAGACAGAAGAGAATCTTAGTCACAGTTCTTCTCATAGACCCCATCCGGTGGCCATGCTTGCCGAGACAGGCATGGAAGTTTCGTCTTTTGATTTGGGTGTGCATTATTTCGGCATCTTCCTATCTTCGGGCTGTTTGACACGAATCAGACTCCACGGACGCTGTTTCACTGATTCGGTCAACTGGTCGAGGTTCTCCGTCGCCGTGCGCAGGTTTTCGATTGTGTCATCAATCTTGTAGTCATTTGCTCGCACCAACACCTGCATGTCAGCCAGCAATTGCTTGGCCTGGAGCAAGGTGTTCTGCAGTTCCGCTAGATCTTTGCGGACGGGCTCGCGGACATCGCTGACAGTACCATTCACGTTTTGAATGGTGTCATCGGCATGCTGACTCAGCGCGTTCAACTGATCGGTAAGGCGATCGATCTTTGGCCGCTCCGTCGCGAGCATTCCATTGACGTTATCTAGCACGTCTCGAATCCTGCGCTGATTGGGTCTTCCCGTTACAGCATTCAAGTTGGCGAGCAAACTGTGCGCATCTCCGCTGATTCCCTCCACTTTCTCCCGCACCTGCGTGATCAAGCCGTTCGCGTTGTCCGCCACAC
>QIAH01000482.1:0-5141 GCA_003225465.1 Acidobacteriota bacterium | reverse complement strand
TCGCACCCGGTGGAAGACGCCTGGCGTCGTTGCCGCCTGTCGTGATGGACAGTGCGGTTCCACTCATCACACTGACAAGACCCAACTTGGCTATAGACTTGTCGTTCACCGGAGTGCCTTGTTTCACATCGACCAGAATTTCGATCTTGGTGGGATCGGATTCGGCAGGCCGTACTGCCGTCACCTTTCCTAGGTTGATGCCGCCAAACAGCACCGACGCCCCCGGCTCCAGCCCACCGGCGTAGCGAAGATACGTACGGTACGGAACGGTGTGTCCGCTAAACTGCGCATTGATGAGGTAGATGAGGGTGAATGCCAGAATCGAAAAGCATCCAAGAACAAAGGCGCCAACCTTGGCTTGTGTGGTCACGGGTATGTCTCCTGAGACTGCATGTACTTTTCGAAGTACGCGGCCACTGCCGGCGTTTTCGCTACGTTTTCGGGAATGCGATCGAGAAACTGTCGCACGCGCGGATTTTGACTTGCTTTAAGTTCGTCTTTCGTGCCGACCGAGCTGAATGAGCCCTGATATGCGCTCGGCAGTTCGTGAGTAACGACTATGACTGTCATTTGTAAAGCTTCCTTGAGGAGCAGAATCAATTCATCGAGTTCCGCGGCGACGATAGGATCAAGTCCGGCCGATGGCTCATCGAGCACGAGGATTTCAGGGCCGAGCGCGAGCGCTCGCGCCACGGCTGCGCGCTTCTTCATGCCACCCGAGAGTTCCCGGGGAAGTAACTTGCCAGACTCCGCGAGACCGACTGCGGTCAGCTTCATCCACACCACAAGGTCAATGATTGAGGGTGCAAGCCGTGTGTGTTCACGCAGTGGCAAAGCTACGTTTTCTTCGACTGTCAGCGAATTGAACAAAGCCGCGCTTTGAAAGGCCACGCCGATCGACAGGTGAATCTTATTCAGATCGGACTGTGAGCAACGCGTAATATCCATACCCTTGACGTGGACGCTGCCAGACTTAGGGCGCTCCAGCCCGATGATCTGACGCAACAGAGTGCTCTTTCCCGAGCCGCTGCCACCCAACAGCACCATCGTCTCTCCGTGCTCGATGTCGAGATTCAGACCATTCAGCACGCGCCGACCGTCGTATTCAACCACGAGATCACGAACCGAGATGATCGGCATCAGAATTTCACCGTGAAGTAAAAGATTGCGGTGAAGACTGCATCCGCGACAATGACGAGGAATGTTGATTTCACCACTGCGCTCGTAGTCGAACGACCCACTGAATCAGGGCCTCCGCGGACACGAAACCCTTCCAGACACCCAACATGAGCAATGATGGTTGCGAACACCACGCTCTTGATCAGCCCGGTGATCACGTCGCGCAAGTTGATGGAATTGAAAACGTAGTGAACGTACAACAACGGCGCCAGGCGAGTGCTCAAGAACATGAACAAACCACCAGCCAAAATGCCGAAGAAATTCGAGATGATGCTGAGGCAGGGGACCGAAATCAAAGCTGCCAGATACTTGGGTGCGAGCACGAACTCCACCGGCTCCAGCGCCATGACGCGGAGGGAATCGAGTTCCTCGGTGACTTTCATCGTCCCGATCTCAGCCGCGAATGCCGACCCGGATCGCCCACTCACCGCAATCGCGGTGAGTAGCGGTCCGAGTTCGCGCGTAAAGCCAACCGCAACCAAGTCAATGACGTATTGCATAGCTCCAAAGCGGCGAAGTTCAGAAGCTCCTTGCATCGCGAGAATGAATCCAGTACAGATCGCCATCAGAGAGACCATGGGCATGGCATCGACGCCGATTTCCAGCATCTGCCTCACGGTAGCCTGCCAACGGTAACGATTTCCTACAAACGGCAGCGCTCGTCCCATGGCGCGCAATGTGGCCCAGAGCTGAATATTCAGACTTCCGACGTAATCGAGATGTTCGATTGTTCTTTCACCGACGTTTTCGAGAACCTTGGCCATCAGGAGACCTTCTGTCCGCAATCGCTGGCTTCGAACAGGGCCAGCACGCCCGTAACCTCGAATAGCCTGAGCACTGGACCACTGAGTCCTTGCAAGCAAAATATCGCCCGATGATGGCGGGCGATTCTAAGAGTTTCGACCAAGGTCGCGATCCCAGACGTCTCAATGTAGGGAACACCTGCCAAGTCCACGGTGATTACGCGAGGCGATGGTTCCTCGGACAGGATGGCTAATAGGTAATCACGAAGGTCGGGTGAGGAATCCACATCGATCCGTCCATTAAGCCGCACTAGGACATCTGACCCGCTGTGATCCGATGTGATCGAGATGCTGCCGCTTGAAGCGACCGGAATCCGTTTCAACCTACCCTCCAAGCTTGCTCTTTGGTTTGACCCTACAATCCGACGTCACGCCAATGCCCTTCAGGGCAATCTGGAGCTTGCATGCGACCTTCCACAACAACGCACAGCCAGGAAGCTCACCCGTTTTGCTGACGATGACTGAAGGTCTTTGTCCAAAAAGTGGATCGACCACGAGCCCTCAGGAGCGCCGGCTGGCCCAACACTAAGGATTGATTGGTTTCATGGCATCTCAGTAGTCAAGTACGCAGCGGCCGATCGTTCTTGCTGTTGGCAAGACAAGTGCTTTGCACATTGCGCTGGGCACGATCCCTGATGTCACCAGCGCTGACGTTTCTGTCAAACATGGGTGACACAACTTACGTCCACCTTTATGCGTCGTCGCATTATGGTGTTCGGAAGATCTGTCCCCCGAGTCACCATGTGTGACGTGTCTGTCACGGTGACTGACACAAAGCCTCAATTGCTTGTTGCAACCCACAGCTGGTGTTAGCAATACCGCGAGTGCGCTGCACAGCTTCAGAGCACAGACAACCGCGAATCGCGGCAGTCGAATTGCTTGAGGAATCTGAGAATGTGAGCAGCGTTGCCCCGAGGGCGTGGCTGCGATCGGAGAACAAATGGTTCGTTTTGTTGTTTCACGCAGTCACAGCGAGGCTTACCAGCCAGACCGACGCCATGCTTTGTGGCTCTCGATTGTGTTGATTTGCTGTAGCCTGGCTGCGCAAGCGCAGAAAATAACGCAGAGACTGGACACGAGCACACCATTTAGTACTCGGGCGACTCATCTGCTCGGATTCGCGAACGCAAGGAATAACAGCACCGGGACGTTGTCCATTCAAGATGATTCGCTGCAGTTTCAGCAGAACGGAAAGCCCGGCGCCAAAGTGAAGATCGCATGGATTCGGTATGTTTTTCTGGGTGCGGAGAGCAAGCAGGTCGGCGGCTTGCCAATGACATTGGGCAAGACGGCCGCCCCATTCGGTGGTGGCCGAGTTGTCAGTCTCTTTGCCCACAAGAAGTACGACACCCTGACTCTGGAATATGTGGATGGTGATCACGGAATTCATGGTGCGATCTTCCAGTTGGCAAAAGGACAGGGCGAGTTTGTAAAGAGTGAACTTATAACTCGGGGCGTAACCATCAGTTCTCGCCAAGATCAGGCGACGAAAGAAAGCCCTTCGGAGGCCAAGCATGAAAACGAGTAAATACAATTTATCGATCGCTTGCGGGATCGCGCTGGTGGCAATCATGTTTGCACTTTCTGGTCAGCTGCCCGCCCAGACTGCGGCTACTAAATCCTCTGGCAGCAGCGAGGCTTCCTCTACACTCTGGAGTGTTCAGATCGACCAGGTTGACCCTGGGAACCTGGACCTCGCCTCTTCGTTCCAAATCGCGATTTACGAGAATCTCGTGGAGGAATTGAAAAAGAGAAAGCAATTCCTGCAAGTGTTCCGCGAGGGTGACCTGAATTCTAGCGAAGTTCCGAATCTGCTAGTGCTGAAAACAACCGTTGAGAAATACACGCCGGGCAGCGAAACGCGGCGCGCTGTGACCACTGTAAGTGGCGCCACGAAGTTATCTGTGCGGAGTCAACTTCTCACACGTGAGGGTAAGGTCGTTCTTGAGCGTACCGTGAATGGTGATGTCCGCTTTCTCGGCAGTAATTTGCGGGCTACACACAACCTGGCGCACAACATCGCGAAAACGATCAAGCAATCATCCTGGTCAGGTTCCGGTCAACCAACGGCAATACTCACCGGACAATTGAATCAAAAAAGAAATTACGTAGGCTTTTGGCAGTAAGAGGAACTCAAACAAGAGCGTTGGGACCTAGCAAGGGTCATCCGGCTGGACTGCCCACATCGGTTCCAGTCCGGGCGTCCGGCGACAACGTCCTCTTCCCGCTTCACCTCTCTGCCAAGACTCGGCATGGCCGCTCCAGACAGCACTGCCTCGCGTATTTCGCCCCTATACCCAGTGCGTGACTGTCACAAGGTCTTTGACATGTCAAGTCGAACGAACTCAAGTGACATCTCACTATCCACCGTGAGTTGTATGCGAACTGATTGCATCTATCGTGTTCTCAACGCCTTGAAACAAATCGCGTGGGATGCCCTTGGTTTGGACAGCACATTGCAATTTAAGTGACCAGGAGGAGCAGCCATGCGGACATTGATTGGGAAAGCGTTGGCGATCTTGCTGTTCTTGGGCCTTGGTATTGGTCAAGGCAGCTCCCTCGCACTTAGATCAATAAGAGGTGATGTGTTCACGAAGGGCACGAACGGAAAACCTGCCGTTTTGCCCGGGGCACGCATTGTCCTTCACGGGCCCATAACTAAGGACACCGAGTTGGACACACAAGGAGCATTCGCTATCGATTGCCCTCCCCGTAGGATCTACGAAATCGAAGCGAATGCTCCCAGTTTGCATGCTGCGCTGGGGGTGGAAGTGAGGGCCGGGACATCCTCCACCGTTCTAGGCGAAATGAATGTGGCTGCGGTCACTAGCACGACGTCGACGCAACTGACACGGCTCAAGGCGATCGATTGCGCTTTCAGCAGAAAGGTCCACCATGCCTGACCTCACAACAAAACCAACCCTTTCCATTGTTGTTCCATTCCACAACGAGGAGGACAACATTACCGAACTGTATGCTCGGCTGCACTCAGTGATGGAAGACGTTGAGTGGGAATACCAGCTTGTCTTCGTGGATGATGGGAGCACAGATCTTACTTATAAACGACTGAGTGATCTTGCCGCAATCGACCCTCGTGTCACTGCTGTCCGGTTGCGCCGAAACTTTGGTCAGACCGCGGCGCTGGCGGCTGGGTTTGCA
>QIAH01000311.1:11855-32925 GCA_003225465.1 Acidobacteriota bacterium | reverse complement strand
ACGTGCTTTATTGATCCGCAATTGGGGCATGTAGGGTTGACCGAGGAGGAAACACGGCAGCAGGGGCGCAAGGTTCGCGTGGCCAAGATGCCGATGAACTACGTCGCGCGCGCATTGGAGATGGATGAGAGCCGCGGGTTCATGAAGGCCATTGTGGATGCGGAGACGGGGGAGATCCTGGGAGCGACCGTGTTGGGGATTGAGGGTGGTGAGGTGATGGCGGTCTTTGAAATGGCGATTCTGGGGAAATTGAAATTTACGGCGCTGCGGGATGGAATTTTTGCGCATCCGACATTGGCGGAGGGATTGAATAATTTGTTTGCAGGATGGGCCTGAGAGTATTGCTGTGCGCATGCGGTCGAAAGTCCCCACCCTAAGTTTTTCGCAAAGAACGCGAAAAACTTAGGATGGGGCACCCACGCAAAACTGGCACCCACCGATATCTGTTGGGGCAGGTGCCTGGATGGTGATGACGCGGATTCAGTACAGGTGGAAGACTACTTCGATGCTCACTTGTACGGAGACTGGCCGGTTGTCTTTCATCGCGGGGGTAAAGCGCCATTTCCAGACGGCATCGAGGGCCTTCTGGTCGAGGCCCATGCCGAGCGAGCGCATAACGCGCAGGTCTCGGGGACGGCCGTCGGGACCAATCACGGCCACCAGCACGACGCTTCCCTGGTACTTGGCCTTGCGAGCCTCATCGGAGTATTCGGGATCGGGGTCGTAGATGGGGCGGGGAGCGGAAACGCCTCCGCCTACGTGATAGACGCCTCCACCCACGCCGCCCCCGCGACCTTCGCCGATACCAGGACCTTCGCCCGCGCCAATGCCTCCTCCGTGACCGCTGCCGATGCCACCACCACTGCCGGTTCCATTCGAAGGCGGATTGAGAATGTTGGCCATTGGGTCGCCATACTTGTCGGACTGCGGCAACACCAGGTCGGGCGGACCGATCAGGGTGGGTTCGGCGGGCAGCTTCGGAGCTTCATTGCGAACGATGACTGCGGGTGGTGTGAGTTGCTCGTTGGCGAAACGCGGAGCTGTGCCGTGCGATGCGGGAAGCTTGTCCTGATCGCCGCCACCACCTCCTCCGTGGATCGCTCCGGGGGCGACAGGGAGAATGTAGTCTTCACTGCTCGGGATGAGTTCAGTGACTTGGGTGCGAACGGCGGTTCGGTGTTCGACCATCCACCAACCAGAGGCGCCGACGAGCGCGAGCACGACTGCATGGAGGGCGAACGAGAGGGCGAGATGCGATCCGCGAATGGGAAGGTTGCTGGGGCCGATACTGAAGAGAGGAGGAATGATCGTGGCACGATCGGATGAAGGGCGTGGCATCGCGCTTTTGGGTGACTGCGAAGTCACATCTGACCCTCGCAGTAATTCAGCGCGGAGGCGCGCGCGGAATTCGTGATTCGGGGTGCAGCGTAGGTCGTTCACCACCTGCATCAGTCCCCGAAGCTGGGTGTTTTGCGGCGAGTGGGGTTTCTGGCCGGCTAGCAGGGCGCTGATAGAGTCGTCGAGTTGATCGATCATCTCATTCATGGCGATTCCTCACCTGAGCTCTGAGCGTTTCGAGGGCGCGGAACTGGAGTTGCTTGATGGCGCCTTCGCTGCGTCCCATATCGTGCGCAATTTCACGAATGCTGCGCTGCGCGAAGAAGCGGCGCTCGATGACCCGGCGCTGATCCTCGGGCAATTGATCGAGCAGTTGCGCGAACAAGGTCTGACGATCCGCATCGACGGCAACTGCTTCCAATTCGATGTCATCGATCAGGATCTCCAACTGATTCCCCGCGCGCTTCCAGCGGCGTGCCAGTAAGTTCGACGCGATGCCTAATAGCCAGGCGATAAAGGGCGGTCCCTGCCATTCGAAACCGGCGAGTCCGGACAGCGCCTGATGAAAGACCTCGGCGGTCACGTCTTCCGCTTCTTCCCGGCTGGGCACCCGCCGCGCGACGAACGCGTAGACCCGGTCGAAATTGGCTTCATACAACTCGGCGAAGCAGCGGGGATCGCGTTGCGCAGCTTCGACCAGGCGGCGTTCGGCTGTGTCGTGCTCGGTTGCTTTCAAATCCGATCTCCGCAGCGGCTTCCTACTTATCTAATGATGCAGGCACGGACAAAGGTTACGGCATCGGTGGAGATATTTTCTGGGTTTTCGTATCCCGGTCTGGGCTTGCTATCCTGAGCGGGCCCAATGCCCGCCCTCTCTCCCGCCGCGTTGTCGGACGTTCGCATCGCCGCCGCCTACGCCATCTTCCTCGCCAGCTACGTGGTTTTCGCGCTGGGAAAATTTCCCGGGCTGAAAATCGATCGCACGGGCGCGGCCATCATCGGGGCGGTGGCGATGGTCGCCTTCCGCATCGTGCAACCCACAGACGCGCTCGGCCACGTTAACTTCCAGACGATCGTGCTCCTGTTCTCGATGATGCTGATTGTTGGGAACCTGCACCTGGTGGGATTCTTCGAGTGGAATGCGGAGGCGGTGCTGCGGCGACTGAAGCCGCATCAACTGCTGCCGGCGGTAGTGTTCACGTGCGGAGTTCTTTCGGCATTCTTCGTCAACGACATTGTGTGCCTGGTGATGGTCCCATTCGTGCTGAGCATCACGCGCAAGATGAAGGTGCAGCCACTTGCCTATTTGCTGGCAGTGGCGACGGCGTCAAATATCGGAAGCGTAGCGACGATTACCGGCAATCCGCAGAACATGCTGATCGGGTCGTTCTCGGGAATTCATTACCGGGATTTTCTGGCCCACCTTGGTCCAGTCGCGCTGGTGGGTCTGTTTATTGACTGGGGCGTGTTGCATTGGGTGCACATGCGGAACGTCACGATGGAAGCGCAGGATCGAAGTGAGATCCCGCTGCCCGCGCTGGATTTGTCAAAGCTCACCAAGCCGGTAATCGTAGCAGCGGCGGTAGTGGTGGGGTTCTTTCTGGGAGTAGATCCGGCGATGATGGCGGCGCTGGGAGCAGCCGTGCTGCTGGTCTCGCGTACGCTCGAACCGCAGCAGCTTTATAAAGAAGTCGACTGGGGACTGCTGGTGTTTTTTGTCGGATTATTTCTGATTGTGGGCGGGGCGGAAAATGCCGGCATCACGACGCGGTTGTTGGATGTCGCCCAGCACTGGAACCTGCAACGGACTTGGATCTTCACGCTCTCGGTGGCGGGGCTGTGCAATATTGTGAACAATGTTCCGGCCGTGATGTTACTGAAGTCGCTGGTGCCGGGGTTTGCGGATCCGCACAAGGCCTGGCTGCTGCTGGCCATGGCTTCGACCTTGGCGGGGAACCTGACCATCACCGGCAGCGTCGCAAACATTATTGTGGTGGAGTCGGCGAAGCCCGATGTGGAAATTGAGTTTCGGGATTATGTGCGGGTGGGGGTGCCGATCACGGTGCTGACGTTGCTGGTGGGATGGGCGTGGCTGACGTGGGTGCGCTAGCGTCTCGCTTCATTCCTGAGCCTTATGTCGTGTCAGGCAGCGGAGTGCGGTCCCCTGAAGGGGACTTGAGCTGATTTCCGGTACTTTCCCTGCACTCACGTGCGGGGCTAGCTACTGGCGTCGCTGCGCGATTTCAATCGTTCCATTCAATTCTGACCATTGCATGCAATTCCTTTGTTGCTGGGGCGGGCGGGGGCGGACGCCTCTCCATCGGCACGGTAACTTCTTCCTTGACAGATGATGTTATAGCTATAACATATTTGGAATGGCTGTAACCCACGTTCCTGTCGTGCGCTGGTTGTTGCTGGTGTACCGGCTGCCTTCCAGCCGGGCCAGCCAACGAGTCGAGATCTGGCGCAAGTTGCAGCGTTATGGCGCGATTGCGTTGCGTTCCTCCGGCCACGTGCTGCCCGAGTCGGCCGCGAACCAGGAGAAGTTCGAGTGGCTGGCCACGGCCATCCGGAATTATCGGGGCGACGCATCGGTGGTGCGGGTGCAAGGGTTTGACGATTTGTCGGACGAGCAACTGCGGAAGCTCTTCGTCGAAGCGCGTGCACGCGACTACGAGACCATGGGGCGGGAGTTGAAGGGCTTGCTGGCGCGTGCGTCTCGCCCCAAAGGGCGGCTCGTCCGTTTGCGACGCAGGTTTCAGGAAATTGAAGCGATCGATTTTTTCGACAACCCGCTGCGGGGAAAAATCGAAGCGCTGCTGGCGCAGGCCGATGAGGACGAAAAACCTGTGCGCGGGAGGGCGAGCATGGAAAAAGCGAGTCGCTACCGCAACCGGATCTGGATGACGCGGCCGCGGCCGGGAATCGACCGGGTCTCGTCCGCATGGTTGATTCGGCGCTTTATTGATCCGAAGGCACGCTTTGTGTTTAGCGACGACCCCGATAGCAAACCCGACTCAATTCCCTTCGACATGTTCAGCGCTGCCGGGTTCGGGCATCGCAGGGAGGACTGCACCTTCGAGACGCTTAGAAAAGAGTTTGCGGTACGAGACTCTAAGGTGAAGCGCATCGCACAAATCATCCATGACGCAGATCTGGCGGATGAGAAGTTCGGTCGCGGCGAAGGGCTGGGGCTGGATGCAACTCTGAAAGGCTGGGCGTCGCAGAACGTAGCCGACGACGAACTGTTGCGCCGCGGCATGGAACTGATCGAGGGACTGTACTACGGGCTGAGTTAACGGCAATCATCGGCGGGAGCCGACCATGAAACGCGTTCTGTTGATCAGCAACTCGACGCTTTACGGCAGCGGCTACCTGGATCATGCCGAGAGCGAGATTCGCGATTTTCTCGGATCGGCAACACGAATCGTGTTTGTTCCGTTTGCAGTTTACGAGCGCGGCAAGTATGCGGCCCAGGCACGCGCTCGGTTTCATGCGATGGGATACGAGCTCTCATCATTGCATGATGTTTCCAACCCACGGCGAGCTGTCGCGGAAGCGGATGCCGTGTTCGTGGGCGGTGGGAACACATTTCGTTTGCTGAAGGGGCTTTACGATTTCGATTTGCTGGAACCGATCCGTCACGCCGTGGCGGAAGGGCTAGCGTATGTCGGCTCGAGCGCAGGCGCGATCGTGGCGGGTCCGAGCTTGCGAACGACGAAAGACATGCCGGTGGTACAACCGCCGTCCTTCGCGGCGCTGGGCCTGGTCGATTTCCAGATCAGCCCGCACTATCTCGATCCCGATCCATGCTCAACTCACATGGGGGAGACGCAGGAAGAGCGCATCCTGCAATTTCTCGAAGAAAATGACGCTTCGGTGGCCGGGCTGCGCGAAGGCGCGATGCTGCGCATTGAAAACGATGCCGTCACGTTGAAGGGATCGGCCGGCGCGCGTCTTTTTAGCCGAGGAGAGAAGCCCGTTGAGGTATCCCCGGTGGCGGAGTTAGCCGGACTTCTGTTGCAGCCGGCGGGATTGGCGCGATGAATCGGGAGGCCACGCTCTTGCTGACCCGGCACGAGGTTGCGCGCCTGCTCACGATGGAGGAATGCATCGCGGCGGTCGAACAGGCCTTCCGGTTGTACGGCGAAAAGCAGGCGAAGCCACCGGGAATGCTCGGTCTAGACGCAAACAAGGGAGCCTTTCACATCAAGGCCGGCTTTCTGCGGTTGCAGCGGAACTATTTCGCCGTGAAGGTGAACGCGAACTATCCAGAAAATGGAGAACGCTTTGGGCTGCCGACGATCCAGGGAATGGTAATGCTGTGCGACGCCGAGAATGGGCGAC
This sequence comes from Acidobacteriota bacterium, assembly GCA_003225465.1. Classification (GTDB taxonomy): domain Bacteria; phylum Acidobacteriota; class Terriglobia; order Terriglobales; family Acidobacteriaceae; genus Gp1-AA133. Next base: position 27,240 of record QIAH01000311.1, on the reverse strand, counting down.
CTCTGGCCGTGATGGAGTCCGCAGAAATCACGGCACGACGCACGGCGGCAGCGACGGCGGTGGCGGCGAAATATCTGGCTCGTCCGAAGTCCGCAGTTCTCACGGTCTGCGGCTGCGGAGTGCAAGGCCAGGCCCAAGTCCGGGCGCTGGCGGTTGTGCTTCCTCTGCGGAGCGTTTTCGCCTACGACACGTTCCGGGAGCGAGCCGAGCAATTTGCTGAACAAATTGCAGACGAATTGGGCATCGAGGTTCGAGCCGTGGCGGATCTCAGGAAGGCGCTTCTGGAAAGCGATGTCGGGGTGACCTGCACCACATCGCGAAAGCCTTTGCTGACGAAGGATGACGTGCCGCCGGGAATTTTCCTGGCAGCCGTGGGTGCGGATCATCCGGAGAAACAGGAACTGGGTCCGGCGCTGATGGCGGCCTGCAAAGTTGTGGCGGACGTGGCAGAGCAGTGCGCGGCGATCGGCGACCTGCACCATGCGATTGCGGCGGGAACCATGCAGCTTTCGGACGTGCACGCCGAATTGGGGGAAATTGTCGCGGGCCGCAAACCTGGGCGTCGTTCGCCGGAAGAGATGATTATTTTTGACAGCACAGGGATGGCCCTGCAGGATGTAGCGGCTGCAGCCGCTACCTACGAAAATGCGCTTGCTGCAGGTTGGAATTCGGCGGTCGACTTTGCGGCGTAGGTGCATCAAATCAGGACGCAGGCTCAATACGAATGGAGGATAACGGGGATGAAACGATCGGGAAGGTGGGCAGAAATTTTGCGAGATGCACTGCGCATGACCGTGCCGGGACTGTCTCTGCTGCTCTGTATTACCGGGTCAGCGTGGGGACAACAGAGCGCGAGTGCATGGAAGCCGGTGGAGGATGCGATGGGACGCCCGGGGGCCGTGATGGGAGATGTCCTGCGCTTCGGGATGCCGCGGAAGGATCTGCACGTGATGGTGCGGGGGACGGCGATCAAACCGGGGCTGGCGCTGGGGTCGTGGGCAGCCTTTAAGAAAATGGATGGCGATGCCATGGTGATGGGTGACCTCGTGTTGACCGAGGATGAGATCGAACCGGTCATGCGCAAACTTCAGGAGGGCGGGATCGAGATTGCCGCGATTCATAATCACCTCATTGGGGAGCAGCCGCGAGTTCTGTACATGCACATTGCCAGCCGCGGAGACGCGGTGAAGATGGCTACAGCGATTCATGATGCGCTCGCGCTCAGCAAGACTCCGGGACCAGACGCGGCGGGGACGGCGGCGAGCAACGAGTTGAGCGGGATCGATCAGAAAAAGATTGAACAGGCGCTGGGCCGGAGCGGGAAGGTGAACGGCGGAATTCTGGCGTTCGGAGTGCCGCGCGCGGAAACGATCACGGACGCGGCCATGGTGGTGCCTCCGTCAATGGGTGTGGGAACGGCGATCAACTTCCAGGCAACGGGAGACGGCAAGGCGGCCATTACCGGGGATTTCGTGTTGTTGGGGAAGGAGGTGAATCCGGTGATGAAGGCGCTGCGCGAGAACGGAATTGAAGTGACAGCCCTGCACAGTCACATGCTGACCGAAGAGCCTCGACTCTTCTTTATGCATTTCTGGGCGAATGACGATGCTGGCAAGCTTGCGAAAGGGCTGAGGGCCGCACTGGATTTGACGAATTCGGCGAAGCCGTAATTGAGGGTGTGATGGACCCATCCTAAACGTCGCAAAGTGCGCGACGTTTAGGATGGGGCACCCAGGCGTAGTGGGGCCATGACATCAATGGGATCAGTATCGGGGAAAACAGTGGACGCGCAGGCGTCACTGGGAGAGTTCGTCGGCTACTTCCTGTGGCTGGGAGCGGTTGGATTCGGCGGCCCGATTGCGCTCGCCGGACACATGCAGCAGGACCTCGTCGACAAACGGCGATGGGTGAGCAGTGAAGATTATGTCGAGGGACTTGCCCTGGCACAATTGGCGCCCGGCCCGCTGGCCGCGCAATTGGCGATTTATCTGGGCTACGTGCGCGCAGGCGTGCTGGGAGCGACGCTGGTGGGGATCGCGTTCGTGCTGCCGTCTTTCTTGATGGTACTGGCACTCTCGTGGGCCTACGTGCGTTTCGGTGGGTTGCCGTGGATGCAGGGCATGTTTTACGGGATTGGGGCGGCAGTGATTGCGATCATTGCGCGGTCGACGGTGAAATTGACAAAGCTCACCCTGAAAAAGGACTCGCTGCTGTGGGCGATCTTCGGTGTGCTGGCGATTTCGACGGCGGTAACTTCGCGGGAGATTATCTGGCTGGTAGTGCTGGGCGGAGTGGTCGCGTTGGCAGCCAAAGCGATGCCGAGAAAAATTATCGTGGGCAACGCGGGAACTTTCGCGATGACAGCGGCCTTGTCGGGCGGAGGTTCACTGGCGGGAATTTTTCTCTATTTCGCCAAGGCGGGCATGTTTGTGTTTGGCAGCGGGCTGGCGATTCTGCCGTTTCTGTATGGAGGCGTAGTCGAGGGGCACCATTGGCTGAATGATCGTCAGTTTCTGGATGCGGTGGCGGTGGCGATGATCACGCCGGGGCCGGTAGTCATCACCGTCGCTTTCATTGGATTCCTGGTTGCCGGAGTGGCAGGAGCGACCGCTGCGGCGCTAGGAGTTTTCCTGCCCGTGTATGTGGTGGTGGTGGCGCTGGCCCCTTCGTATAAGAAGTGGGCCAAAAATCCGCAGCTCAATGCGTTTGTACGTGGCGTGACGGCGGCCGCAACGGGTGCGATCGCCGGAGCCGTGATCGTGCTAGCGCGGCGGTCGATCTACGATGTACCGACGGCATTGATCGGGATGGTGAGCCTGGCGGTGTTGTTCCGCTGGAAGATTCCTGAGCCAGCGCTGATCGCGGTGGCGGCTGCGGTTGGATTGGTTCTGCATCATTCCTGAAGTTCACTTCCTAAAATTCTCGGAACGGATAAGATAGCGGGCACGCGGAAGCTAGTTGCTACTCGCTAGCTGCTGGCAGGCATGTGCATACGAACTGCCCGAAGAAAGATCACCACGAAGGGCACGAAGGTTTCACGAAGGAGAGGCTATGGGGATTCGAGTTGGCTGGCGCTCGAGATTTATCTTGGCTCTAAGTGTGGGGGTGTTCGCGGGCAGCACGCCTTCGGTCGCGCAGGGCAATGTCGTGAAGTATCAAGGGACCATCCACAATGTGAAGTACGTGTATGCGACGGCGGAGCCGGTCGCGCGACTGAAGCCGGGAGACATCCTGGACACCAATACGCTCGACTGCTTTGGCGATGCGATCCGGAAGCCCGGGGACACATTGAGCATGGCGCCCGGGGACAATCCTCTGACCGGGCCGTTTTATGTCGAAGGGGCGGAGCCGGGAGATACGTTGGCAGTAAAGATCCTCAGTCTTGAAGTGAATGGCGATCAGGGAGTTGGAGCGCTGGGACCGGGCTTCGGAGCGCTCAATGCCACGAATTACACACCGATGCTGCATGCGCCTTTGCCGGAGAAGATCTGGTTTTATCCCATTGATCATGCCACCAACACGGCGACCTTCAAGGCGCTCGATTCCAAGTTCGAGGTGAAGATTCCGGTGCATCCGTTCTTTGGGTGCATTGGGGTGGCGCCGGCGGGCGGAGAGGCACGAAGCTCGATCGTTCCGGCGGAGTTTGGCGGGAACATGGATGCGCCCGAGGCTTCGGTGGGCAACACCGTATATTTTCCCGTCAACGTGAAGGGTGGATTGCTTTATCTGGGTGACGGGCACGCGGCCATGGGAGATGGCGAAGTCGCGGGAGCGGCGATCGAGGTGCCTTTGCGGGCGCGGGTGCAGGTGGACGTGATCAAGGGGCACAAGATCAACTGGCCACGGTTCGAGAACGATACGGCCATCATGGCGGTGGGAGCTTATCGCCCGGTGGACGACGCGCTGCGGATTGCGTTCACGGAGCTGGTGGGATGGATTCAGGAGGATTACGGGTTGTCGCAACTGGATGCTTACGAGTTGCTGGGAAAGGTGGCAAGAATCCGGCTGGCGGAGATGGTGGATCCGAATTACGTCGTGGTAGCGTCGATCGAGAAGAAGTATTTGCCGGCGAAGAAGAAGTAGCTCAGGTGTCAGGTCTCCGTTGGGAGATGCGCAGTGACTTTGGGGATTGAACCTGGGTGGGCTGGCACGCTTGACACTCAGGCTCTGCGGGCGAGAAGCTTGGGTTGGGTTTGGCTAATGGCTTATGGCTAATGGCTTATAGCGGGTGGCTTGTGGCGACCTTGCGTCGAATGCGGCTGACCCCCGATCACCGGGGCTGAACGATACGTGAGTCGGCGAGGTTAAGAGCTAAAGGCTAAAAGCTAAAGGCTAAAAGCTAAAGGCTAAAGGCTAGAGGCTAGAGGCTAGAGGCTAACAGCTAACAGCTAACGGCTAACAGCCGAATTTATGGATCCTCATTCCATACTCGATAAAGATCGCGGCGACGCGCCGTCTCCGGCCGAAGTGCAGTCGGGAGAACCTCCGGCCGCGGAGTTGCCTTCGCAGAGGTGGCCGGGAACTGCCGCCGCTCCGGAAACAGCGCCGCCTGGGATGCGGTTTCCCGCGGAGGATGGCGGCCGGTCACTGGCCGAAATGGCGCAACGGGATCTGTCTGCGACCCTGCAACTGCTGGCGGAGCGAGCGCAGTACATCACAGGGGCGACCGGTGCGGCGATTGCGCTCCGGGATCACGAGGAGATGGTGTGCCGGGCCAGCGCGGGTACTTCGGCACCGGAGGTAGGAGCTCAGCTGCAGGTGAACTCGGGACTGTCAGGCGAGAGTGTGCGCACGCGGCAGACTCTGCGCTGCGATGACGCAACCACCGATGGGCGCGTAAATCGCGAAAGTTGTGAAGCGTTGGGGATTCGATCCGTGGTAGTGATGCCGCTCCTGCGTGGAGACGACGTCATCGGTGTTTTCGAGCTGTTCTCGGATAAGGCCAATGCTTTCGAGGCACGCGACCTTACGGCCCTGGAGCGGATGGGTGTGATGGTGCACACGGCGCTCGAACACTCTGCGGCAGATCTGGGCATCGCTCCGGCAGCGAGCCTGGTCACCCAGCCGGTTGCCGCCAGCTCGGACGGGGGATTTGAGGAAGAGGATGAGCCGGGATTTGCGCGCGATGCCGGTCGGGCGCTCGCGTCCACGATGGAGATTGGTGGGGCAGCGACTGACGCGATCCGGATTCCTGACTTGGAGACTCCGAAGCCCACGGCGACGATGGGACGGTTCGAGGCACTCGCGGCGGCACAGGCGAGTTCACGGATTGCGTTCCATATGAAGGTGACAGCCCCGACAACTTCAGGTTCAGCGGATACTCCGCCGGTTGCGGCAGAGGAACGGTCGCCTGAGCCCGTCAAAACGGCTCCCCCGGCCGAAAAAACGAGTGTAGTTGACGAAAAGCAAGTCAATCCCATTGAGAGTGCACCGGCGGCAAGCGATGAGATTCTCGAGAGATCTCCACAAGTCGAAGCCGCCCCCGCTCCTGCTGATGAGGCACCGACCGAGGAGATTCTTGCCGTAGAGAGTCATGCGGGCCTGGAAACCTCGGCTCCGAGTCCGGCACCGCCTCCGGTTCCTGCGAAAGAAGATGCAGTTGCACAAGTTGCCGGTCCAGAAGTCGCGGCGCCGGTGGCGGCGGTGGCACGGGGTGCGATCGCGAATCTCAAAAAATGTGCGGCTTGCGGGTTTCCGGTTTCCGAAGGACGGCAGCTTTGCCTGGACTGCGAAAAGAAGAAGGTACAGGTGCCTGCGGCCGCGAAGCCCAGCGCCAGAGATGAGGTATCGATCAATCAGGCCGTGGAGGTTTCTAAAGCTTCGGCTCCGCAAGAACAAACGGCCGAGATGCCTCGCTTCTTAAGTGGCGACGAGGAAGAAGCTTCCTGGCTGGCTAAACACAAGCTGATGGTGCTGGCCATGGTGCTCGCGGTCGTGGTGATCGTGGTGATGATGATGCTGCGCTGATGCTCCCGATACGGAACTCTCGCAGCAGATTTTCCTTCTCGGCACTTTTTCACACAACGCCTGATATTGTCACTTTCTAGGCGCTTGACAAACCTGGAAGGCCTGCCTAGAGTTCGGATAAGTGCTGCAACCCTGCAGCTTACAGGTGCCCAGGATATGAAGAATGTTTATGAAGTACTTCGGCAGAAGGAACTCGAACTCGCGCGGCTCGAGAAGGAAGTCGAGGCGTTACGGGTGGTAGCTCCTCTGCTATCCCCCGAGGACAGCAAAGAGATGGGGACGGATAGTCCAAAGCCGACATTGGCGACGTCCCAAGCGACCCAGACCCTCCGGATTCCGCAGCAAGCCGCGGTCAACCAGAACCCGCAACCGGCCCGCACGGCGGCATGGGAAGAAACGGCGAAGCGCTGGCCCTAGCGTAGTCGTCAGTCTTCAGTCGTCAGTCTTCAGCAGACCGTCGTTGCTGGGACTGGTGGTCGTTGGCTGATAGCCAAGCATCTTCAAACATCCCGGGCGGTCGTTAGTGGATGGTCGTCGCCTTCGATCGTTGGCAAGACCAACCTCCCGGGAGAATTCCCTCTGCGTTTCACTTCGGGCTGGTTTCGTGCTTTTTCTCATCTGATTTTCCACAAAAATCCTTGGGCGTTTGGGAATAGGAACAGGGCGCGCTGGTTTTCGTAGGGCAGAGACGTTCCCGGGTCCGGCCACCTCTCCCAGAATGACGCGATTCGTTCCGCGACTGCGCGGGATGGGGACTGCGAACAAAAACGCGGTTCATGCATGATTTGAGGTCGGAGTCACTGGCGGACGCGATCAACCGGCACCGCGGAGAGGCGCCGGAGGTGATTGAAAATTTCCGCGAGGAACTGTCGCCGGCTCAGCAACAGCAGGTGCTGACGTTTTTGAAGACGCTGTAGAGCCAGTCGTCGGTCGTCAGTCGTCAGCAAAATCCAAAGATTGACGCAGCGGTGGAATCCCACCCTTGCGCACAAAACGCGCAAGGATGGGGCACCCGGCCAACGACCAACAGCCAACGACCGCTTCTAGAGCTTCGGCAGCACAATCCCCTTCTGCGACTGGTACTTGCCCTTTCGATCGGCGTAGCTGACTTCGCAGACTTCGTCAGACTGGAAGAAGATGATCTGGCATAGGCCTTCGTTGGCGTAGATGCGGGCGGGGAGAGGCGTGGTGTTGGAAATCTCGAGCGTCACGAAGCCTTCCCACTCGGGCTCGAACGGCGTGACGTTGACGATGATGCCGCAGCGCGCGTAGGTGGACTTGCCGACGCAGATGGTGAGCACGTCGCGGGGGATCTTGAAGTATTCGACGGAGCGCGCGAGCGCGAACGAGTTGGGCGGCACAATCGCGACGTCGGAGCGCACGGTCACGAAGGACTTTTCGTCGAAGTGCTTGGGATCGACGATCGAGGAGTTGACGTTCGTGAATATTTTGAATTCGTCGGCGACGCGGAGGTCGTATCCGTAAGAGGACAAGCCATAGGACACGACGCCCTCGCGCACTTGCTTTTCCGAGAAGGGATTGATCATGTCGTGTTCCTTGGCCATCTTGCGGATCCAGCGGTCACTCTTCAGCATGTTTCTCCTTTGGGAGGGAGGAATTGAAGTCTGCGATTTGGTTCTTGCAGGCAACATGGAAATCAGCCTTTAGCCGTTAGCTCTTAGCTCCAAGTCCTGCGAGTGCGTTTGAGTGGGTGAGTCCAACTCCGTTCATGACGCAAACATCCGACAATAAGCGCACTGAAAAAATCAACTCGCCAGGAGCTGACGGCTAATTGCTAAGAGCTGGTGTTTTGGCTGGAACTTCGTTGCTGTCATCTTACGAGACACTGCCGGGCGTTGACAATCTCTGATATGTCCCTTAGCATCAAGCACTTGGTGGTGTTCCGCAAAACCGCCTCGGGAGCCGACCGTGATCAAACTCGACATCATCAACGAAGTGGTGAACAAGACTGGCATCACTAAGACGAAAGCTGAGCTGGCGGTCGAAACCGTGTTTGAAAGCATGAAGAAGTCTCTGGCCAAGGGCGATCGCATTGAACTGCGCGGCTTCGGGGTGTTCAATGTGCGGCCACGCAAGACCGGGATTGGACGCAATCCCCGGACGGGCGCGGAGGTTTCGATTCCTCCCGGAAAAGCTGTGCGTTTCAAGCCGGGGAAGGAATTGCAGTCGATCGATTAGGCAATGAGTTGAGATTCGTTGAGGTTCAACAGACCCAACCGCGGGGACTCCAAGCGGGCCGCCACCTCGGCCCTCCCATATCGCTCTTGTCATTCCGACGCCGAACGCGGCGGAGGAATCTTTCTCGTCACCGCTGCGTGCTCCATCGAGAACCGTTCTCATCTCAGTCCGACAAAAGGCAGGAGTCCATCCAGATCGGCCTTCTTCGGAATCTGCGCAACGGCCGCATGGTCGATGTGAGGTGATCGGTTTCGACCCCTGTGCGATTCGCCCACGCCGACTCGGCACCCTGGCACCGCCTGAGCACCTTGGTATCGTAGATTCCTCCGCCGCGTTCGGCGTCGGAATGACAAGGTGAGCTAGAAGCTCTTATCAAGCCGGGTTTCGCAGACGAGTCCACTTCTGGCTTACAATCGGTACTAGTTCTCTATGTCCGACCCAAGCCCAGCCTTTCCCACCTCTACTGCTGAATACTACCGGCCGATACCCGTATATCTGGCGCCGCGGCCGAAGCAACGCTATTGGCTGCATGGGATTTTGCTCCTGGCGACCGTGTTTACCACGCTGGTGGTGGGCGCGAACATGCAGAGCAATTTCGATAGGGGGCTCTCGCCGCTATGGATGGGAGATAGTGAGGTCCCGTTTTTCCCAGTGGTCCAGATGGTGCAGCATCCTTCGCGCTTGCTGCTGGGAATTCCGTTTTCGGCTTCCCTGATGCTGATCCTGCTGGCACACGAGATGGGGCATTATCTGTACTGCGTGCGGTATGGGGTGTATGCGACTCTGCCCTATTTCATTCCGTTTCCTTCTCTGTTCGGCACCATGGGCGCGTTCATCCGGATCCGTTCACCGATCCGGTCGCGTCCAGCGCTGTTTGATATCGGAATCGCAGGGCCGATCGCGGGCTTTGTAGTGGCCTGCGCGGTTTTGGCCATGTCGTTGGGACTTTCGCGCGCAATTCCTACGGGCACCGTCTCAAGCCAGGATGTAGTTGAAATTCACTACCCCCTGATTTTTCAGCTGGCGCATCGAGGATTGACGTTGCTCAGCCTGACACACGGGTTCGGTGCCGTGCCGCTGGAGAAGTCCTACCTGCACCCGATGGCCTTCGCTGCCTGGATTGGCATGTTCGCGACGGCGCTCAATCTGCTGCCAGGTGGACAACTGGATGGCGGACACATCGTGTTCTCCATTGCGCCGCGTCTTCATAAGACGGTCTCGCGCCTGACCATTCTGATTTTGATTCCCATGGCCGTGTATTTGTGGATGGGCTGGCTGGTGTGGGCAATTTTGCTGGAGATCAGCAGCTTCCGCCATCCTGACGTAATGGAATGGCCGAAGATCTCCGGAGCGCGCAGGTGGCTGGCGGTGTTTGGACTGATCATGCTGGTGCTCACGCTGACCCCGAACCCCATGCCGCACCGCTCGTTGAAGGAGTTTGTCGCGATGTTCCGCGGGCATTGAACGCGGATCTCCATTTCGAGCCTACGAGTGTTGGCTGGTTCTTGAACCTTCCCGTGCCTCCCGCTTCTTCGTCTTCGTAATTAACCACTAAGGACACGAAGGGAAATGATGCCGCCTATGTTGTGGCGCTATACTTCACCGAAATGCCTGCCGTGATCGCCATGCTCCGCGCAGTCAACCTGGTCAGCCACAACCGGATCAAGATGGATGCGCTTTGCTCCCTGTGCACGTCACTGAAGCTGCGCGACCCGCAAACCTACGTGCAGAGCGGGAACGTTGTCTTTGGTACGAACGAGCGCAACCTGGCAAAGGTGAGCAAGCAGATTGCCGATGGAATCGAACGAGAATTCGGCTTTCGCACCGAGGTGATCGTGCGCAGCACGGCGGAGATGCGCGACGTGGTGGCCCGAAATCCGTTTGCCAAGCGGCGCGGCATTGAGCCCGGCAAGTTTCTGGTCTTGTTCTTCTCTGGCCAACCGGGTCTGGATGCGCGAGAAAGGATTCAGAGCATCAAAGCCGATAGGGAAGAATTACACTTGGATGGCCGCGAGCTTTACATCTACTTTCCGGACGGCCAGGGCCGCTCGAAAGTTTCGACCGCTACGATTGAGCGTATGTTGAAAACACCGGGAACGGGAAGGAACTGGAATAGCGTGACGAAGCTGCTAGAGATGGCGGAAACGATGGAAGGGCTCTAGCTTTCAGCTGAGAGCCCGCCCAAGCGGAGCTTGGACGGGGCACCCGGTTCGTTTGTAGTTTCACCATTCGTTTCTCGTTTCACATCAGCCATAGCGCGTCGACGTCTACGATCACCTGGGTGCGGGGAATTTTTTGCGCGGCGGCGTAGGCGAGCATGGTTCGGAGCAGGGCGTTCAGCTTTTCGCGGCTGGCGGACTTCAGGACGAAGTGATATCGGTAATCGCGTTTGAGACGCAAGATAGGCGCGGCGGCCGGACCGAGAACGCGGATACCCTCGTGGCGCGTTTTCTCGAACCACTTTCCTAATAACCCGGACCATTGCAAAGCTTCGTCGAGGCGATCGCTGCGCACCAGCACGTTGGCGAGGGCGGAGTAGGGCGGGTAATGCATCCAGCTGCGGAAGCGAAGTTCTTTTTCGTAGAAGCCCGTGAAGTCGTGGCGGGCGGCGTACTGCACTGCGTAATGATCGGGGAAATACGTCTGCAGGACGACCTTGCCTGGAGTTTGGCCTCGACCGGCCCGGCCCGCGACCTGCGTGAGAAGTTGGAAGGTACGCTCGGCGGCGCGGAAATCCGGGAAACCGAGCGCGATGTCGGCCCCGACCACTCCGACCAGCGTGACGCCATGGACGTCGTGTCCCTTGGCAATCATCTGCGTTCCGACCAGCAGATCGAGTTCGCCTTCATTGAGGGCGCTGAGCGTGCGCTCGAAATCTTCTTTGCCGCGGACGGTGTCGCGATCCAGCCGTCCGATGCGAGCTTGGGGGAACATCCCGTGCAGAAGTTCTTCCAGCTTTTCTGAGCCGGTGCCGAGAAAGTAGACATATTCGCTACCGCACTCGCCGCAGTGTTTGGGGACGGGTGCCTGGAAGCCGCAATAGTGGCAAACCATGCGATTGGATTTTTTGTGGTGGGTGAGCGCGACCGCGCAGTTCCGGCATTCCATGCGGCTTCCGCAGGCGCGGCAGAGAGCCACGGGAGAGTAGCCGCGCCGATTGAGCAGGATCATGACCTGCTCTTTCCGCTCGAGGCGCTCGCGGATCTCTTCGGCCAGCTTGCGCGAGATGACCTGCTCCGCGCCGGTTTCCTGGAATTCCTGCTTCATGTCGATGAGCTCGACCTCGGGCAGCGGACGCTGCTCGACGCGGTCCGGCAACTCGAGAAGCGCGTACTTATGCTTGGTGGCGTTGTAATAAGACTCGAGCGAGGGTGTCGCAGAGCCGAGCACCACCACGGCATTCGCCATTTTTGCGCGCATGACCGCAACGTCGCGGGCGTTGTAGCGCGGAGTCTCTTCCTGCTTGTAGGAGGAGTCCTGTTCTTCGTCGACGATGATGAGAGCAAGGTCAGAAACAGGAGCGAAGATGGCGGAGCGTGTGCCCACCACCATGCGGGCTTCGCCGCGCTTGATGCGGTGCCACTGCTCGGCGCGCTCCTGATCGGAGAGGGCGGAGTGCAGCATCGCGACTTCGTCGCCGAAGACCTGGTGCAGGTCAGCGGCGACGGTAGGCGTCAGTCCGATTTCAGGAACGAGCAGGATGGCGGAGCGGCCGGCTTCAAGCACGGTGCGCATGGCGGCGAGATAGACGGCCGTTTTGCCGGAACCCGTGACGCCGTGCAGGAGGATGCCACTGAAGGTACGGGCGGCGATGGCTTCCTGCATGCGTTGGAGAGCCTGCTTCTGCGCGGAGTTGAATTCGAACTCGAATGGCGATGGGCGAGCTTTCACGCGAGAGACGTGGAATTCGGCAGGCTCTTCAATGATTTCCACGAGGGCGCGCTTGACGAGCGTGTTCAGGGTGGTGCTTGGGACATCCAGTGCGCGGAGAGTTTCGGTGTCAGCCCGGCCTCCGGCTTCGGTCAAAGCGTTTAATAAGACTTGTTGGTTCCGGTTCAGTTTCGCTCGACGGGCGGGGATGCCCGTCGCTCCATTTGCGAGTTGGAGCGCTTCGTCGGGGCTGACTGTGGATCTCAAGACTGCCACTTTTACAGTGCGCGTGGCGTCGCGAGCGTCTGATATATCCTCGCGGTCCAACCATTTTTTACGGACCATTCCGGTCAGCACCGCGCGGCTTACTCGAGTGGCGCTGCGAAGGCCTTGCTCGCGTACCGGATCGTCGCGGTTGGCAAGATAGTCGAGGACGCGAAATTCGGCGAGTTGATCCTCCGGAGTACGGCGGGCGCGGGCCGACGATCCCGACATGCCTCCGAGGTGGAGGGCGAGATGGCCTTGCTCGGTGATGCGGTACGTGATGGTGCGCTTGAACTCTGCACTGAGTGGGAGCATGGTGCGGAAAACTTCGCCCAGGGGAGCGAGATAGTAATCGGCGATCCACTTGCCGAGACGCATGAGTTGCTCGTCGAGCACGGGCGCGGGATCGAGCACGCTGACGACGTTCTTCGTTTGTACGGTGGGTTTGCGGTCATGCAAGTCGACGACGATGCCGCTCATGCGCTGCTGCCGGAAAGGCACCAGCACGCGGCCTCCGATGGCGGGCTCCATACCGTCCGGAACGCGGTAGGAGAAGGCCGTGTCCAGCGGGACTGGCAGGGCTACATCACAGAATTGGGGAGCGGAAGTCAGACTCTAGTTTCCAGTTTCCAGTTTCGAGTTCCAGTTCCAGTTTCAGGCTTTCAGTTTTGTGCTGAGATGTTCGCACAATAGAGTATCAGGCGGGCGTGGAGCTACGCGCTTCGAGCTGCGAGCTTCGAGAAAATCCAGTTTCTGCTCGTAGCTCGCAGCTCGTAGCTCTAAGCTCCACGCTGGTGGAAGAGTTCGCTCGCGCCTGATCAAACTCTGACGCCCGAGACCTGACACCTGTGACCTGACACATGCCTTTCTGGTAGGCTGATTGGCCGTTCTGATAAGTGAACATGAGTACTCGTCTTGCCATTATTGCGGATATTCACGCCAATGTGTGGGCGCTGGACGCGGTGCTTGCACATTTGAAAGTCCGCGAGGTCGACGGCATCGTGAACCTCGGCGACTCTTTGTATGGGCCGCTGAAGCCGCATGCAACTTACGAGCGGCTGATGAAGGAGGACGTGCTGGTCACGATTCAAGGGAACCAGGATCGGCTGATCTACGAAGCGAGCGAGCGCGATCTCGCGGCGATTCCCACTTTGGCCTACGTGATCCGAGACCTGGGTGGAGAGCCGATCCACTGGCTCAGCGAGTTACCGCGAACGGCGGTAGTCGAGGAAGACATTTTTCTTTGTCATGGCACGCCGGGGAGCGACACCATCTACCTGCTCGAAGATGTGATGGATGGATTGCCAGAGGTGCGGTCGGAGGGCGCGATTCGCGAGCTTTTGCAGGGCGTGCGAAGTCCGGTCGTGCTTTGCGGACATACGCACATTCCGAGAGTGGTCGAGCTGTCCAATGGACAGCTGGTGGTGAATCCGGGGAGCGTCGGAGTGCCTGCTTATGATGACGTCGACCCGGTCCGCTATCGGATGCAGAACTTCTCACCGCATGCTTGCTACGCGATTCTCGAGAAGAACGACACCGGGTGGAACGTGTCGATGGAACGGGTTGCGTATAACCATCAGGCGGCCGCGGAATATGCGCGGACGCGCGGGCGGGACGACTGGGCTCAGGGGATTGCGACCGGAAGAATGGGGTAGTGGGGCGGGTGTCAGGTCTCAGGTGAAATTCACCACAGAGTCACAGAGACACAGAGAGAATCAAAAATCCTTCATAACGGGACCAGAGAGTCTTTTACGTTTCTTTCCCCTGCTCGAACCCTTGACTTTGCTTTGCCTTTCTCTGTGCCTCTGTGTCTCTCTCTAAAATTTCCCTTGCAGTGCGTTGGTGCCCCAGGTTCGCGTCCGTTCTCTGGACGCTAACCTGGGGATCTCACATTGCTTAGCGATCTCCGCAGCCTCTTTGCGCGCATTTTCACCCCCGGCCGCGAGCGGTCACACTCATGTCGAGCTCTGTGTGAAAAGGGAGTTCTCGGTCCGCTGGGCATCGCATTCCTGAGACCTGAGACCTGTCACCTGCTACTTCGCTGGCGCTTTCAATCCCAACTCCTTCATGACCATTTGCAGGTCTTTCCAGGCCTCTTTTTTCTGGCGGGGATCACGCAGGAGGAAGGCAGGATGGTACGTGACGGCCAGTTTGGCTCCTGACCAGTTGGGGTCGTTGCTGCGGACGCCTGTGGGTTTGAATTCATACCAGCGGCCGCGCAGGTTCGACATGGAGTCGTTGATGGCGAGCAGAGTCTTGGCTGCGACGGCGCCGAGGGCCACGATGACTTTCGGCTTGATGGTCGCGACCTGGCGCATCAGAAATGGCGAGCAGGTTTCGCACTCGTCGCGCTCCGGAGTGCGATTGTTGGGGGGACGGCACTTGATGATGTTGGCGATGTAGACCTGTTCACGCTCGAGTCCCATGGCCTTGATCATGTTGGTGAGGAGCTGGCCGGCGCGGCCAACGAAGGGTTCGCCTTGCTGATCTTCGTCAGCGCCGGGCGCTTCGCCGATGAACATCAGGTCGGCATTCGGATTACCGACGCCGAACACGATCTGCTTGCGTCCTTGCTTGTGCAGACGGCAACGGGTGCAGTCGCCAAGGTCTTCGCGGATGATGCGCAGGGCTGCGACTGGATCAGCTACACCGTACTCCGGCTTGGAGGTAAGAACCTCTAAAGTGCTGACTTCTGACGGGGCCATGACAGCAGCAGATTTTCTCGGCGACATTTGTTCTCGGTGTTCCGGATAGAGTTCGGGTGGGGACGCGATGGAATCCCCGAGTGCAAGGGTTTCTGCCGAATCCGGGGGTGAGGCAGCGTCCCGGCAATAAAAGTCGTAGATGCCCATCTCACGGTAATAGCGAAGACGCTCGGAAAGGGCGTTGCGCAAATCTGGAGAGAGCGATCGGGACATCGACCATCAGAATACCATCGCGTCGCAATCGCGCCCAGTGCGCCCCACGTAGGAGCAGGCGCCCTCGTCTGCCCGGTCGAGCGAAGCTCGACAGCACCGATGCCACAAGCGCCTACGGCCTACAAGCAATCCAGGAACAAGTGCTCGACTCAGATCGCAAAAGGCGG
>QIAH01000311.1:0-11843 GCA_003225465.1 Acidobacteriota bacterium | reverse complement strand
ACGGAATCTACATTGGATATCGTTGTAGCTCCACGCACTTTATGACGGACGCGCGCCAGCATCGGTGGACGGTGATTCTTGCCTTCGGGCTGGTGTACCTCTTTTGGGGCTCAACCTACCTGGCAATCGCGATTGGGGTGGAGCACATTCCTCCGGCGCTGATGTGCGCGACGCGATTCCTGGTCGCCGGCACGCTGATGCTGGCTTATTGCTGGCTCCGGGGTCGGCCGGTTGCCTATACCGGACAGCAGTTGTGGCACATGGCAGTTGTCGGCACGCTGCTGCTGATGGGCGGCAACCTTACCCTTTCGTTCGCCGAACAGGTCCTCCCCTCGGGACTCTCTGCCTTGCTGATTGCGGTGACACCGCTTTGGTTTCTCGTGCTCGACGCGTGGCTGCTCGGTCACCATCACATCACGCGCAGAGGCATAGTTGGACTCGTGCTGGGCATCCTTGGCATGGTGGTGCTGCTGTGGCCGAAGCTGACCGCTACCGGATCGATCGGCCGGCGCGAGTTGTGGTTCTCGCTCAGCCTGCTTGCGGGTTCATTTAGCTGGGCGCTCGGATCGGTGCTTTCGAAGGTGTGGCACTCGAATGATCTCGACCCTCTTAGTTCCACAGCCTGGCAGGTGATCTTTGCCGGCATAGCGAACCTGGCCTTCGCGCTCGCGAACCATGATCTCGCGCACGTAGTGTGGACCGCGCGCGGCGTCGGCGCGGTGCTCTATCTGGTGGTCGGAGGCTCGTGGATCGGCTACACATCCTATATCTGGCTGCTCCGCCACGCACCCAGCTCGAAAGTCTCCACTTACGCGTATGTGAATCCGGTGGTGGCTGTCTTCCTGGGCTGGCTCGTGTTGCACGAGCCGATCGACCGCTACATCCTGATGGGCAGCGCCATCGTGATCGCTTCCGTCATCCTGGTCACCAGCGCCAAAGTGGAAGAGAAGGCGGTGACTGAGAAGTTGCCAGCGGTCGAGGCCGCGGGAGATTGAAGTTCGATATTTCGAGGTTCGGTCATTTTGCGGTTTCTCCCACGCTTGTCAGCTAACGTATTGCTTTTAGCTCGAAGCTCGTAGCTCGTAGCTCTTCCGCTAAACTGGGCAAGCGATCCACGGAGTCTTCATGACGAATTGCGTGCGCTGCGGGCGGCCGATTTCTGATTCGTCGTACGCCGCGACCTCAAACCTGTGCCCGGAGTGTCGACAGGCTTTTGCCGGAGCAGCGCGACCGGTTCCCGTTGGCCAGCCTTCCATGGCCACCACGCGTCCCGCTCCCTACCGCCCGCCCGTGACGGTCGCGATCGTCGGAATTAATATCCTCGTATTTGCGGCCATGATCGTAAGCGGTGTCTCGCCCATGAACCCGACCGAGGCTCAACTCCTGCGCTTCGGGGCTGACTTTGGCCCCTACACTCTGGGCGGGCAGCTCTGGCGCATCCTGACTTCCAACTACGTACACGTCGGGCTCTTTCACATCCTGTTCAACATGTGGTGTCTCTGGAATCTCGGGCGGCTGGCCGAGAGAATTCTGGGCGCCTGGACCTACGTCCTCACCTATACCGCGTGCGGGATTGCAGGCAGCCTGGCAAGTCTCTGGATTCACCCAGGAGCGGTGGGCGCAGGCGCGTCCGGCGCGATTTTTGGCCTCGCCGGCGCCTTGATCACGGCGCTGTACTTGGGAAAGCTTCCCTACCCCCGGCAGATGCTGAGCGGCCTGTTGCGAAGCCTGCTCAGCTTTGCGGGATACAACCTGTTCTTTGGAGCGGTGGTGCCCGGGATCGACAATTCCGCACACATCGGGGGCTTGATTGTGGGGCTGGCGATCGGGGCCCTTCTGGCGTCGCAACTTAACGAAGCGCCTGAAAAGCGCCGAGCTCATGAGCGATTCATGTTCACGATTGTGGCTCTGTTTCTGATCGGCTTCGGAGTGTTTGTCAAAAAGCAGAGCGGCTGGGTAGTCGAAAAGTATCGCCAGCTCAATTCCAGCGGACAGGAAACGCGAGAGCCTTGACAGACTAGGGAAAACTCGGATTCCGTTTGCGCGAGCTTGCGCCAGGTTCGCCGAAAGACAACGTTGATGAGTGTAATGGGGATTTTACGTCAATTGACCACGGTGTGACATTTCCTCTACCTGAAGCCCGTCTCAGTGTCCCTGATCGTGTGGAACGACAACCGTGCCAGCCCGCGATCCCGTTTTCCCGGCATTGTTGCTTGCACTAACAGAAACCGTGTAACGACGTCCGTCCAGATCAGTTCCGAGTCGCGAGGCTCGCAGCCAGACAGTCAAACTGTAAGCGCCGCCGGAACCCATAGTCACGGGACCGGTGGGCTGCACTTTCCCGTATTCATCTGTCACAGCATAGGATGTGGTTTTTACGGTGCATGCGCTGCCAACGGCGGTAATCGTTCCTGAAATAGTGACTGGGACCAATTTTCCATTTGCCGGCCACAACGATGACGGAGATACCGCGAGCGTGACGACAGGTGGGGACATGCAGAATGGGGTGTTGTTGAGGAGTACGCCCAGCGTATTGGAAGGTGAGTTCGCGGCGACCAGATCCGGCCTCCCGTCCCCATTCAGATCTGCTATCACTACTGAGACGGGGCCGAATCCGCCCGAGCCATACGGTAGCCCGACCTGAAAGGTCCCATCGCCATTGCCTAGCAACACACCGAATGCCAAATCACAGCACGATCCGGCCACCAAGTCTGTGTTGCCATCACCGTTCAAATCAGCGGCCGCAACGGATCCATATCCGAACACCCCTGAACCATAGGCAACACCTGAGTTGAAAGTCCCGGTTGCATTTTGCAGCAGCACTCCTGCTGTGGAATTGCCGAGGCAAACGACGCCGATGAAGGTGCATGCATTTTGCACAACGAGATCGGGCCTACCATCGCCGTTCACATCAGCAGTCACCACAAACCCGGAGTCGTCTCCACCAGGATTGTAGGTTATCTCCGGCTGAAAGGTCCCGTCGCCATTGCCTAGCAGCACAGCCACTCGACCCTCGCCGGGACATTGAATAGAACTTAAACAAATGCATGCCACTACTAGGTCCGGGTGGCCGTCACCATTTACGTCCGCCGCGCCCACCGACCGCGGCGAGTATTCAGCTAGCTGGTAGCTCACTGCCGACTGAAACGTTCCGTCACCGTTGCCCAGCAGAACACCGACTGAATTAGAGGCTTCGTTCACGACCGCGAGGTCCGGCTTATGATCGCTGTTCACATCCGCGACGGCTAACGACCAAGCCCCCTCCCCACCCGAGTCGTAGCTCACCACCGGCTGAAATGTTCCGTTACCATTGCCCAGGAGAACACCGATTGAACCCTCACAGCCATTCACGCACCTGACAGCCACTAGCAGATCAAGCTTCAGGTCACCATTCACATCAGCAACCGCCACTGACTCGGCAAAAAGGCCTCCTACACCGTATGCCACCACAGGCTGGAACGTTCCGTCGCCATTGCCTAGAAGCACCCCGACAGAGTTGGAAAATTCGTTTGCCACTATTACGTCGGGTTTACCGTCGCCATTCACATCTGCAACCACCACCGAAGCTGGGCGCTCGCCGCCCGAGCCGTAGGTGACCGGTCGCAAGAATGCGGGCGGGTCGCTCGCGACAGTGTGTTGGGCAGACGAAACGTTAGCAACCAATATGGGGAGACTTGCGATCAAGAGGAAACCAAGACGAAAAATGTTTTCGGGAACACGGTGCTGAACCATACTGAGCCTCCTGACTTCCAGTTAGGCAAGCGTCGATCATCAGCAACGCTGGACGGATGGCTTACAGCTCAGTGGGACACTGCTGAGTACCGACTGAGAGTGAATTGGATTGTTGCTGACGCCGGTAATTATCGCGTTAGTGTTTCGCCTTTTCCGTGATGTCGGTCACAGTCGTTAGGAAGCTCCCGGCTCGTGAAGACAGAAAAAGCAGCCATGGCCGCGCAGATGATTGACATAAGCAGGCGTTCTCACAATCTTGCGCCGTTTATTCGCCTATACACGAGTTCGGTTGTGGACTCAGTGTGAATACCTACGTCGGAGACAGGCCCCCACAATTAACCCAAATGCAATAACTAGAAGACCGCCGTAACCTGTGACAAACCACTCCAATGCAGCGCCAGTAATCAGCACAAAAAGAAGGGGTATCTGCAACCAAATCGGCCAGCCCAGTGGGTCGCTCATTTTCGGTGCCTCAAACCCAATTATGCGCCAGAGGACTCACGGAGGCAGAAACGGTCGTAACCAGCGATTACACGCAAAATCGCGTGTTGAAAAGACGCGACTGTGAACCCTGTCGCATTGACGATTACTCCTTCACTCACCGGCTTCTTCATCCTCCTCGGTATCATTCACAATATCGACGGCATGGCCTCTCACACTGAAAGTGATCTTCTGGGTGTCGTCAGGCTGGAATGTAACGCGGGTAGGCTGGCGCTGCCAGGCTGGGGCGGGACACTCGGAGTCGGGCAGGTCGTCGCCGTCGGGCTCGCCCAGCAACTTCTTCAGAATCGGCTTCCGTCGGCCCAACTGCGCCACCACGGCAAAGAGCTTCTTTCCGTCGTCGGAGACCCCGCAGTAGGCGATGTAATCGCGGTACCAGCTGCCCGTCGAATAGAAGGGGTCAAACTCGGGCAAGGGGATCTGGGCGACGCGGCCGGTCACGCGATCGACCAACAACCATCCACCACGCTCCCAAACCCAGCGCGGAGCCGAAGCCGATTCCGCAGGGAGTGTGTCATTGAGGCGAAACACGCGCCGGACGACGAACAGACGATCGGTGACATCATGCGGAGCGCCGGTCGTGTACTCCTTCAGGCGTGTATCGACGAACAGGGCGCGGACCTTCAACTCCAGCGGCTTCCCTTCCGCAGGCCCCACGTACCACTTGGCAGAGGTCCACTTGCCAAAAGCGATAACGTGCGGCTTTGGGACAGCTCCGGCAGCCCCAGCGCAGACAAGAAGACCACAGAGAACAAGAAGAGTACGAAATCTTTTGCACATGAGCCCAAACTAAGCATGCGCTTGTTCGCGGGCAAGGTTATCTGAACATGAGGAGAGCCGCCTTTCCCGAGCCGGGAATTCTCTCTTTGATATGGAAACGATTTTTCTGTGGGTAAAACGTGTTCTGCCACAGCCAAACTCCATTACAATACGGATCAGAGTCACCGTCCGCTGGAGCGTGATGCTCCGCGGTGCAACTTATCCACGGCGACCGCACTCTATTAAGGCATGGGCGAACTTCTGATCCACCGACGCGTCCCGCGCGTGCTCGTGGTGGATGACAATCCGGACATGGTCGAGTTGATGCGAGAGTTGCTCGCCAGCCGAGGCTACGACGTGGTCGCAGTGCGCGATGCGGATGCGGCTGAGGCCGAGGTTCGTCGTCACCCTCCCGACCTGATCCTCTCTGACGTGGTGATGCCCGGCCGTTCCGGCTACGAACTCTGCCACCAGTTGAAGAACGATCCGGGGACGCGCCTGATTCCTTTTCTGCTGATTACCGGATTGAGCGATCGCGAAGACAAGGTAAAGGGGATCGAGGCGGGTGCGGACGACTTTTTGAACAAGCCGATCTTCCCTGCCGAGCTTTTTGCTCGCGTCACGTCCCTGCTCAAGCTGAAAGAATTCACCGACGAGTTGGAGACCGCCGAGTCCGTGCTGTGCACGCTTGGGCGGAGCGTCGAGGCGCGCGATCCTTATACGGAAGGACACTGCGAACGGCTGGCGCAACGTGCCGCCGCTCTCGGACGCTACATCGGACTCGACGATGAATCTATAGTGGCGTTGCGCCGGGGCGGGTATCTGCACGACCTCGGCAAGATCGCGGTGCCCGATGAAATTTTGAAGAAAGGCTCGAACCTGACTTCGGACGAATGGATGGTGATGAAGCAGCACCCACTCACCGGAGAGAATATCTGCAAGCCGCTCAAGTCGCTGCGGCTGGTGTTGCCCATCATCCGCTTCCATCATGAACATTCCGATGGCTCGGGTTATCCCGACGGTCTGACCAAGAACGAGATCCCCTTGCTGCCCCGCATTCTGCAGGTGGTGGATGTATATGACGCTTTGCGCACGGCCAGACCCTACAAGCCCGCGCTCGCGCACGAAAAGGCTGCCCACACGATGCTTGCGGAAGCACAGGCCGGCCTCTGGGACGAGGACCTGGTAGGGCAGTTCTTCTCCATGCTCGGGAAGCGGCAAGTCGCCTAAGGGATTGTGGAGAGGCGGGCGTTCCCGCCCGCCTGGACGGACGAGAACAACCGTCCCTTCATCCTGGACCAAATCCCCCGGCGTTAATCTGGATACAACTGAAGCGCCCGTAACGGGTTCTCACATCCGAGACTTGGAATTCTTTGCCTACTGCTTACAGCATCGTCATTCCAGCCTACAACGAGAGTGAGCGCATTCGCGCGACGCTTGACAAAATCCTCGTCCATATTCAGGAGCGCGGCTGGGATGCTGAGATCCTGGTGGTGGACGATGGTTCGACTGACGCGACCGCGCAGATCGTTCAAGCGTACGCGGCGGAGCATCCCTTGCTGCGGTTGCTCCAGAACCCAGGCAACCGCGGCAAAGGATATAGCGTGCGCAACGGGATGTTGCACGCGAATGGCGAGATGGTTTTGTTCAGCGATGCCGATCTGTCATCCCCGATCGAGGAGGCAGACAAGCTGTTCGTGGCCCTCGCGGAAGGAAACGATGTTGCCATGGGATCGCGCTGGATGCGAACCGAGCTGCAAACTCAGCGACAGCCGCTGCATCGCCAACTGTTAGGTCGGATCTTTAATCTTTCACTGCGCGTGGTGCTGGATCTGCACTTTCGCGACACGCAGTGCGGGTTCAAGGCCTTCACCCGCCGAGCTTCACAGGTGATCTTTCCTTTGCAACACATTGAGCGCTGGGGATTCGATCCGGAGATTCTCTTCCTGGCCCGCAAATTCGGACTCAAGGTGAAAGAAGTGCCGGTTAAGTGGGCCCATCGCGAGGGCACCCGGATCAATCCTTTACGGGATGGCATCCGAATGTTTTCCGAGGTGTTGAAGATCCGCTGGTACTCCCTGAGCGGCAAGTATGACGCGGGCTCAACGTCGACGGTCGCGAGTTTATGATGCCGCCTTAAGCAAGGGATGCACGGGATGTGTGGTCACACCCACGCCGCGACAGTAAATCAACGTCAGGCTCCCAGCACATTTCGGACAGAGCCAGAAAAATTCCACCCCACGCGAGCGTTTGCCAAGCGCGGGATCGAACCCCAGCAAAAATTGCGAGTCGGCCTTGGCTTCGCGATCAAAGCGGAAGAGCTTGCCTTCGTGCAGGTAACGAAAACGAGCAGAACAGGTCGGGTTCGCGCACTTCGAAATCATCGCGCCTCCTGATGGCTCGGTACGGAGTGATCCGATAGACCTAGTTTACACCCGGATGCAACGGCGCTGACCGCTTTCGCGAATGTGCAAAACGACGTCGTTGATGGCGGGCCTCGGTTTATCAGGAAAAGCTTTTAACCGCAAAGTCCGCAAAGAACGGCCGCCAAGAACGCAAAGATAATCAGGTCGCATTCCGAGTGATACAGGTAATCAAATAAATATAAAGGCGCCTTTGTTTGCGACCTTCGCACTCCCTTTGCGATCTTGGCGGTTAAAGGTTTTGCTCTCGTATCGAGTTCGATGAAAAACCAAGAGCACGGTGCCCCAGGTTCGCGTCCGTTCTTTGGACGCTAACCTGGGCATACTACCCATCGCTCGTCTTACCTTCGATCTTCTTCTTTGGAGCCAGTGGCTTATGCGAAAAGCTTTTTAACCGCAGAGTCCGCCGAGAACACGAACAACAGATCCCAGACCTCTGCGCCGCATTCACAAAGGAGACCTAGGCAGGCTGTTCATGCGCGCCAGCGCGAGCGTGCGAGGCCGATAATTCGCGGCTCGCCTCGACCACCTTGCTTCCCATCTCCGAAGTACCCAGAGCAGGCTGACCCTCGCGAGCGAGGTCGCAGGTTCGATGGCCGGCGGCCAAAGCAGCGCTGACGGCTGACTCGATGCACGCTGCCTCGCGTTCCAGCTGGAACGAGTGCCGCAGCAGCATAGCCCCGGATAGGATTGCGCCCAGCGGATTAGCAATGCCTTTGCCGGCGATGTTGGGAGCGGAGCCGTGCACCGGTTCGTATAAGCCGACCGCTCCGCCAATGCTCGCCGAGGCCAGTAGCCCAAGACCTCCCACCACGCCGCCCGCCTGGTCAGAAAGAATGTCGCCAAACATGTTCTCCGTCAGAATCACATCCACTTCAGTGGGATGCTGCACGAGCAGCATGGCCGCCGAATCCACGTACTGGTGCGTCAGTTTCACGTCCGGATAGGCGGTTCCGACGCGGCTCACAACATCGCGCCACAGCCGCGAGCATTCCAGCACATTGGCTTTGTCCACCGACAAAACCTTGTGGCGGCGGGAGCGAGCGAGTTCAAAAGCCACGCGCGCGATGCGCTCGATCTCGTGCTCGCTGTAACGCATGGTGTTCAGAGCTTCCCTGGACCCGGGCTCGCCGACGATCGAGCGCGGCTGCCCGAAATAAAGCCCGCCCAGCAACTCGCGGACGATCATGATATCGGTGCCCTTCACGACTTCGGCCCGCAGCGGCGAATTTTCCAGCAGCGCAGGAATACAAACCGCCGGACGCAAATTCGCAAAGGCCCCGAGTTCCTTTCGTAGCCGAAGAAGCCCTGCTTCGGGCCGAATGTGGCCGGGATTCTTGTCATAGGCGGGAGATCCCACGGCGCCCAGCAACACGGCTCCCGCTTTGAGGCAGGCGTCAAGCGTATCGGGCGGCAGCGGATCGTTGCTCGCGGCCAGCGCGGCTCCGCCAATGTTCTTGCGCGTGAGCTTCAACTGGTGGCCGAAAGCGCTGACGACCGCGTCGAGAACACGAATAGCCTCTTCGGTGACTTCCGGCCCAATGCCGTCGCCCGCCACAATCGTCAAGTTCAGAAGCACAGGACCTCCTCATGCCTAAAACCTCGAATTCTACAGAAAGGATGTTACGCAAGGGCAGACATTCGACTTTGTGCTCCCAGGTTCAAATGACCATCCCGAGCGAAAGCCGATGGGGGATTTCAGATTGTAGATTTCAGATTGTAGATTTCAGATTTCAGATTGTAGATTTTAGATTTCACTTTGTTTCCTCGTTCTAGTGTGGTGTCCCAGTAGTCCGCGCCATAAGTTGGTGGCGCTTTGAAAGGGCGCGGCTTTAGCCGCTGAGGGACAGAATTTGGCGCTAGATTTGGCGCCTCACTTTGTTCGCATATTTCCGGGACACACTAGAGGATCCCCATCTTCTTGCCGACCTTCTTCAATACCTCCAAAGCGCGTTGCAGTTCCTCACGAGTATGCGTCGCGGTCATGATGGTGCGCACACGGGCTTTGCCCTCGGGAACCGTAGGAAACGCGATCCCGGTTCCAAGCACGCCTTCCTTGAAGAGTTCCCGCGAGAACTCCATGGTGCGGGCGCCGTCGCCAATGATGATGGGGGTGATCGGAGTCTCGCTGGCGGGCGTGGTCTTGCCGCCGATATCGAAGCCGAGGAGGCCGAGTTCCTTTTTCCAGAAGCGGGTGTTCTCCCAGAGTTTGTCGATGCGTTCGGGTTCCTGCTCGAGGACGTCGAAAGCCGCGATGCAGGTGGCTGCCACCGACGGGGGATGCGAAGTCGAGAACAGGAACGGCCGGGCGCGATGGTAGAGGTAGTCGATGAGGTCGCGTGTGCCGCACACGTATCCTCCGAGGGCGCCGATCGCCTTCGACAGTGTGCCCACCTGGATGTCGACGCGTCCGTGCTGGTGAAAGTGGTCGATCGTGCCGCGGCCGTTGCGGCCTAACACGCCCGAGGCGTGCGCGTCATCCACCATCATGATGGCGCCGTATTTCTCGGCGAGGTCGCAAAGGCCAGGAAGCGGTCCAATGTCGCCGTCCATGGAGAAGACGCCGTCCGTGATCAGCAGCTTCCGGCCGGGCTGGTCTTTGACGCTGGCGAGTTGTTCTTCGGCGTGGCGGAGGTCCTTATGATTAAAAACGAGAATCTTCGCGCGCGAGAGGCGCGCGCCATCAATAATGGACGCGTGATTCAGCTGGTCCGAGATGATGAAGTCTTCTTTGCCCAAAACCGCCGACACCGTTCCCGCATTCGCCGCGAATCCTGACTGGAACACCACACAGGCTTCGACGTTCTTGAAGCGCGCGATTTTTTCTTCCAGCTCCATATGAATCTTCATGGTGCCGGCAATGGTGCGCACGGCGCCCGAGCCGACTCCGTACTTGCGCGTGGCCTCGAGGGCCGCCTCGCGCAGCTTGGGATGAGTCGTCAGGCCGAGGTAATTGTTCGAGGCCAGATTGATCACGTGCTTGCCGTCGAAGGTGCACTCCGGGGCTTGCTCGTCCTCGAGCACGCGCAGTTTGAAATGCGTGCCCTTGGATTTGAGTTCATTGAGCTGATCGGTGAGGTAAGAAAGAGGATTGGTGCGCGTGACGGTGGTCATGAGTGCCTCACGAATCTCCTGCCGCAGATGAACGCAGGACTTCAGATATCAGTTTAATACGCGCGTGAATGCGAGCGCACGGAAGTCGTAATGGCCGGACCGGGAACTTTTCAGTTTGGGCGCAAGGATCGGATGGTGGAAACGCGGCGCGTGCCGCAAGATTGGAATGTCCGCAAATTTATTATTCGAGGTTGGACATGTCACAAGCATTTCGCGTTGCGGCGATTCCAACGAAGGTAGCTGATCTGGTTCGCTCGAGTATGCGGTCGCCAGGCTATGGACATCCCGCACACGTGGAAGTGGCAACGGGGTACGGGCCGTGTCGGCATTGCCTCCGCGATTTTCAGGTTGGCAAGGACCGCCGAATTCTGTTTACCTACGATCCCTTCTATGGAATCGAGCCGCTGCCGTTGCCTGGGCCGATTTTCATTCATGCAGGCGCTTGCGAGCGATTTCCGGATAATGGAGGCTTTCCTCCCGACCTGCGAACGCATCGGTTGACGTTGGCGGCCTACGGAGAGGCCAGGCGCTTGCTCACGGAGGCGTATGTGGAAAACGGACAAGTAGACACGACGATCGAGCGATTGCTCGAACGCATCGACGTGAAATACCTTCACGTTCGGGATACCGAAGCCGGATGCTACGACTTCCGGATCGAACGAGAATAGCGTTGAACACACCGCGCAGAAACGTGCGGCTCTCACCGAGGTTGAGTCACTTGCGACCTTCCTCTATGCAAACTGTCATCCTGAGCGCAGCGAGGCGACAGCCGAACGGAGTCGAAGGACCCCATGTCTCCTTAAGTAATCCGCGACCTTAAAAGGCATTTTCACCACTGAACCATACATTAAGGCCTTTGGCAGGAAATCCCTTTCGGTTGATTTGCGTTTCAGCGTTCCTTGAGTTGAATCGTATGTTCAACAGGCGAAACCTGTGTGTTGCGCGGCCTTACAGTCATAAGTCTCTCCCCGTCAATTCGCTGATCCTCTTGAAAAGACAGCCCACAGAGCAATAAGCGGGCGTGGGGTCCTTCGACTCCGTGAAATGTCCGCCTCGCGAACGTTCCACTGCGCTCAGGATAACGGTCTTGGTTTTCCGCAGGATTACCGGATCGAAATAAAAGAGGACGGCATTTCCCCCCGCCTCACTTCGTTCCGTTCGGGTACACCAGAATCTTGCTTGCCTCCCCCGTCTTCAACCGCTCCATGCCCTTGGAGAAATCTTTCATGGCAATGCGATCCGTGATCACCGGGTGCAGGTCGAGCTTGCCGGCTTTGAGCAACGCGGTCATCTGGTACCAGGTCTGGTACATGC
>QIAH01000267.1 GCA_003225465.1 Acidobacteriota bacterium | reverse complement strand
GTCGGCTCCGGTACCCGTTCTTTATTCTCTTCAACCGTCAGATGTCCGACACAAGACTTTCTTTGAAGCTCGAGCGCCACGATTCCGATCGGTAGAGGTTTCGCTTTACAACCGCCCCCCTCCAATTTCCTAATGTCCTGGTGTTCATATCTAGTGTTGCGTCTTAAACAGCATCGTTTTGGATGCAACTCCGTTTACAGAGAGACAATATGAGTGTGGGTTTCGATTGAATCACTCTCATTCAGGTACGCGAGACGGGGAAATCATGATGATGAATAACAAGCTTTGGAAAATGAATGCAGCAACGATGTTGGTGTTCCTTTCTATTCTGGCAACCTTCTGCATGGCAAAAGACAAGTCCGCACAAACGGAGACACAACGCGTGTCGGTGATCGCACATTTGCCGATCGAGGGGGCGCCCGTGACCCAGCTGTCCGTCCAGGAAGACGGCGGGAAGCAGTATCTTTACGTCCGGCAAGCCTCCCAATCGGGATACACAATCGTTGACGTCTCGAACGCGAGCAAGCCAAAGATTGTCAAGCGCGACGCCTCGCAATTAGCGAGCGGCCAAAAACTCCAGATGATTGGCGGAGGGATCGCCCTTTCTGAGACACCGGAGAGCGCAGGAACCGGCGGCGCACGCCATGAACTCACTCCGGTCAAAGCACCGGCCGCCAGCAACCCGCAGTCGCTTAGAGTGCTCGATATGAGCGACGCGGCAAACCCGAAAGCACTTCAAACTTTCGATAGCGTCACCAGTGTCCTGGCGGATGACTCTCGGCATTTGATTTACATCGCCAATAAGGACGGCTTGTGGATTCTGCGACATGTCCAGGGACGCCCGCCGTTACCCAAGTGCGATTCAGAGTCGGTCTTTTCACCGATCGCAGATTGTCAGTAGTTTGCAGGTGCGGCGTTTCGCCGCCGAATTGAGCAATCACAATCACGCTACCCCGTGGAGCCGGTGACGGTCACGGTTCCCGGGGAGCAACTTCATCAAACATTTCCTGGGTGGGGAAGCATTATTTGACGTTGGTTTCCTGATAGTGCAGTTCCTGCCATTGCCCGCCGCGTTTTACCCAAAGTTCCGTAACATAAATCCTTGAGTATCGCATGACCGACTTGGGCGGGAATTGGATGGTTACTTCATACACCACGAACGCTGCATCTGGCCCCAACGGAGTCAGTTTAAAACCCCACAGATTGTAGTTGTAGACGTTTAGATTGGGCACCTCGTTGATGGACTGAATCTTGTTTCGCTCACCTCGCGCGTCGACCTCAACTCCCTGATAGTCATCCGCCAATAGGTCACCATAGGCTTTTTTGTCTTTATTCTTCAGCGCCTCCCATTCCGTTTTGATCTTCGCTTCGAACATTTTTTGCAAAGCCGAATCCGCGCCGGTGCTTTGTTCGGCTTGGGGAGGTTTGGCTGAACTTGTGGATTGTGCAGAGAATCCGCAACAGGCGAGCAAAACCGTGCAAACACAGATGACAAGACCTCGCATGCTTTCTCCTAGAGAAGGTCCGACGTACTCTGAATAAAAGCCGGGCAGCGGAATCCTATCGCAATTCCTTCGCTTTCTTACGGACCGCTGCCAGCAGAGGAGCAGGAAGTTCTGAGTATCCCTCTTGCGCGGCGTATTGCTGACCATCGGAATAGATCCAGTCCAACAGATTCTCCAACGCCGTAGCCCGCACCGAATCGGAAGACGAGGTGCGTAGATAGATCCAGGTGAAGCTTGTAATTGGAAATGAATCGGCGCCGGACGCATTGGTCAGGGATACGGCAAAGTTGTTCCACTTGGGCGCTTCTACCGCGCTGCAAGCGGCAGTAATGGTTTCGGGCGAGGCCTTCACGTATTTTCCCGCGGCATTCAAAATTGCCACGCTAGAAACATTGGCCTTGGCAGCGTATTGCGATTCCACAAAACCGATGCTGCCCGGTTCCGCTTTTACCTTGTCGACCATGTCGGCACTGCGCTCTGCCGGAACGCCGACGGGCCACTTGGGCGAGGCATTGACGCCGATTTGTGAGCGAAACTTCGAACTCACCTTGGAAAGGAAATCAGTGAAAACATAGTTGGAGCCCTTTCCCGCTGGCCGGTTGACCACGTGAATCGGTAAGCTGGGCAGTTGCACGTCCGGATTGAGCTTGCGGATAGGAGAGGCGTCCCAGGTTTTCAGCTCGCCAAGAAATATTTCAGCCAGAACTTCACCTGACAATCGCAGTTCCTGATGGATGTCGGGAAGATTGTAGATGGGGACAATGCCGATGAGCACGGCTGGCAGCTCGATCAGACTTCCCTCTTTGCGCTCCTTCGCAGTAAGCAGCGCTTCGCCCGCACTAAAATCTCCGGTGCCATGCGCGATCTGCTTGATCCCCTCGCTTGTACCTACGGGAAGGTAACGCATCTGAATTCTCGAACTGCGCTTCCCATACTCCTGCGCCCAGCGGCTATAAAGAGGTGCGGGCACACTAGAGCCGGACCCGACAAGGACAACCACGTCTTGCGAGACCGCTGGGATGTTGCAGAGGCCCGTAAGGCTCGGCAGAAAGAGAACAAAGAGCAGGAAACGGCAGACATTCTGGGGAGCAAAACGATTGTTACTATCACTCGAGGGGCGTGGTACAGAAACCGGTATCCTTACCGTCATAGCTCGCTCCATATACGAAAGCATTGCCCCATCAGGGCTCTATCCGGTTTTGGAGCTTACGAGCAAACCGAGGCTAGGCTAGCATAGCACTCAGCGAATTCGCGCTGTTATCTGCGATTCCTATTGTCATCCATGGAACTGCAGGCAAAGAACACCAGACCTGTGCATGGCTTGGACGGCGAGACCGCTTATCAACCGAACGGTTGGAGTAAGCCCGGAACAAGGAGTCTGAAACTGGCGGAAGCGTGTGCGAGTCGAACGCACCGACGACACCAGAGGTGCCGTCCACCGGTTTTGAAGATCACCAGGAGTGTTCTGACTGGTTATGAAAATTCTCTACTCTACCTGATTCTTCAACCGCTTACCAGAAACGGGTTCTGACGCGTTGTGATCAAGGTTGACCCGTTCTGACCATGGAACTATCACGTTTTTATCACAACTCTTTTTTCGGGTCCCAACAGGACTTACTACTCAGAAGACGATTCCGAACTCAATAGCGGGGAAGGAAGACTCAGGAGGAGAGGTCGTTATAAACGTTTAGGAGTCGCTTAACCGGACTCTTCGACAGAATGGATTTTGAATGCGCGGCATTGTGATGATTGAGGCACAGCACGATCAAATTTCCTTCGTCCGAGGGACCGCCGTCTTCGACCGGAACAATGTGATGAATAATTACACCTGTTTCCCGGCAAACATTACACAGGTGCATGGAGTCGCAAAGTAGCTTGATTTCCAGCCATTCCGGAATATAGCGAGAGGCTTTCTTGGGTTTCTCACCCAACTCTAGAGCGGTTCCCAATCGGAGAAGGTAGGCGCCAGCGTCGCAGCCCTCCCTTTGTAGCGGCCTGGGAGGAAATCTGGCTTGCTGACACCCGTGCCAAGATCACGCCGCCAGCGAACATCAGAGCGGCACCACCTAGCACGGCCGCCCACCTAACGCGCCCTGCGTTCTTTAGTTCGCCGAAGAAGAGAACACCCCACAAAATTCCAATCAGAGCGTTCGTGTTCCAAAGAGGAAACGCAATGCTTAGGCCTAAGTCTCGAATCGCAAAGATGGTGAGCGTGTTCGCCACTGACCATAGGCAGCCTGCGATGACGGCCCAAATCACCAAATGCGGGACCTCACTGATGTCGGCACGAATGTCGGAGGTTCCACGCGCCGCAGCCGGAAGACACCAACGGCCGACAAAAACTCCCACAACCATCAACCACGAAATGAGAAAAGGGGAAAGTCTGCCAGAAACGAGCTTGGCAGGTACTTCGGCGGCTCCGAGCCACACTCCCGCTGCAATGCCACAGAGAACACCGAGCCGTTGGAGCACATGAAGGCGCTTTGCCAGACCTGGGGACGGTGAGTCTTCAGTAGCGTCTTGAGTGCCGCTTA
>QIAH01000266.1 GCA_003225465.1 Acidobacteriota bacterium | reverse complement strand
CGAGACGCTTTTGTTCTGCCCGGATGTTCTGCTTTGACCATCATCCCCGACTTGCACGCAGTGGACCTCTGTCTCCGGAGGTACTACGATATGCAACGGCAGGAGGAGACGCCATGTACTTCGAGCAGTTTTACCTGGGCTGCCTGGCTCATGCATCCTACATGCTGGCCTCGGAAGGCGAAGCCGTAGTGGTCGATCCCCAGCGTGACGTTGATATTTATCTAAAAGCGGCCGATGAACAGGGCGTTCGCATCCGCCACATTTTCGAAACTCATCTCCATGCCGATTTCGTCTCTGGCCACCGCGAACTCGCGGACCGCACCGGCGCCACAATCTACATTGGTCCGCACGGAGGAGCGCGTTTTGCCCGCATCGAAGTGCAGGACGGTTTCCAGTTGCGCGTTGGAAAAATCAGCATTCAAGTGCTTGCGACGCCCGGCCATACGCCGGAAAGTATTTGTCTCGTCGTAACAGATGAGGAGAAGTCCGCTAAGCCGTGGGCGGTGCTGACAGGGGACACCTTATTTATAGGAGACGTCGGCCGGCCCGATCTATCCGAATCCCATACACCTGCCGAACTCGCCGGCATGCTCTACGACAGTCTCCACAACAAGCTCCTGAAGCTCCCTGATGACGTTCTGGTCTATCCCGCCCATGGCGCCGGCTCGCTTTGCGGACGCAACATGCGTGCAGAGCGATCCTCCACCATCGCCACCGAGCGCCTGACCAACTATGCCCTGCAGATTCCAAGCCGCCAGGAGTTTATTCGCGAACTGACCTCCAAAGTGCCGGTGCGTCCGGAATATTTCTCGCAGGATGCCGAGATCAATCGCGACGGTGCCTCTGCGCTCTCAGAACTGCCGGAACTCGCTTCCATGCAGCCGCAGGAACTCCAAGCGCTGCTCGACGCCGGAGTCACAGCTTTGGACGTTCGTCCAGGCGACGCTTTCGCTTCCGGACACGTGCCCGGTTCCATCAACATCGCATTGTCGGGACAGTTTGCCTCCTGGGCCGGGTCCGTACTCGGTCTTTCATCGCGTCCCGTCCTGATCGCAGCAACGGCGGACCAGATTTCCGAGGCGCGCTTACGCCTGGCGCGCGTCGGAATCGAAGACGCCCGCGGATACTTGCAGGGCGGCTTCGCTGCATGGAAGGAAGCCGGTTTGCCGATCGCCGAGTTCCAGCAGATTGCTGTCGAAACTCTGCGAGATTGGCTGCAAGCTGGCCACGCTGAACTGCTCGACGTTCGGCGCGAAGGCGAATGGAAATCCGCTCACATCCAAGGCGCTACGTGGTCCCCTCTCGACACGCTCGCGAAGTCTCTACCTCCCATCGATCCGAACGCCCCTATTGCGGTTCAC
Organism: Acidobacteriota bacterium; assembly: GCA_003225465.1. Lineage (GTDB taxonomy): Bacteria > Acidobacteriota > Terriglobia > Terriglobales > Acidobacteriaceae > Gp1-AA133. The sequence goes on along the minus strand of QIAH01000266.1, from coordinate 2,241 downwards.
TGCAAAAGCGGCTACCGAAGCGCCATCGCATGCAGCGTCCTGCAGCGCGCCGGATTCCGCAATGTAGCCAACGTCGTGGGCGGCTTCGACGCATGGCAAGCCGCCAATTTGCCCTTTGTGACCGAGCAGCCCATCGAAGTCTGAGGCCCGCCGCGATCGGCACGGGCCTCAGTGGATTCACTCCGGCTCTCTCTCTTACAAAGAACGCAGGAAGCTCAGCAGGTCCCGCATCTGCGATGGTGTCAAGGCATTGAACTGGTGCACGACTCCGCTCGCCTCCGACTCGCGGCCATCATGCGCCCGAATGGCTTGCACTAAGTCAGACGTGCGACCGTCGTGCAGGAAAAAGAGCCGTTGTCCCAGGCCCCACAAAGGTGCAGTGCGGAATTGATCCGCGCCCGCTGCTCCTTGCGCGATCCGGTCCGCCAGCCCCCATCCCATGTGATGGAGCGCAAAATCGGAATAAGGATTGTAGGTAACGTTTGACATCCCTGTGTACCGGGATGTTCCGGTCGTGAGCGAGGGCGAATGACACAAGGTGCATCCCACCTTATCGAATAGCTGTGCGCCATTCTGGGTGGGAGCCGTGGGGGTTGCGGGTGTCGGCGGAGCGGATAAGCGAGCGAAGTTGGCGAAGTTGTCGATATCCGTAACTTGCTCTCCTCCTCCGCTCGATGTACTGGAGTCCTCCGGTGACGGGTTAAACGCGCATCCCGCGATGGCCGAGCGCTCGTTCGGGAATATCTCATTCGACACTCCCTGTTCCACGTTGTACGCTTCCGCCACAAACATAAGCAGAGACTTGTTCTGCGCCTTCCAGCCAAAGCGCGTGATGGTGCCGTCATTTCCGCTCGTGTTGAAGGTGCCGCGAATTCCGAGGAGCGCCTTGCGATCTGCATTCGCCGCCAGGTTTGCCCGAAGCACATCGTCGGGCGTCATTTCCACCAGCCCGAGTCCGAACAGCGGCGTGGGAATCCGGAAAATCACGTTGTTGCGTCCAAGCTCTTTTGCAAAGTCGGGTTGAGCCAGACTGCATCCTGCGGCATCGCTGCGGCCACTGATCGTGAAGAGATTATGGACACCACCGTCCGGAACAGCTCCCCGTTGTGTGACTGTCACGACGAAACGAGCTTCCCGCACCGGACCATTCGCTGTAATGAATGGCGGAAGCGTATTGCGAGCGCCGTCCATTGTCGCCAGCGCAACCTGAGGATTGGGAATCGGACTTTGCGGGCTGTTCATTCCCGGGCTGCTTCCGCCCGTGCTGGGTTGGGCGTGGCACTGCGCACAGCTATTTCCGTTGAAGCCGGGTCCCAGCCCAGTTCCCGTTTCTCCCGTCATTCCACCCTTCACTGAATCTACTTCCATGAAAGTTTGCAGTCCTTGCGTGAACATGGCCTGCTCGTTTGCATTCAAAGTGGGGTAGTAGCTTCCGGCCCCGGCCGCGCCGATGCGCGTCCCAGGATCCTGTTGTGCCAACAGCTTCCGTTCGCTGAACGGGATGAGTAGAGCCAGACACACTACGAACGTCAGAGTCTTTGTGCGATTCACTTGGGGCCCTCCTTCGGGGGAAGCAGACACACGTCTGCCCTGTCCTACATCGGTGGATTCGTGGGAGGAGTAGCGCGAAGTCTTCCCAATGGCCCAGCTCTGGCGACCTAACCCAGATCAGTGCGCGAGCACATTCGCGACACTGACACCATCCTCGGCCGTGGCGCCTGCGCTAGAGCTGGAATGACTTCAAAGCAAGTGCGAGATTGCGAGGACTCTAAGGTCGAACCGCGTTCGCGGTCAAGATGTCCGGAAGTACATGGTGCTCGGCGGAGTAAACCCGACAAAACCGTGTTTTCGTCGCATGAAATACCAAGCCATGAACGGTTTCCATTGCACCGACTACGTGGGGCGCAAAGCCCCGACACTCACGGTGTTCGTGGCGGTTCTTCGACGGCCCACAGCGTCACTTTGACCGGCAGCAGACAATAAGAGCGAGGAGGTTGCTTTCGGCGACCCGAATCGTGTCGCACGAAATCAGAGATACTGTCTCGGGATCGCCCGCCGGCAGCATCTTTAGTTCTGATCCATTCTCTGCGCACTCCGCGGCTGTTCTCCGCGCGCTCTGCGGTTTAAGATTTTGCCGTTCCCCTAAAGCTGCGCCTCCAAGCACTCCCTGGCGCGGTTCATGGGACGACAATTTCCACCCACGGACCAACCGCCACCTTTTAGTTCCAGCATTCCTCCACT
>QIAH01000265.1 GCA_003225465.1 Acidobacteriota bacterium | reverse complement strand
GTAAACGTAAATCACGCTGGCCAGAAACCAACCTTGAGTGTCCGATTGTCAAGAAAAAGCGCATTCAAATCCCATAGCTAACCGCGTCCGCCGCAAACGCCAGCGGCTTCCTACTTGCCTCCTTATCGAAAACGCCTCGGGTCCAGCTCGTCTTCGTCGGAGCTGTTGCTGCCGAGGCGTTTCCGATCAAGGCTAGCGGCCATCCGACAAGAACCCAGCGCAACCGTGGTCGTGAGGCTTGCGGAGTCCTTCTGCAGAGCGGCGCTCGGCCTGGAGAAGGGCAACAGGATGTCAGCTTCGCCACCGTGAGCGACGCGGTTACGAGACTGGGCGAGGTGGAAGATCTAAGTCGTCTCCCGCGCAGCTCGCTTATTTCGGGCATTACGATATCTATTCTCTAATGCTGTGGGGGGCTGAGTGGTGCGCCTCGGTAAAGGTTTCACGATCGGGCACAAAGTCCACACGCCCAGCAATCTCTGTTTTTGGTGATAAAACAGATAGGCGAGGCAGCCGGTCTAACTCCAGCCGCCCTGCCCAGCTGACTCAACTGCCCGTCAGAGAAGATCCGGCACAGTCGTATTAACGGTGATGCGTGTTGCGGCGATCACACCGACAATGTGCGCGACCTGGGTTCCCGAGGTGTCGTACGCATCCAGTGTGAACGTACCGCGGTAGTGGTTTCCGTCTGCACTCAAGGTGATCTGTTGAAAGAAGCGAGTTGGACCGGTCGGATTGCCGATGCCACTTGGCGCATTGGCAGTATCGTTGGCAAACCAGGCAAAGTGATTCAGCTTGTATGTGTTCTTTCCAATCTTTTTCCAAACGCCCATGCAGAAGTCGCCATCCTGCGGAGGGCGTACGGAGTTCATGAGCTCCGTTCCGTCGCTATGCCATGTAGCTAAAGCGTTATCTATTGGCGTACCATCCGGTGGCCCAGCCTCATTACCTTGGGCGGTGAAGGTAACATGCCACATACCAACGATCGAATCACTATCATCGGCAATCCTCAGCAACGAGCCGAACTGCAATGGATCGGAGTCTTGCCAGGATTGGCGATGAAGGTTTCCGCCGAATTTGCTCGCGTCTCCGCATGCCGCGCTGGCCGTGGCGGTGAGCAAGCATGCGGAAAGGAAAGCTAGAACCATAATCCTTATTGTGAACTTGCGATACATAACAAAGCCTCCGTGGGCCAGTGGGCCAGTGACCGAAGGGTTTACAGCAGAACTAAAATCCGAGCCATGCAGGATTGGTAAATTGATGGTGAAGATATGGTAAAGCTGCAAGTATTTGCAGCTAAATAACTTAGACGGAATCTCTACGATCCAGTGATATACTCTCTCGCTACCGAGTGCGCCCCTCGTGCCTGCAACATTGCTCGAATTCGATGAGTTCTCTCTCGATTGCGACCGTTACGAACTTCTGCGCTCGGGCCGGCCCGTCAGGCTCGAAAAGATCCCGATGGAGCTACTCATCCTTTTGGTGACCAAGGATGGCCGTCTCGTCACCAGGCAGGAGATCATCGAGCATGTCTGGGGCAAAGAGGTTTTCGTTGACACAGAGCATGGCATTAACACTGCCATCCGCAAGATCCGCAACGTCCTCCGCGATGATCCCGGGCAGCCGCGCTTCGTCCAAACCGTCAGCCGCAAGGGCTACCGCTTCGTTGCCCCGATTAATGTAATTCCACAGGAGGGCGGGAATGGGAACCACGGTGCTACCGACTTGCTCCCACCCAATACCACTCAGACGCAGACTGACCTGCTGGTTCCGATCTCTCTGCCCCAATCGCACCACCGCGTCAGCGGCTTGCTGCGAAAAGCAGCTATGGTATTGGTTGGCGCAATCGGGGTCGCTGCCATTCTTGTCGGCCTGAATGTGCGTGGGCTGCGCCAGCGATTGTTTGCTCACACACCACGCCAGGGTGGGCCCCAGATTCGATCCCTGGCGGTCCTCCCCATAGAAAATCTTTCCGGCGATCTGAGCCAGGACTTCCTGGCCGATGGAATGACAGAAGAGTTGATCACGGAACTCGGAAAGAGCAGCGCTCTACGGGTGATCTCCAGAACATCCGTGATGCAGTACAGGGGCACGAAGAAACCGGTGCAGGAGATCGCGCACGAGCTGAACGTGGATGCAGTGCTCGAGGGGACAGCGTTGCGCTCGGGAAATCATCTGCGGATTACCGCGAACCTCGTGCAGTCGTCTCCCGAAACGCATTTGTGGGCGGAAACATATGACAGCGAAAATGGAGACATACTAAGCGTGCAACAGCGCGTGGCCGATTCGGTGGCGCGAGAGATTCGAGTGGCATTGTCGCCACGCGACACCACAACCCTTGGTGATGGCCGCTCGGTGAATCCGGAAGCTCAGGATCAGTATTTTCGCGGACTCTATGCCTTAAGATCGGCCGGCGGTGGCTCGACCCAAACGGCCGTTGATTATCTGCAAAGAGCGATCAAGAAAGATCCAAATTTCGCCCGCGCATACGGTGTCCTGGCTATGGCCTATGCGGTCTGGTATCCAGGCGATCGGGGGCCGCGAGAAAACATGCCGAGGGCCCGGGAGGCAGCCCTGAAGGCTGTGGCCCTGGACAATTCCCTCGCGGCTGGACATATGGCATTGGCCTATATTGATCTGAACTACGATTGGAATTTTGCCGAGGCCGAGAGAGAGTCCAAACGAGCCCTAGAATTGGATCCGAACTTAGCGATTGTGCGTAACTACTACGCGCGGGAGTTGGTGATATCGGGTCGAACCGATGAGGCGCTTGCTCAGGTGAGACGCGCATTGGAACTCCAGCCTTACGCAGGCTTGGACTATCCTGCGTGGGTTTTCTATCTTGCCCACCGATATAACGATGCCCTCGAGCTGGCGCAGAAAATGGTTGCCATCGATCCCAATTTCAGCTGGGGTCGTTGGGCGCTCGCTGCCAATTACGAGCAGCTCGGTAAAGAGAAGGAAGCGGCCGAGGAGTACTTACAATTTGAAATCCTCTCCGGCTCTTCCCCGCAAAGGATCAAGAGACTGCGGGAGGGTTTGGCCAGATCAAGTGCAAAGGGCTTCTGGCAAGCAAGTCTTGAAGACTACCTAAGAACGGCGAAATCAAGCTACGTGCCCCCGGTGCTCGTCGCAGGGGTGTATATGAGACTTGGCGATAAAGCGCGTGCATTGCAATGGCTCGAAAAGGGCTATCAAGAGCGGGACGATTTGATGATCGACCTCAACGTGGATCCAGTTTTTGATGCCTTCCGTTCCGAACCACGCTTTCAGGACCTCGTGCGCCGCGTCGGCCTCCCAGATGGAAAGCCTCAGACCTAGCAAACAGGCGAAGCAAAGCCAAATGCTTTGAGCAGTGGCGTATTCTCCGAAACCACATTTTCCTGCCTCAACTCCTGGATTGTCGGCCAACCTTACCTTGGGATTACTTCCCGCTTGACCGTGAGATCGGCATAGGGGCGGCAGTCACCCGCCGACCCCTGCCACACCACCGTGCGTACGGGTCCGTACACGGCGGTTCGAGTTAGTTGCGCTAGCAGCCATCGATCAACATCGGAAGTCCATGCGATTTGAAGTAAGCATTGGAAAGCCCAACAGAGAGGGCCTTGGCCCGAGCCAGATACCAAGGGCCACGTCCACTGCCAGCCGTGTTATTGGCGAGTCGCGGACGAACCCCCAGCGACAACAGAGCAGCGCGGCGACGGCGCGGTGTTTTCCATTGCCGCCACATCGCTGCCCGCAGTCGCAATCGGACCCAGCGGGTCAGGTACATCAGCTCATCCGGCGTTTCGCAGAAGCCGAAATAACTGCGCCAACCCCGCAGATACGGAGCTAGTTCCGCTATCGTCGTCTCCATGCTGGCGCCTTTTGCCCTGCGCGTAACTTCCCGGATTCGGTGCTTAAACCGTTCCAGAGCTTTCGGCGCGATGATGCGCTTGACCTCTGAATCAGTGCTGAAGCTAAATCCGAGGATCTTCCGCTCCTGCGGTCGCGCCACCGCACTCTTTGCCTCATTTACCTTGAGCTTGAGTTGGTGTGTGATGAATCGCGTGATGCCCTTCATCACCCGTTGACCGGCCCGCTTGCTGCGCACGTAAATGTTGCAATCATCCGCGTAGCGAAGGTAGCGGTGTCCGCGTCGCTCTAGCTCTCGGTCGAGTTCGTCGAGCACGAGGTTGGACAGCAGTGGCGAAAGCGGGCCTCCTTGCGGAGTGCCTTCCACGCTGGGGCTGACCAGTCCGTTCTCCATCACCCCAGCATTCAGGAATGCCCGGATGAGTTTCAACAGCCGCTTGTCTTCGACTCGTTTTGCGACCCGCCCCATCAGTTTGTCGTGATTGACTCGATCAAAGAACTTTTCTAAGTCAAGATCAACCACCCAGCCGTAGCCTGCGGCAATGTAATGCT
>QIAH01000310.1 GCA_003225465.1 Acidobacteriota bacterium | reverse complement strand
ACATAGTGTTCGGGACGGAGACCCCATTCCAGAATCCTGCGCGCCGGCCGGCGCTCTCGCAGCAACGCTCCGTTCGCGACATACCTCGTCTCTGCCCCATACTGCTCTCGGAAGTACGACCACAGCGTTCGCGACACCACCATCGTGGTGTCCGGGCACCACAGCGCAGCTTTCTCGCCTAACCGAAGCACCGTCCTGGCCACCACTCCCCATTTCTTTCGTTGCCAGTCCAATCCTTGCACCGTCACGGCTGTCTTTTTTCCGACTAGTCTGGGAATAAAAGAAAACAGTGCCGGACCGAGCGTGTGGTAGTGCACGACATCGCAAGGCCGAAACAAAACGTGCAGAGTGCTCAGCGCTGTGTGTAGTACCGTCTCGAAATGCTTCGATCGCACTGTAGGAAGCCGTACTAATCGCATTCCATTGTGCTCACTCTGAAGCGGCGTGAAGAACGTTCGGCAGTACACCGTAACTTCATGACCCATTGCCGCCAGCCGACGCCCAACTTCCTCGTAGTAGCTCTCGATGCCGCTATATTTTCCAATCACTCCTCGGCCACCGATGAAAGCCACACGTAGTCGCGGTTTGGAGGTTGCCGGCACCAGCGTGACCACCCTGCTCATTTCTTTCTTGATGGTTCTCGTCGCCAGCCGCTCGTACAGTTCGGTCATCGCTTCATAGTGCTTGGCCGGGGAATGATGTTCGCGCACGAATTCTCGCCCGGCCCGGCCCAAAGTCGCCGCCAGATCCGGATGCTGATCCAATCGGGACAAGGCTTTAGCCAGCTCCTCAACGTTGCCCACTTGATAGAGAAGCCCAGTCTTTCCATGCTGCACGAATTCGCGTCTCGATCCCAGGTCGGAGGCAACCACCGCGCGCCCCTGCGCGTAAGACTCGAGTATGGTCTTGCCGAGCGTTTCGTAAGCGCGCGAAGGAAGCACCGTGAAGCGTGACTCGCGGATGAGTTCATCAAGCTCCGAAGCCGGTAAGTGGCCGACGAATCCCACATTCTTTAATTCGATCCGGCGCGCCAGTTCCTCAAGGTCCACGCGACTCGGCCCATCCCCCGCAATCTTCAGCCGAAGCGTGGGTACATACCGCAGAGCCCGTAACAAGTCTGAAACTCCCTTCTCGGGGGAAAGCCGGCCAAAATAGAGGATGGGTGCGTTTGGCGTAGGAGGATGGGGCGTCTGCGCCGGCAGTTTCTGATAGTGAGGAAGCACATCGATGCGCTCAGCAGCCCAGCCGTTTTCGACCAGCTTGGCGCGCACAAATTCACTCGGCGCCAGGAAGCGCGTCACACATTTTCCGTACGTTCGCAGACATCGGTGCACGTATGCTTCCAGCGCAAGAACAGCGCCCGCCGCGCGCCCGCCTCCATAACAGTCTTCCGCCACAACATTCCAGAAACGCCCGCCCTGGCATCGCTCGCATACCCTTCCTCTCGCCACCAGGTTGTAGTTCGGACACAGCAGTTTGAAATCATTCAAGTGATACAGAACGGGAATACCACGTTGCTTCAGCTCCCAGAAAATTGACGGCGAAAGGTGGTGATAGATGTTTCTCACGTGTGCAACATCGGGGCGAAATTCATCGATCATCTGTCCAAGCCGGTATCGCGCTTCCCGCGAATACACGGCGTGTGCCGCCAACCGCACGTGTTCGAGAAAGCTGTGCTTACTGTTCTTGAAGTCAACGTGCGGAACGAAATACCCGTCGTACGGAGTCGGCGCTCCACGCTCATCCGCCATCGAAAACAATGCCACCTGATGTCCGTGCGTTTCCATCATCTGCATCAGGTCGAACAGGTAAACCTCGGTTCCGCTGAAAGGAAAGTTATATTTGTTGCAATACAAAATTCTCATCGGCATGACTCCGATCGCTGTGCGCTATCCTTTGCATAAAAACATCCGCAAACTTCGCCAGGTTCTTATACTGATCAAAGTTCTGGAGTATGTGCTCCCGAGCGGCCCGCCCGATTGATCCCAAGGCTGACAAAGATTTGCAGATTTGTTCCACCTGCCAGACGAATTGCTCCAGGTCCCCGGCCGCATACAGAAAGCCTGTCTTTCCCGCCTCAACCAACTCAGGAATGCCGGTAATCGAGGGTGCCAGCACGATCTTGCCGTGCGCCATCGCTTCCATCAGCACGAGCGGAATTCCCTCACTGTGGCTGGTCAGCAGCACTAGATCGGCGGCCTCGTAATATTCGGCGATGTCATCGTGTGGAACGTGGCCCACCATGGTCACCAGGTCCGCGATTTTCAGTTCTTGAATCAGAAATTCGAGCTTTGCCCGTTCCGGTCCATCTCCGACGATCAAGCAGCGGAATCGAACGCCGCACTCCCGCAGCAGGAAACACGCCCGCAGAAGAAATACATGGTTCTTCACCGGATGCAGGCGCCCCACCGCCAGCAGCATGGGAACTCTATTTGCTCCCAGCGCATGGACCCTTTTCTTCGAAGAATTCGCAGGTATCTCGACCCCCAGTCGCTGTACCAACACCTTGTTGCGGTCTACTGTCGGGTAGTGCGCATAAATGTGCTCCCGGTTGAATTCCGAAACCGTGATGCAGAACTCGCACTCCCGCAATTTTGTGTTCATGTGCGCGGCATGCATCAGCAGGTCTGACCCGTGCAGCGTCATGCTGAACGGAATCCCAAGCATTCGTGCCGCAACCATCGCGATCCATGACGAGAAGTAACCATGATGAACATGGATCTGCTCCACGCCGCGGTCGCGCAACAACAGTCCGTAATAGACTCCAAGCCATGTGTGCAGTAACGTTCGCGCCCGTCGCGTCGCCGGTTCGCTGCTCTCGAACAGACCGGCAACGGTCCATTCAGCGATCGAACGGAATTGCAGCAGGCAATCAAGTAGAGCGCGGAGCAGAGAGCGCCACTTCAGCGGCTCCAGATAGAGCGTCTCGAGCGCAAGCTCTCGTAAGTCTGCTGGCAGTGTGGCCGCATCCACCTTGCGAGAACTGCACGGAATTACCCGCACACCACGTCTGCGCAATTCCCGAATCTCTTCCACCACGTACCACTCCACCGTCGACGGAAACTGATTTGTGATGTATGCGATAGTGGCCAACTTCTATAAAGTCCTGTCTTCGAGGCCGGCGCTGTAAGTTGTAAGGTGAGCTTTGGGCACGCAATCAGACCGAAGGGTGAGCTCCTGCGCCTTTCCACTGCACCGGGTCAGCCTTCGCCGCAAGAATCCCCGCGAAAGTAAAAAGGAGTCCATTCACGAACGGATAATTCATGACGACGAAGATCGCATTCACCAGGTAAACGCATAACAGCAAAGGCCACACGCTACGCAATGAGGCCACACCGTTCAGATCCCCAGGTCGTTTCTTGCGAAGCCGGAACAGTTCGACGACCAACCACCCGTACAGCCCGATCCCGAAAATTCCGTGCTCCAGCAGAATTTCGAGGTACGTGTTGTGGACGGCGAACGACTCCCCCCGAAAGCCGCGGATTCGGTCCGCTAATCCGGCCTGGAGTTCGGTGGTCCCCCAGCCTGTGATAGGTCGCGCAGAGAACATCTCCCACCCGGCCCGGTAGGCAGCCATGCGAAATTCGATAGAATCCCCGTCTCGCAGCCGATCTTCGAAGCTGCCAAAGGTCTCTCCCACGTTGGAAACAAAAATTGCCCCAATGATTCCCGCAACCGCCAACAACCCCCACGCCGATCGAAGTCGCACGTTCCTCTTCCGCAGGAGCAACCACATCACCGACACTGCAAATGACAACCAGACTGCGCGCGTCTTGGTTGCGACGATCGCGACCGATAGCGGCAGCAGTGCCAACGACCAAATCCCTCGCAGCTGTCGGCGACAATAACCTTCAATCGCTAAGAGCCCCAGCATGTTGAGGGTCACCCCGTTCGCGACTGCCTGCAGGAACGGCCCCCGCGCGCGATCCGCGTGTATGCCAAGACTCTCGTCAAGGATGTACGGTGGGAATACGAGCTGCCGTATTCCGGCCACTGACATGATCGCGGTGAAGCTCAGGTAGACCAATATCGCCAGGCAGAATCTCTCCAACCAGCGCAATGAGCTCTCAGTGCGAAAAGTCATCGTCGCCATCCAGAACATCGCAAGAGGCACAACAAACTTCGCCGCCATCACGCTCCAGGCGCTGGTCTGGTAGGAGTAGGAGAGTGTACTCACACTCGCTAGAACCGTCAGTGCGGTCATCGGAAACAGCAGCCAGCCCGTAACCCGTAAGGGCTGCCGCAGAGCTAGTGCTCGTAGAACCACCACGAACACCAACACGAGCAATGCGATCCGATCCACCGAATAAAACTCAACTTCAGGTGGCCGAAACAACATGATCGTTAGCGTCGCAAGGTACAACGCCACGGGCATCGCCATCCCCGCCTGCAGTGGCGCAAACAGAACGACGATGGCCTTCGAACCAATGTTTCGACCGCGCGAGTGCGATTCAACGGCTCCTGGATTCGCAAACTCGATAACCGAAAGAGCTTCCGCTCTCACGCGCCCGTCCCTTGAAACACGACCGCCACGGTCTTAAGAAGAATCCGCACATCCATCCACAAACTCCATCTCTCGATGTATTCCAGATCCAGTGCCATGTTGGTCTGAAACGATGTGCTCTGGCGCGCGGATACCTGCCATAGACCCGTGATTCCAGGAGTCACATCCAGCCGTCGTAAATGTTCCAGTCGATAGCGTGCATAGTCGTCGAGCGGATGTGGCCTCGGTCCCACCATGCTCATATCCCCTTTCCACACGTTCCATAGCTGTGGGAGTTCATCCAGGCTGTATCTTCGCAACCACTGGCCCATCCGCGTGATGCGGGGATCTTCCGCGATCTTGAATGTGGGACCTTCACGCTGATTTCGTGCGCGCAGCGCCTCTTTAACCTCGTTTGCATTCGCCACCATCGTCCGAAATTTGTAGCAGCGGAATCGTCTGCCTTTTCTACCTACCCGCAGCGCGCTGTAGATCACCGTTCCAGGTGAGTCGTCGAATTTAATCAGGCCCGCGATAATCAGCAGTAATGGAGCGGTCAGCACAAGCAGGCAGGAGGAGCAGAGGATGTCCAATGCTCGTTTCAGAATCAATCGCGCAGCCGGCACTCTCTCTTGGTGTAGATTGAACAATGAAATCGCGCCCAGGTTCTCGATCCATGTCTTATTGAGCTCACACCCGTACAAGTCGGGCACGACTTTTACGTCGAGGTGGTTCCACCGCCCTTCTCTTATCGCTAGCTCTGCCAGGTCATGTCGATGCGGCTCCGCCAGAATGATTTCATCGATAAACTCCGCCCGCGCGATTGCCGCGAGCTTCTCCGGGGGGCCTAACACGCCAAATGCCGGACCACGTTCATCATCCAGAAACCCGCGCACCACGCGGCCCAGTTCCGGATGATGTTCGAGGTAGCTCGCCACCCCTCGCCCTCTCGCTCCGGCACCAAGAATCAGTACGTTTCGCGCCAGCCCCCGCCGCAATCGCTTCGTGCATACATGCTGGCGCCAGCGCCGCCAAAGCAACAGGCTCACAAAACTCAGACTTGCAGATTCTACGGCGCGACTGAGTGAGAGCGCCCAGAACCCGAACGAGCCGATGCCAGCTAACAAAACAATCGCCCAGATCAGGGACTTTGCCAGGATCGCGGAATTAAGACGGCCAGCCTGCTCATAGAGTCCTTCGGAATACCCCAGCAGCGTCGCGATCACCGCGAACAGCAAACCCTCGCTCGTCGTACTCAGCAGAAGAATCTTTCCGCTAACACTTCCATTGCTTGCCGCCGCAATGGCCGCAATGAAAATCCAACTGCCAACAATGAGCGCATAATCATTGAGCAGAAGGGCCCAGTCTTTCTCAGGATTATCGCCTGCGAAGGGAGCGGGGAGGAGCAACCCCACCAGCGATGCCAGAACGCCTCGCTTCGTTTTGTGCGCCGCCGCGTGCGCTCCGATCCAGGAGCTATCCTCGACCCGTATCGGGTGTGGACGCTTTGCGCCCGTTCCACGACTCGTCCCCTGCCCGGGAATCAACCTCGCCGCATACCTTCCCCGGTCAAATGATGTGGGCTGAGTTATGGCGGAGAGCGACACGTCAGACTAGTTCCAGTTCGTATCCTTCGACTCGCACCGCGACGGATCGCTGCAGGCAGTCAATCGAAACGATGAGCTTCTTGCTGTCAGCGTCCACGTAGATGCCTTCCACTCCATCCAGGCACCCGCCGCGCACGCGCACCCGCTGGCCCGCTCGCAAGAAGGCGTGGAGGGAACAGGGCACATTTTCTCGGAGCAGTTTTCGCAGATGCTCCACCTGTTCTGCCGGCACAGGGGCGGCTTTGCCTTGGGAGCTTACGAATCCGATCACTCCTGGCGTTTGCAGTACCCGTAACCGGCTCGCCCGCGATCGGTCCAGCTTTACGAATGCATATCCAGCAAAAAGCGGAATCGTTACGGTTTTCTTGCGATCGCTCCAGCGATGGATTTCGATCAGCTCCGGTAAAAAGGTCTCGACCCCAAGCCTGGTTAGTTGTTGCACCACTTTTTTTTCGCAACGATGCCGCGTTTCCAGTGCGTACCAGCAAAACTCCCCATCTTGAACGGCTTCCGAGGCCAGTCGGCGGTTCAGGCTGCCGGACATGGCTCCGCCAATTGGGTCCCAACGAGATTTCCACCTGGTTCTTGCAACCTGTCACCGCGCCACGCAGTTGCCGGCGTGTCGTACTGCTCCATACCGTCCGCGACCTACAGTCTTCGGTACAACTTCTCCGGAATCGGAAACACTCGGTCGCGCAAAACCGTTCCCAGCAATCTCACATGCGCAGCCGAAAGCTGCTCTCGGATTCTCATTGCGTTCCGCCGCCGCGTCCGATGTGCATCGACTGCGAGTACCAGTCCGTCGGCGAGATGGCCAAGAAAAACCGCGCTTCCATCCGCTTCCCCAGCTGGGGAAGCATGGATTAACGCAAAGTCGAATTCCCGCCTTAATTCTCCGAGTCGGCTCAGCAGCCATGCCGAGTTGTTTCCGTTCTCACCGCATCCCAGAAAGGCTGCCGCCGATACCAGCCACAAATTTCGCCCAACTTGGCGGGAGGACTTCCGCAGCGCCCCAGCTGTTTCCGTGCTATCTTCGCCGTCGTTGCTGGTCCTCCCAAAGCTCAGTTCCAGGGCTTTCGTTCGAACGTTGGCCTCTACCAGTGCGACCCGGCCGGCGCGCTCCGCAGCCAACACCTCACCCGCTTTTCGACAAACCGAAGCCACCTCCACCTGAGACCCTGCGGAGCTAAATACCACTTGGCGCGCCGGCCGCGGCCACCCTTGCAGGAAGACCCTTCGCACGAGCCCCCGAATCTGTTCTTGCGCAAACTGCTGTGCATCCCACGCTTTTTCTGGCGCCTCGGCCGCTGCATTGCGCGGCTGCTCTGACTCGCGTGCGACATCCTCCGCCGCGCCGCCCCGCACGATGCTTAATGTCGGTGTCATCTTCGCTGCCTCGCCGTCCGGATCATCTTCATGCGGCTTCCTTCGGCAATGACGCCAATATGGGTGCATGCATGCAGGCAACAATTTCCTCCGGGGAACGGAAGCCAGGATTCAGGTAGTCGACCGTAAATGCTAGAAGCGTGCTGCTTGCCCCGGCGGCCAGCAGCCCCAGGAATACCACCATCCATCCTGAATGCTTCGGTAATACGGGCACCACCGGCGCCTCCGCGAGCGTGACGTTCACGATGCCTCGTTCATCCAGAGCGTCCCCGATTCTTGCCTCCTCGCTCTTTTTCGAGTACAGCAGATAACTATCCTCCGCCGTCTTCATGCTCCGCAGCAGATCCTGCTGCTGAATCGATGCTTCCCCCAACCTTTTTGCCTCTGCGCGCGACCTCGCCAACTCAGAGCTCATCCCCCGCTCCCGTGCATTGAGCACGCTCAGCTCCACCTCCGCCTTGCCAAGCTCTCCCTTGGCCCATTCGTAGTTAGGGTCTTTTTCCGTAGTCTCTTCACGGACTGGCTCCAAGCGCTCTGCCGCAATGGCTGCCTTCGCCTGTTCGATTTGCTGCTCCACTTCCTGCACCAGCCGGTACGAAGGCTCGTACTTCGTGAGCAACTCGGTGCGCTTAAGTTCAAGCTCGAGCAAATGTCCTTGCAGAATCGCTCGCAACTGGGGATTGTCAGAGGTCCGGATCGCCGACGTACTCCGCGCTGGCAGCGAGTCCACCCGCGCTCGCAACTGCTGTACTCTGCGACTCGTTTCCTGAATGGCGACCAGAGTCTGCTGATAGCTGTTCTCCAACTCCCCTGTTCTTTGCAGAGCAAGGTCTCGCTCCAGTGCGCCCGAAACCACTCCTCCTTCTCGCGAGAAAGTGAGCAGTTGCATCTCCGCCCTATCCAGCCGTCGGCGCGACCGGTCGGCCTGTTGTTCAAAAAACGGAAACTCCTCGGACGACCTTCGAACCTCCTTATGTTTCTCGATATACAGTTTGGCCACGCTGTTCAACACGCGCGCAGATAATGCCGGGTCTGCGCTCTCGTAGCTCACCAGAATAAGGTTCGTCTTGTGGATCGGCTCTACCTGGAGGCCCTTCGCAAGCCTGCGCACAGCCCGTGCAACCCGCACATCAGCATTGTTGCGCCCAAAATGGAGGCCTCCTTCCGGGGAGGCTAGCCCTGTCTGCTCCACAACCTTTCGCAGCAAGCCCTCATCTCGAAGCAGTTCAACCTCGGAATTCAATTCCTCCTCGCTAATCTCCGAGCGATGCAGGTCCACCAGGGATTGCTGCTCGGGAGTTACTACCGGATCCACGCGGCCGTGCCTCAATAACACCTTCATGTGTGCTTGATACGAGGTCGACGCCAGCGCGTAGACCACCGCGATCGCGAGTACAGAAAAAAAAGTGCCGGACGCGACTCGCCGCTGTCGGAACATCACTGCCAGAACATCGCGTAATGTGGGGGAGGGCGGATCCTGGCGTTCCGTGCGGCTTGTTGTCTCGTCCGGCATATCGATTCGGCGCCGGTAACGAACCCGTTTCCTCTACGGGCCGCTTTAGAAGGTAGCGGAGTTTGTATACATCCCCATGCTCGTCACGGGCATGAAGCGCATAATATTGGAAACCAGACTCCGGGGAACGAATACATAGTCCCCGGGCTGCAGGGATGGATCTTCGTTTAAGTCGCGATGCTTGAGCATTTCTTTCACGTTCAGCACACGCGCTTCGACGACGCTCGCCGTGGCTCTGCGAAACAGAACCACCTGCGAATGTTTTGATTGTTGAGTGAATCCGCCGGCCATGGCCACGGCTGCTGTCACCGTGATAGGCCCGTGGAGTTCGTATTTCCCGGGTCGCCCGACTTCTCCGCTGGCAATGAAGTAGGGATGCTCGAAATCCTTCAGGAGGACGGTCACTACGGGATCGTGTAGTTGCTTCGAATAGGCCGCCCGAATCGCCAGCTCCAGTTCTTGCGCGGTCATCCCTTCCACATACAGATGTCCGGCATCCTTGAGTGTGATGTAACCATCCGGTTGTATGGTGACGGTCTGGTTAAACTCCGGGGCAAACGTAAGGCTCACTTCCAGTACGTCGCTCTTGGTTAACCGGTAAAGCGGACGGCGATCCCTTCCGAGCACTGGGTTTCCCGTGCCGTCCGCTCTATCGGGTTGAGAGATCGCTGGCCCAACGCTCTCCGTTCTTTTTTTATCCGGAGATACAGGTTCCTCTTGAACCCCCCGGTTCGGCCCTGGTTCCTGGGCATTCGCGATCTGGGTTACTGACGGTTTTAGGGGCGCAGCGAAAACCGCGAGCATAAATAAGGACGAAAGCTTCATTGTGATTGCACGCTGTTTTCTCTGCCGTACGCTTGCAACTTACGCGGAACCAAAAAATACGACAAGACATAACTCGTGTTGTCTACTCGCGTGGGTGCGATTCAATCTGCATCGCTCGACTGAGCCCATCGTGCCACGTCGCACACTACGAATAGTTTGAAATGCAACCTCTTCCAACCAGGCCCGGCCTTCCTACCCGCGTCCCGTCTTTCCGCAATCCCACTTGTGTATGGTCCACGATCGTGTACTTGCGTTCCTGTTTTGTGAAGGGAAGGTCCCTCCACGGAAAAATCGGCGAAGAATTCAAAATCCTTCGACCCAATGACTTGTCGCCCCAGGTCCCTCTGTCTGAATCGCGCGAAGGCTGGCCCACAGACCGAATTTTGCACACTGGTGGTTCTCTGGTTCGATGTGGGGATCGTCACGAAAACCGGTGACTAATGACCATGACTTGTTTCTCGCGGCTCCCTACAATCGCCTCACTGTGCAAAACCTGCACCTTCAACGCGCCCTGACGGTGAGGCACTCGATGCATGCTCCAATCAATGTTCTCGTGGCCGATTCCAGCCAAATGCAACTGCAACTTCTTACCAGCGCCTTGCGCCGTCGTCCCGAGTTCAAGGTGATCTCTTGTCCTCTGGATCCTGACCTCATCCTGAAAGTGATGGGAGATGCGGCCATCGATGTGGTGCTCCTCGATGCCAACGGGCAGGGCGGCACCTGGCAAGACATGGCTTTGCTCCGCCGGCTGCACATTTCATTTCCGAAAGTGGCAAAGATTCTTCTCCTGGAATCTTTCCATCGCGAACTGGTCGTCAACGCCTTTCGTTCTGGCGCTCGCGGCCTGTTCTGTTTTGCGGTTTCGCCCTTTCGCGCTCTTTGCAAGTGCATTCAGGTGGTGCACCTCGGACAAATCTGGGCGACCGCGCAGCAGATCGATTACCTCATTGACCTCGTCACGCAGGTACCATCGCTGCGCGTGGTCAACGCGAACGGAAACACCCTGGTCACACCGCGCGAGGAACAGGTCGTTGCGCTCGTGGCCGAAGGCCTTTCCAACCGCGAGATTGCTCAGGAACTCGGTCTCAGCGAACACACCGTGAAGAAGTACCTTTTCCGAATCTTCGATAAGCTGGGCATCTCCACCCGCGTCGAACTGGTGCTATACGCCGTCAACCACGGCGACCATCGCGCTGCCGAGTGGTTGTCAGGCAATGCCTGATTCGCGTGCCCGACATTGTTCTTGCTCGCAAGTCCGCGAAGCAATGTCTACAATAGGGCTGGCCTGCTCGCGGCCCAGAATCCTCATGATTCCATCCAATTCCTCCCGCCGGTGGAGCGTTATCGCCGCCGGTTTGCTGATCTTTGCCATCGCGCTGGTGGTGATTTATGCGGGCAGCAATGCCTTTCATAGTCCTCTGGCCGCCGTAGTGCTGGCAGCCATCGGACTGGCCGCTGTCTTGCTGCAGCTGCGTCTTCGCCAGAATTCCCTGCGTCCCGTGCGGATTCCTCAATGGCTGAATCTGATTGGAATTCTCTGCGCGCTTTGTGCGCTGTTCGCCGACTGGTTAAGGCTCGGCACGAACCTTTATCAGGTCGCTGCCTTAGGAGCGGTGGGATGTTTCGGGGTGAGCAGCTTGATTATGCTCGACGGCATGCGCAAAAGCAGCGTCGCACCCAAATAGACTCGCGGTCTGCTGGGCTCACGATGCCCACGTAGGCCCAGACGCCCTCGTCTGGGCAGCCGGGCGCCAGCCCGGCGGGGCATGGAGCACACCCGGCTCCCAAGCCGACAACCATGCATGAATTTTTCTGCGATTCGAGGCAGGTCGAGCTATCTGAGAAGTTTTGAAGGGAAAGCGAAGCCGTCTACCGGAACTCGATTGCGAGCGTTGTCTCTACATCCACGGCCTGCCCATTCTGGCGATACGGTTCGAACTTCCACCACTGCAGTGCATCCATCGCAGCCCGCGTCAGAACGTCCGAGCCACTCACTGGACGGAGGCTTATCACCGACCCGTCGCGACCGATTACGGCCGCAAGCACGGCCACCCCCGTCGCCTTCATCCCACCGCGCGGTTCCACCTTGTGCACCAGCAGCCGAAGCATGACCTCCTGCGGCACGGCCACCGTCGGTCGAGTTACCTCGACGCTCCGTCCGGGCAGACGCGACTCCAATTCCTGCCAGCCCTGCTCCCACCGCCACCAACCTACGGCGCCCACCACAATGATTGAGGCCGCCAGCACCATCACGATCTTCCTTCGCAAATAGCGCGCGGAGATATTGGCCTTCGATGAAGAAGCCTTGCTGGGCGGCGTCTTGACCGATGGCGTATCTGAAAGCCACTTGGGCAACGGAGTCTCAGTCCTCTGCACCCGAGCAGCGGACTCGCTCCTAGCCGCCGCTACAACTTGCGAATTGCGTTCCGGTCTCTCCAGAGCCCAGGCTCCCAGCATTTCGCGCTGGTCCGCGGGAATCGCCAGAAACTGCAGCCCACAGCGCAGCCTATCCTGATAGCAGACCCGCGCCTTGGCAAGCACAAAGCCCGATTCCGGCAAACGGAATTCAACGCCCACTAACTCTCCCGGAAACAACTCCGCCGCCAGAACAGCGCCCACTCCGCCTTGGCCCACCTCGATCGTTCGTCCCGGAACCGCATCCGGTACACCTGACCGCAGTACCGTCACGTTCACGGGCACAGCCAGGCGCCGTCGTGGCGCTACTCGGGGGCCAGCCGGCGGACGTGGATGGTGCAGATTTTGCGGATTTCTGACGGCGACGGTGCTCATATCCCAGCCCCTTCTCTATGGGCGGACAGACACATGCATCTCGGCCAGATGCGACGAATATGGCTATATAAGAGGGTTGTTGAGCCGGAGTATACCACTATGAGACGCTCCCAGCCCAGAGTGGAACACCTGGTAACCGCCTGGGAAGGTATCGAAGGTAGCAAGACTGTTAGAACACAGATGGCCTACGCCAAAGCGCTAATCCACCCTAGCGGGCGAGAGAACAGCTGCCGACGCAAACCCCACGCAGCGTCAACACTTAGCGCGAGTTCTCGCCTTCCTTGAACATGTACTTAATGGCAGGCTTGTAGACCACAATATTCGGCAGGGAAGTCCGGTTTACCTTCAGGCAGTGCTTGTCATACCACTCGATGACACCGTGGATCTCCTCACCGTCGCGCAACACGATGACCATCGGCGTCTTGCCCTGCATCTGCTTCTGGTAATAGAAGTTCTCGGCGTTGGTAGTTTCGGGGGGTGGAAGCTTCTTGCTGCCGCTGCCAGAGCGTTCGCGTCGTTCCATGGGGGCCTGATTGTGGTTGGAATTGTGATCGTTGCGGTTAAGGGAAGGCCGGATCAGCTTGCGATTCGCGAATCCTTCCTGTTCCACTACTCGTTCCGTTGGCATGGAATCGATTGCTTCCTTCATGGCACACCACCTGTTCACCCGCATCCGGGGCGCCGGCCACAACACCTCGCTGCTGTGCATGTGGGAATGGAGTGTGAACTTTGCAGTTACCGTAGCACAGGAATGCTGCGCTAGACAATCCTTAAGTGATGCAGGGCCAATGACTTTGGCGGGGCTTGCTTTGGGCACTTGCCATTCGAATCGCTGTGTCGTCCCGCTAGTTCATGCCTGAGTAAATCGCGCATTGATAAATGAATCGCGCTTTGAAAGGGCGCGGCTTCAGCCGCGCTGCGTAGAGCGCATGAGAAGCCGGCTTTAGCCGCTGAGGGCGAAGCTTCGCGCTAGATTTGGCGCCCGATTTTGTTCGCATATTTACGGGACACCACACTCGCTCGACGGTGAAGTTCCGTGACTGCGGCCGAAAAGACGCGATTAGCTCAGGAACGACAAAGTCCTATCCCCAAGCTAAAAGCCAGCAGCTACCAGCTAAAACCTAGCTTTTCTCCATCCCTACCGCGAGCGCGTCCAGCGACAGCGACCGCAGAAGGTTCCGTCGCATGCCGCGCTCCACCTCCGCAAGGCCATTCGCCGCATTGCTGATCCACTCGAAATCGATTGCGGATACGAGCTTCTGCAATTCCCCCGGAATATCCGTGTTGCGCAGCAGTTCGGGCGCCCCGGAACTGAGCAGCATCATGTCCTGCAGCAGGCAATACAGGGTGCGCAGAAGTTGGTCCGTTTTCTCCCGTCCCTCTGCGCCAGGACGATAGGTCTCGGTGACTTTGAACAGTTCGCTGTGGTCACCTGTCCGCAACACCGAGGTCAAAATCGTTAGCCCATGCGCGCGGGACGCGGTGTACTTCGCCAAATCGAATGCACGAGCCCGGCCCACCGCTCCTTCTGACAGCCGCGCCACCAGCGCACGTTGCTTTGCCGTCCACTCCGGATGTTGCTCGGCCAGATCCTGCTCAATGTCTTCCGACGGCAGGGCGCCCAGAGTGAACGTCATCGCCCGCGAGCGAATCGTGGGCAGCAACTCCCCGACGTTCTCGGTCAGCAGAAAAATAGTCGTGAACTCCGGCGGCTCCTCGAGCACTTTCAACAGCGAATTCGCCGCCTCTTTCATGAAGTTCGAATCTGTAAAGATGTACACGC
>QIAH01000264.1 GCA_003225465.1 Acidobacteriota bacterium | reverse complement strand
GTCCCCGCATCACACCATCTCGGATGCTGGCCTCATCGGTGGGGGCGCCATTCCCCGACCTGGGGAAGTCTCTCTCGCACACAATGGGGTGCTGTTTCTCGATGAGCTTCCCGAATTCCCGCGCAATGTGCTCGAAGTCATGCGCCAGCCCCTGGAGGACGGGACCGTGTGCATCGCGCGCGCGTCCATGTCGCTGACCTTCCCCGCGCGGTTTATGCTGGCGACCGCTATGAACCCCTGCCCCTGCGGCTTCCACAACGATCGCACCCGCGAATGCCGTTGCACGCAGCCTATGATCCAGCGCTACATTTCAAAGATTTCCGGTCCGCTCATGGACCGCATCGACATTCATATCGATGTTCCGGCGGTGAACTACAAGGAAATGCGCTCCGCCAGCGTTCCGGAGGGATCGACGGAAATCCGCCAACGAGTGATTCGCGCGCGCCAAGTTCAACTGGAACGCCTTGCCAGCAGCCGGCAAAAGATCTACTGCAACGCCCAGATGTCTTCCAGCCAGGTCCGTACCTTTTGCGAGCTCAGCCCGGATTGCGAGCGCTTGCTGGAGCGCGCCATGACGCAGCAGGGTCTCAGCGCCCGGGCCCATGACCGCATCCTGAAGGTCGCCCGCACCGTCGCTGATCTCGAAGGGGTACCCGCGATTCAACCCAAGCACATCGCCGAGGCAATCCAGTACCGGACACTGGATCGGACATACTGGGTTTAGGGTCACTTTTCACCACAGAGACACAGAGACACGGAGAACGGCAAAAGCTTGAACCACGAAGGGCAGCAAGGCCGCACGAAGGCTCTCATTGAGCCTTTGTGATGCCTTTGTGAATCCTTGGTGTCCTTCGTGGTTGCGTTTGATTTTGCTTGAAGCTTCGGCCCTTCGCAAGATTCAGAGTCGACTTCGCCGGGCTTTCTTGCCCAACAGTTTCATGCCCACGGGAATCAGCGGGGGATTGTCGATCTCGATGATCTCCGCCCTGCGCACGACCGCTGGCGCTCGGTGGGTGTCGCGATAGAATCGCTGGATGCGCGCCACGGCCCGATCCACAATTCGCGCAAGATCATCTCCGTAGTCAGCTGCCCGATCCTCGCGCAGTTTCCGTTTCGCCTTCTCCGCCGAAAACCAGGTGGGATTCCGATCCGCTTCTTGCGGGGCCGCCAAACGCGAGACCTCGCATAGATGAGCGTTCATCACAATTTCGATCTGGGGAGCATGGCGATCCCGCCCAGGCTTGATCCGGATGTAGCGGGCAAAGGCAGCTTCCTCGATGCGGCCGTGGACGCCGGCTTCTTCAAACGCCTCCAGCGCTGCCGCCTGCGCGTGCGTCAGGCCCGATTCCACGCTGCCTTTTGGAAATGTCCATCGTCCATTGCGGGTTCGCACCAGGAGGAATTCGAGTCCGCGTTTGCTGATCTGGTAGCAAACGGCCGCGACTTGTTCCGATCCTCGCAGCCTGCGTAGCTGCTTTAAAGAAATGAAATTCATCCGCGCGTCTCGCTTTGGAGGCATGGCCGATCTGATGAGGAACCGCAAATTTCCAGCGTGCATGCCGTCAGAGTGACTGATGGCGCTCGCATCTGGCTAGAGCACAGCTTGGTTCAGGGTTGGTTCGTGGAGAGGCGAGCGTCCGCGCCCGCCTGGACGGGCGAGAGGCCCGTCCCTCCAAAAATTGCTGGAATCTTCCTGCGTACTTGCGCTTGCTGACCTGCTGCCAACATTATTTGCAGGTCCAGAAGATTTGCCAGGGAAGGGACTTTGGAAAACCTCTACTGTCTTCGCTGCAACCAGGAGCTTGAAGCGGGCCATAAATCAGTGGCGGTCTACATGTTTGCGCAGACGGTCGGAATCCGGCCCCGCCAGAAATCAGCATCGCAGCGCATTTGCTTCTGTCCGCAATGTTGCGTCTCGCTTGCCATGGGGCCTCCGCCGGAAGGCGCTCTCAATATCGCGGCGTGGCAGATGATCCGTGACCTGGTGGGATCGGATCCCGCTCTGAACCAGGCGGCTTGGGAGACTCTGCGCGGAGTTGTGGGTTTGCTGCCTGCGACCGGCACCGAGGGCAGCGATCGTCCTGCCCGTGCGGGATACTTCGAGTTCTGAAGGCGAGGTGCACCACTCGCCTAAGCGCAAAGACCGCCGGTAATGAATTTTGTCTTCCGGGCAGCGAGGAANCTTCCGGGCAGCGAGGAATCTTGGTGGAGCAACGAGCAGCCAGCCCACGTTCGTCCAGCTGAGAGTCCTCACTCGATCGAGATTCCTCTCTTCGTTTGGAATGACAAGCTTTACTCTTGAGGCGCCGTCCAGCTTATCCTATCGGAATGACAAGCTTTACGCTTGAGGTGCCGTTCCAGCTTTATCCTATTTGCCTGCGGCCCTCCGCCCTTGCCAGGCTTAAGAAATCATCCGGATGCGCCGCGTACAGCAACGCGTCTTCGCGATCGATTGCCCCTTGCTGCACCAGTTGCTGCAATGACTCTTCCTGCGAGACCGAACCCTTGTTCTTGGTCATCGTGATTTCCTGATGCAAGTGCTGTAGAGCGTTTCTTCGAATGTGCTGGCGCGCCCCGTACCCGATCATCAGCAGTTCCGCGACGGGCACGCGACCGCCGTGCTTGCTGGGGAGAAGAACCTGCGTCAAAACCGCAGACAGCGCCATCGCCAGTTCTTGTCGAATCGTTGGTTGCCGCTCAGGAGGAAAGGAGTCCGAAATTCTGGCAATGGTCGAGGCGACATCCGTGGTGTGCAGGGTCGAGAGCACGAGATGGCCAGTTTCCGCGGCGGCAACCGCGATCCGCATGGTCTCCGGATCGCGCATCTCTCCCACCACGATGATGTCCGGCGCCTGCCGCAAAGCCGCTCGTAGCGCCGTGGGGAAGTCCGGAGCGTCCACGCCGATTTCCACCTGTTCGACGACACTGCGCAAGTGGGTGTGCTCGTACTCGAGGGGGTCCTCGATGGTTATAATGTGGCGCGCCTCGCGCCGGTTGATCTCATTGACCAAGGAGGCGACCGTAGTCGATTTTCCAGCGCCCGCAGGCCCGCCGATGAGTACCAGACCTCTCGGCAACTTTGACAAGACCTCCACCGCAGCTGGAAGATGCAATTCCTCGAGTAAGGGGACGCGCCCGGGGAGAGCTCGCACTGCCGCGGCTGCCTTACCCCGTTCACGGTGCAGGTTGATACGAAAGCGCCCCACCCCAGACACCCGGTAAGAGGAATCCGAGATCTGCTCCTCCCGATACTGTCGCAGAGCGCGTGGAATCAGTGCGGGCAGGACAGCGGCTTCGATCTGGGGGCCGGTTAATTCGCCCGATCCAATCGGCTGAACTTTCCCCTCAAGACGAATGCAGGCGGGCGCGCCCGAGATGAGCAGAAGGTCGCTGCCACCCTGTGCCACCAGCATCGACAGCCATTCGTCCAGGTGCTTGGTGCCTTCGGCTCCTGGCGGGTTCTCTTCCGGAGACCCGGGCATGGCGCCGCTCTCGAAAGTCGATTCCTTCATTTCTTTCTCACCAGGGCCAACACTCATCAAGCCAAGGTATCAAAGCGGCTGAGGTTTACCGCGTTCCTTAGGCGGTTTTTTAGACGCTTTGCCGGTGTTCAGAGGCCCCTCGTGCCGGAACCTCTGCGTTCACCCGGGACTCAGGAAGTGCTTGACGTTGCGTCTATTTACCGTTACATTATGCGGTTCCAAAGGAATTACGAAGTCGGTTTTCTATCCGTACTTGGACTTGCCCCTGCTTCGAACCCGGGCCGGTAACCCAGAAAAAAGCAACTTTCAGGGTAGGTCGAGCATCTATAAGGGTGACCCGCGAGATCCGCGTAAACCCATCTCATTTCAGTGACTTACGTCTTTCTGGGGGCGGTCCGTCACGTAACGAAGGGTGCAGCGAGTCGTCCCAGAAAGTAAAGGAGAAGTTTAAATCATGCGTTCTGATCGCGTTTTTGAGGCTTTACATACTTTGCGGAATCGTTATATGCTCTGTCAGCTTGCCTCCAAGGCCACACGGAAATTTCACCGGCCTAGCACCCGCATTCAAGAAACAATGAATCAGGTATTGGACCGGATCGCGGGCGCGGAGCGGCAAGCGGTTCTATCAGAGCCGGAAAATTTCGCCGAGGCGCAACGGCGGGCTGCTTAAAACAGCCCCGCCTCCTGCCCCGCGAGTAGCAAGTCTTCCAGCCGCACCCCCCTGTACATTTCCCGTAGGTGATTAATGACCATCGCTGAACTCAAAGAAAAGAATATTACCGAGCTGACCAAGATCGCCCGATCTCTGGATCTGCCCGGGGCCAGCGGTCTGCGCAAGCAGGATCTGATCTTTAAGATCCTCCAGGCGCAGAGCGAAAAAGAAGGCCACATCTTCGCCGAAGGCGTGCTTGAAATTTTGCCTGACGGCTATGGCTTTCTCCGCTCGCCCGATTACAACTACCTTCCCGGGCCCGATGACATCTATGTCTCGCCCTCGCAGATCCGCAAGTTCGATCTCAAGACCGGTGACACCATCAGCGGCCAGGTTCGTCCTCCCCACGAAGGCGAAAAATATTTCGCGCTTGTCAAGATCGAAGCGGTCAACTTTGAGTCGCCCGATGAAGCCCGTAACAAGATCCTGTTCGATAACCTCACGCCCTTATATCCGCAAGAGCGTCTGAAACTCGAAACCGCGCGCGAGAATGTCAGCGCCCGAGTGATGGACCTGCTGACTCCGGTTGGCAAAGGGCAGCGCGGCTTGATCGTCTCGCCGCCACGCGCCGGCAAGACCATGCTGCTGCAGAACGTGGCCAACTCGATCACCACCAACCATCCGGAAGTGGTGCTGATCGTTCTGCTCATTGACGAGCGCCCGGAAGAAGTCACCGACATGCAGCGCTCCGTCAAGGGCGAGGTGATTTCGTCCACCTTTGACGAGCCCGCGGCCCGGCACGTGCAGGTTGCAGAAATGGTGATTGAGAAGGCCAAGCGACTGGTCGAGCATAAGCGCGATGTCGTCATCCTGCTCGACTCCATTACCCGTCTGGCGCGCGCCTATAACACCATCGTTCCGCCCAGCGGCAAGGTATTGTCAGGCGGCGTTGATTCCAACGCTTTGCAGCGCCCCAAGCGCTTCTTCGGATCGGCCCGCAACATCGAGGAAGGTGGATCGCTGACCATCATCGCGACCGCGCTCATCGATACCGGATCCCGCATGGACGATGTGATCTTCGAAGAGTTCAAGGGCACCGGCAACATGGAAATCATTTTGGACCGCAAGCTGGTGGACAAACGCACCTTCCCGGCGATCGATATCCAGCGCTCCGGCACGCGCAAGGAAGAGCTGCTGATTCCCAAGGAAGACCTCACTCGTATCTGGGTACTGCGCAAGGTGCTGAATCCTCTGAGCCCCGTCGAAGCGATGGAACTCCTGATCGAGCGTTTGGCGAAGACCACCGCGAACAGCGAATTCCTGGCCAAGATGAGTCAACTATAACCCGGTAGCGACAGAAGATCAGTGTTCGGAGGTGAAGGCGAGAACTTCGGTTCTCGCCTTTGTTTTCGAAAAGAGAGTCGGCCGTCCTCGCCCGCCTGCAGTATAGGATCTCCCGCCTTGCTTTTAACCGCGCTTAGACCTTGTTTGTCGAAGACTCAGCGTCGGGCTGCTTTGAGCACGCGCCCGCTCTCCACATATAATAAAAAGTTCAGTAAATTGCTTCCTTCATTCAGGGGGTTGATCGTGGCGAGTCGAACGGTGGTTGCCCTCATCATCGGTGTTGTCCTCACCATCGGACTCGGTCCCGCCGGCGCGCAGAACCCCAGATTTCCTCCCATGCCGCAGCCCGACAGTCCGTCGCACGAAGACCCGGGGAAGTCGAAGCTCGAACGTGACATGGCCAAGAAAGCGAGCCAGGAACGCCAGGCTGCGCTCAAGCGCGATACCGACCGACTCTTCAAGATGGCCACCGAACTCAAGGACTACGTCGACAAGACCAACGAAAACGTATTGTCGCTCGAAGTGGTGAAGAAGGCGGAAGAGATCGAAAAGCTGGCCCACAGCGTAAAAGAGAAAATGAAGGCCAACTAGACCAGTGTCACGTATCTTGTTGTTTGATCTAAGCCACAAAAAAAGCCACTCGCGACCCGAGTGGCTTTCGTTTTGCGTAAATGGGTGCTGCTAGTCTGCCGCTGCGTGAATGGCCTTGGCGGCTGGCGCTTCCGATCCGATCCGCATGCCGTAGAACGAACGGTATACGAACGATGCAGAGATGAGAAAGAAAAGCAATGCGAATGCGTGCGTGATGGTCGTGCCTTTCTGGGCCAGCGATACGGCCAACTCCACCGCCAGCAGTCCGAACAGCGTCGTAAACTTGATCACCGGATTCAGAGCCACGGAGGAAGTGTCTTTGAAAGGATCGCCGACGGTATCGCCGATGACCGTGGCGGCGTGCAACTCGGTGCCCTTCTGCTTGAGTTCGACTTCTACGATCTTCTTGGCATTGTCCCAACCTGCGCCTGCATTGGCCATAAAGATCGCCTGATAGAGGCCGAAGATCGCGATCGAGATCAGGTAACCGATAAAGAAGTAGGGCTCGACGAAGGCAAAGGCGAGTGTTCCGAAGAACACCGCGACAAAGATGTTGAACATGCCTTTCTGCGCGTATTGGGTGCAGATTTCGACCACCTTCTTGCTGTCGGAGACCGAGGCTTTCTCCACGCCTTCCAGCCGGATGTTGGCCTTAATGAACTCGACTGCTCGATAAGCGCCGGTAGTGACTGCTTGCGTCGACGCTCCCGTGAACCAATAGATCATTGCGCCGCCCGTAATCAGGCCAAGCATGAAGGGCGCGTGCAACAGCGAAAGATTATTCACATTCGTGGTCAGGCCCGCGGTGAGCGCCATGATGATGGAGAAACTCATCGTGGTGGCGCCGACCACCGCCGTGCCAATCAGCACCGGTTTCGCTGTCGCCTTGAAGGTGTTACCCGCGCCATCATTTTCCTCCAAAAGGTCCTTGGCGCGCGAGAAGTTGACATCGAACCCGTAATTCTTCTTGATGTCCTGCGCAATATTGGGCACCTGCTCGATCAAGGACAATTCGTAAACAGATTGCGCATTGTCGGTGACTGGCCCATAAGAATCCACTGCAATCGTGACCGGACCCATGCCGAGGAAGCCAAAAGCCACAAGTCCAAAAGCAAACACCGCGGAGGCCACCATGAGCGGCGCCAGGCCCATGGTGCTGATGTAGTAGGCGATCGACATCAGTGTGACCATGGTCAGTCCGAGCCAGTACGCGGAAAAGTTTCCGGCTACGAAACCTGACAGGATGCCGAGCGACGCGCCGCCTTCCTGCGCCGACTTAACGATCTCGCGCACATGGCGTGATTCCGTCGATGTAAACACCTTCACCAGTTCCGGAATGACGGCGCCCGCGAGAGTTCCGCACGAGATGATCGAGGCCAGCTTCCACCACAGAGAAGTATCGCCGCCGAGGTCTGGAACGATCAGCGCGGAAACCAGGTACGTCAGGACAATCGATACCACCGAAGTGATCCAGACCAGAGACGTGAGCGGAGCTTCGAAGTTCATGCGATCCGCATTGCTGTAACGTGCCTTGGCAATTGCGCTGTTGATGAAGTAAGCGGCCGCGCTGGCCACCAGCATCATAATGCGCATGACGAAAATCCACACCAGCAGCTGGACCTGCACGGTCGGGCTCTTCACGGCCAGGAGGATGAACGTGATGAGCGCAACCCCGGTCACGCCATAGGTCTCGAAACCATCCGCGGAGGGACCAACCGAATCGCCGGCGTTGTCGCCGGTACAATCGGCAATCACGCCCGGATTGCGGGCGTCGTCTTCTTTAATTTTGAAAACGATTTTCATCAGATCGGAGCCAATGTCGGCAATCTTGGTGAAAATGCCGCCCGCGATACGCAGCGCGGCCGCTCCGAGGGACTCTCCAATGGCGAAGCCGATGAAGCAAGGCCCGGCGTAGTCGCCCGAGACGAACAGCAAGATGAAAAGCATGATCAGCAGCTCGACCGAAATCAGCATCATGCCGATACTCATGCCCGCCTCGAGCGGAATCTGGTAAATCGGATAGGGCTTGCCTTTCAGCCCCGCAAAGGCGGTGCGTGAGTTGGCGAACGTGTTCACGCGAATGCCGAACCAGGCGACGCCGTAGCTGCCGGCGATGCCGACCAGGCTGAACATCAGGATGATGGGCAAGGTGACGCCAATGGACTTGCCCGGAACAGGTGACAGCCATCCGAAGTAAACGGCAATGATGACCGCAATAAATGCCCAAAGAATAAGGATGAATTTTCCCTGCGTGATCAGATAGGTCTTGCAGGTCTCGTAGATCAGTTCCGAGATCTCGAGCATGGCGCGATGCACAGGAAGATTTTT
>QIAH01000309.1 GCA_003225465.1 Acidobacteriota bacterium | reverse complement strand
TGAGTGCGGCTTTTGCCGCTGAGGTCGTGGCGTTATTCTGAAATCGAATTTCATTTTCTTAAAGCTTATTTTTGCGCTGGGAAGCTTCAGGACCATTTGCCAGGGGTACGGACGACCCAAACCATCAGCTCACCCTCAAAGTGCGCGTATAAGCGTCCTGGACGCGATTGGCAGGCATTCCAGAGGTCGCTCCAAGTAGGTTTTCGAGCGCAAACTCATCTCTCCGGGCCTCCAAAATGTAATAGCCTACAGATAATATATTGAA
>QIAH01000308.1 GCA_003225465.1 Acidobacteriota bacterium | reverse complement strand
TTTCGTCTCCGGTGGTCGATGTCTCCGGCGTCGCCGAACTTCGGGGAATTTCGATGGAATCGGATCACGTGCGGATCGGTGGCCTCACGACGTGGACGGACGTCCTCCGAACCCCTCTTCCCCGTTGTTTCGACGCGCTGAAAGCTGCGGCCCGGGAGGTGGGAGCGGTCCAGATTCAAAATCGCGGCACGGTTGCGGGAAATCTATGCAATGCTTCACCCGCCGCCGATGGAGTTCCGCCCCTGCTCGCGTTGAACGCTGAAGTTGAGCTGGTTTCGAGAGAGGGGAGGCGCAAGCTTCCGCTTTCAAACTTTATCATCGGAAATCGGAAGACGTTGCGCCGCCCGGATGAGGTGCTGGCGAACATCTTTGTCCCGCGAGACCTCGATCAGGCGCGGTCGTCGTTCTTGAAGCTGGGATCGCGACGCTACCTGGTGATCTCGATCGTCATGGTGGCCGCGGTAGTGAAGGCAGATCATACTGGCCGCCTCGAAGAGGCGCGGATCGCCGTCGGATCGTGTTCCGTGGTTGCGCAACGCTTAACCGAACTTGAGCGCAGCCTGCGCGGCGCGAAGGCGGTCCCGGGTTTCAGCAAGCTTGTTTCCGCGGAGCATCTGGCGCCTCTCTCTCCGATTGACGACGTACGTGCAACGGCAGCTTATCGCCGCGAGGCTGCCTTGACTATGGTTCAACGAGCGCTCGAAGCCTGCGTGGAGGCCCGCTGAGATGCTTGCAACTCCGCCCATCCCGCGCGATGTGCAGCTCTCGCTCAGCTTCACCGTGAACGGGAAACCGGTCACCGTCGTCGCATCACCAGGCGAGCGGCTGACGCGTGTGCTGCGGGAAGACCTGGGCCTCACCGGTACGAAGGTCGGCTGCGATGCGGGTGACTGCGGGGCGTGCACCGTGCTGCTCGACGGCGAACCGGTGTGCGCGTGCCTGGTGCCGGTAGCTCAGGCGGAAGGTCACGAAATCACGACGGTCGAGGGCTTGGCCGGGCGCCCGCCCTTGTTCGATCGGCTGCAGAAAGCATTTTTGCAGCATGGAGCGGCGCAGTGCGGCGCATGTACGCCCGGGATGCTGGTCGCGGCCACCGCATTGCTCGAGAAGCATGAGCATCCGGCTGAAAATGAGGTCATGGACGCGCTGGGCGGAGTTCTTTGCCGCTGCACGGGATACAGGAAGATCATCACTGCGGTGCTTGAGGCCGGAGCTGAAAATGTTGCACCCGTCTCTCCGACCTCCGGCTGTGCAGTAGGAGCGCGGCTGGTTCGTCTCGATGGGCAGCGCAAGGTGGACGGCACCGAAATCTATGGAGCCGACGAGTGCCCCGAAGCGGCGCTAGCCGTGCGGGCGATTCGCTGCCCGCATCATCGTGCCCGTTTTCAGTTTGGAGATCTGGACGAGTTCGTTACGAGCCATCCGGGGATTCACGCAATCTTCACGGCCAAAGATGTGCCGGGGAAAGCCTGTTATGGCGTGATCCCGAGCTTCGCGGACCAAACTGTGTTCGCGGAAAACGAGGCGCGCTTTCGCGGAGAGGCGGTCGCTATTGTCGTGGGCGAGCAGGCGGCCGTCGAAGGGCTGGACCTCGCGAGCTTTCCGGTGGCGTGGGATGAACTCGAACCGATCACCACGATTGATGCCGCTCTAGAGCCTGGAGCCGAGCTGATACATGCAAGTCGTCCCAGAAACGTGCTCACAGGAGGACGCGTTGTTCGAGGCGATGTCGAGCGCGCGTTGGCCGAGGCGGATGTAGTCGTTGAAGACGAATACGAGACCGGCTTCGTCGAGCACGCTTATATTGAACCGGAAGCGGGCTTCGCGCGGCGCGTCGGAGACGGCATCGAAGTTCAGGCGTGCACGCAATCGCCCTACATGGATCGCGCCGACATCGCAAAAATCCTGGACATCGCACCGGATAAGGTTCGAATCATCCCAACCGCGGTGGGCGGAGGGTTTGGCTCGAAGCTCGATCTTTCGGTGCAGCCGTTTGTCGCGCTCGCGGCATGGCATCTGAATAAGCCGGCGCGGATGGTGTATTCACGTTTTGAATCAATCCTCTCGACGACCAAGCGCCATCCTGCGCGGATGCGGTTGCGCGCGGGCGCGTCGCGCGACGGCAAGCTCGTGGGGCTGGATTTTTCTGCCGACTTCAATACCGGCGCTTACTCTTCCTGGGGTCCGACGGTGGCTGCACGAGTGCCGGTGCATGCATCCGGGCCCTACCAGGTCCCCAATTACCGTGCCGTGACGCGGGCAGTGCACACGCATCTGGTGCCAGCGGGAGCGTTCCGGGGCTTTGGCGTGCCGCAGACGGCGATCGCGCAGGAACAGGTTTATGACCAGCTCGCCGATCGGCTCGGCATGGATCGTCTGGAGTTCCGCATCCTGAACGCATTGGATGATCACTCACCAACCGTGACCGGCCAGGTGCTGGGAGCGGGCGTCGGCATTCGGGCATGCCTGGAAGCATTACGCCCGAGGTGGTCGGCAGCGCGCGCTGAAGCGACCGCTTTCAATGCGACGGCCACCGGTCCGATCCGCCGAGGAGTTGGGATGGCTGGCATGTGGTACGGCTGCGGCAACACTTCCCTTCCCAATCCATCCACGGTGCGTGTTGGATTGAAGGCCGATGGACGGATCGCGTTGCATCAGGGCGCGGTTGATATTGGACAAGGATCGAACACGATCGTGACTCAGATTTGCGCGGACGCGATGCAGGCTCCCATCGAGCGCTTTGATCTCGTTTCCGGAGACACCGCCATCACGCCGGATTGCGGAAAGACCTCGGCGTCGCGCCAGACCTTTGTAACCGGCAAGGCCGCGGCGATGGCGGGAGAAAAATTGCGCGCAGCGATTCTGCAACTGGCCTTTGCGGGTGAGAACGCGGCAATCCGGTTTCGTGATCATTGCCTGGAAGTGGAGGAGGGCGGCCGTAAGCAGGCGATTCATCTCGCGCAGCTTCCGCTTGACGAGTTCGGATACGTTGCGACCGCGGAAGCCACGTTCGATCCTCCGACCAGCCCGCTCGATGAAAACGGCCAGGGTGTACCGTACGCCGTGTTCGGCTTTGGGGCGCACCTGGCGGAGATCGCGATCGATACGGAACTCGGAACCGTGCAGGTGCTGAGGATAACGGCCGCTCACGACGTGGGACGCGCGATCAACCCGACCCTCATCGAAGGACAAATCGAAGGCGGCGCGGCGCAGGGTCTGGGTCACGCGTTGATGGAAGAGTTCTTTCCGGGGAAGGGCGAGAATCTGCACGACTACCTGATTCCTTCAGTCGGGGACATGCCGCCGGTGGAGTCGATCCTGATTGAGGATCCCTCTCCGGTCGGGCCGTTCGGAGCGAAAGGAATCGGCGAGCAGGCAGTCATCCCCACTGCCCCGGCAATCCTGAACGCGATTCATGACGCCACCGGCGTGCGCATCCGCCGCGTTCCTGCGACTCCCGACCGTATTCGCGCCGCAATTCTCGCCGCACAGAACACCAGGAGCCACCGTGCCTGACGACGATGCCATTCGTTGCGACGCCTGCCCGGTGCTCTGCTACATCAAGCCCGGCAGACTGGGAGCTTGCGACCGCTACGGCAATCGTGATGGCCAACTGGTGCGCGTCGATCCGCACGTGGTGCTCGATCGCGCGCTGGCGCGGGGCGCTTCGGTGGTTCCGTTCCTTGAGCGCGAGCAGGAATGGGACGGCAACATCGTGGGCGCTCCCAAGACCTTTGTGACTGCCATCGGAGCGGGTACGACCTATCCCGACTACAAGCCTGCGCCCTTCATTATTTCCTCGGAAGTCGAGGGCGTGGATATGGTCACGGTCGTCACCGAGGGCATCTTCAGCTACTGCGGAGTGAAGGTGAAGATCGACACCGATCGACATCTCGGACCCGAGTGCAATCTCGTACGCGCCCAGGGCGAGGCTGTGGGGCATGTCACGACCGGTGAATACGGGTCGCAGATGCTTTCGCTTGGCGGAGTGCGTCATCTCACGGGCGGCAGCCGCCGGGAAGGTACAGTCACCTGCGACACGTTGCTGAATCTATGCAACGGCAAAGCTGTGGAGCTGAAGGTCGATGAAGGCGCTGCTGTCGTCGTGCAGGCGGGAAAGCCGCCCATCATCGACGACGTGCTCGAAGAGCGCATGCGGGTGGGCTGTGGCTCCGCAACCATCGGGATGTTCGCCAAGCAATGGTATGGCAAAGTCGATGAGGTGGTGGTGGTCGACGATCACATCACGGGCGTGCTTTCCGAGCACCAGGCAGGAAAACTGCTGGGCGTGCCGGAGACAGGAATCAAGATCAAAGGGCGGCGTTCGACCCCAGGCAGGTATTTTCAGGTTGCGGAGCCGGGAACGGCGTGGGGCGGCACCAACATCGAAGACCCGCTGGCGATCCTCGAACCCTTCAAGGCGAAGATGGCGTGGCCTGGACTTCGTCTGCTGATGGTGAGCACGACGGGCGAGCATCACGCCTATTTCGAACTCGACGAGAAATTGCGGCCCGTCAGCAAAGATCTGCCCGCTACGTTGAGCGAGTCGGTGGCGCGCATCAAGGAAAATTGCGAGCCGGCCCTGTGCACCGTTCTTTTTATGGGCGGCGCCGGCGGCTCGCTGCGGGCCGGCGTGACCGAGAATCCGGTGCGCCTTACGCATTCGGTGCGCGATGCCTTGACTCGCGTGACCTGCGGCGGCGCTCCGGTCTACATCTGGCCGGGCGGCGGGATCACATTTATGGTCGACGTGAGCCGTATGCCCGAGAATGCGTTTGGCTATGTGCCGACCCCGGCACTGGTCGCGCCAATCGAATTCACATTAAAGCTGCAGGATTACGCCGATTTGGGCGGCTACATGGACCATGTTCGGGCGCTTGCGTCGATCATGCCTGAAGAGGGCCATCGCCACGTTTCAGCGCGCCCCGACAATCCGTGGCCGCTGTTCCCTGCCAAGACAGCGGAGTCGAAGTCGTGAGAGAGCGAGCGGAGATCCGACTTCTTCCCGATGGACGCCGGCTCTATCTGCACGACGGTCCTATTGATGTAATACTTGAAGCATTCGGTACAACTAGCCAAATAATTTCAGCATACGACGCAGCTGCCAACCGCTTCGTAAGCGTGCTCGATGAACTGTGCGGAGAGCTTTCGATTCTGCGTCAGCCGCTCACGGCCGATAGCAGGCGACCCGCGGGGACAGTCGCCAAGCGGATGGCGACAGCCGTCGCGCCCTATGCCGCTCGCACCTTCATCACGCCCATGGCAGCGGTTGCGGGTGCCGTGGCGGAAGAGATCCTCGCCGCGATGACGGGGGCTGCGCATTTGGAGCGCGCCTACGTGAACGACGGAGGCGATATTGCTCTCCATCTCGAGCCCAGCCAGCAATTCGTAGTCGGCATGATTGACCGGCCGGATCGGGCTTCATTATTCGGCACAGCGGTGCTGGAGGCGAGTCAACCGGTGCGCGGGATTGCCACCAGCGGCTGGCGAGGCAGGAGCTTCTCTCTCGGAATCGCCGACGCCGTTACCGTGCTTGCGGATCAAGCCGCCATGGCGGACGCAGCGGCAACGATCATCGCAAACGCCGTGGACCTGCCCGAACATCCCAATGTGTTCCGCGTACGCGCGCGGGACGTCGCTCCCGACAACGATCTGGGCGATCATCTCGTGACCCAGGGCGTTGGTGATCTCACCGCGCAGGAGATCGGCACGGCGCTCGGCGGCGGCGAGACTCTCGCCCGGACACTGTTGACCGAAGGCTTTATTCGCGCTGCCGCCCTTCATCTTCGCGGCCAGACTCGCATCGTCGGATTTCCGTTACACTCGAACACGCTCGGAAATCACGCTGGCGATCGGAGCCTGGTGCATGCCTGAGGTTGCGGTTCGAAAAAAACTGACAGCCGTCGAAGAAATTTTTCACGAGGGAGGCCCGGTGGCCGCGACTCCCCTGCGCCGTGCGGTGGCGATCGCCGTGATTCGCAATCCATACGCGGGCAGATATGTCGCGGACATTGCCGGATTCATGGACGATCTGAAGCCGCTGGGCCTGGAGATGGCGAGATCGCTCGTCGCAGCACTGGGTGGCACGGCCAGCGTCGTCGAAGGCTATGGAAAGGGCGCCATCGTTGGCAGCGCAGGCGAACTTGAGCACGGGGCGCTCTGGCACGTGCCCGGCGGCTACGCCATGCGCGAAGTCCTGGGCGGCGCGAAGGCCATTGTGGCATCCACGAAGAAAGTCGGCGGCCCTGGAACTCGGCTGGATGTGCCGATCACGCACATCAATGCTTCCTACGTGCGCAGTCACTTTGACGCCATCGAGGTGGGGATCGCGGATGCGCCGCGCGCGGATGAAATCCTGCTCGCATTGGTCATGACGACGGGTGCCCGCGTTCATGCCCGCGTGGGCGGACTGAAAGCTTCCGAAATCAAGGGAGAGGATGGGCTGCGATGAAGGCCAGCATCCGCAAGATCGCTGTCTTTTTGGAAGAGACACGCACTGAAATGGGCCGGAAGGTCGATCCCCCGACGCGACGGGCGGCTGCGGTCGCCGTGATCGAGAACCCTTGCGCCGGCAAGTACGTCGAAGATCTTTCGGAGCTGATGACAATTGGGGAAGAGCTGGGCGAGTTGCTTACGCAACGCGCCGTTGCAGCCCTGGGGATTACGCCCAGCACGGCGGAGAGCTATGGCAAGGCGGCGGCGGTCGGAGAAAATGGCGAAATCGAGCATGCGGCCGCGATCCTGCACCCGAAGCTGGGCGCCCCGGTGCGCAAGGTCCTCGGCAAGGGAGCGGCGTTGATCCCGTCTTCCAAGAAACGCGGCGGACTTGGGGTGCCGCTCGACATTCCCCTCGGGCACAAGGATGCCGCCTTTGTGCGCAGCCACTTCGACGGCATGGAGGTGCGCATCAGTGACGCGCCGCGGGCAAATGAAATCATGGTCGCGGTCGCGGTGACTGACAGTGGACGCCCCCTGGCGCGCGTCGGCGGCCTGACGAAAGATCAGATCAAGGGAGAAGACGGCTTGCGGTAATGTCGGCAAAGCCTGGTAAGAGAGGTCTGCAGCTGCAGACTGCTAACCCCCGTGCTGCAGGTCACAGAAGACGCCTTTCTTTGCGATCTTCGCGTTCCCTTTGCGATCTTTGCGGTTAAAGGCTCTTTTTTTTGAGCGCTGGAAATACGAAAAGCTTGTAACCGCAAAGTTCGCAAAGAACGGCCGCCAAGGACGCAAAGAAAGACTCTCCACTTCAGGAGACCTGGATCCAACTAGGATGTCACGATCTCAGGAACCCGCGTGGCCGGCGGCGTGTTGCGGCTGCGCTGCGCGCTCACTACGCCGTCAATCACCACCATCCCGATTCCGGGCAGATCTCCCGCCTCTATGCTCTTCAGAACTGTTGCCCCGGCGGAATGCTGCGCTTTATCCATGAATACAAAAGTGGCGTCGCGACCTGCGGTCACCAGTCCACCCGTGAGATTGCGAATCTTCGCCGTATTCCCGGTCGCAAAGCAGATGGCGATTTCCGCGGGCATGTTTCCCAACGATGCCAGCATCGCGATCAGGCGGATAATGCCCAGCGGTTGAACTCCCGACCCCGCAGGCGAATCGGTGCCGAGGATTACGCGCGGAAGTTGTTTGAGTTCGCTGGCCGTGCGCAAGGTCAGCAGGCCGGCGCGCTCGTTCCCGTTGTGCACGATCTCGAGGGCCCGCCTGGATCCATCGCACAGAGCAATAATCTGGTTGTCGGGCAACGCCGTGTGGCCGCCGTTAATATGACCGATTACGTCAGCGTCGGCGGCGAGCACGATGTCTTTGTCAATCAGACTGGAGCCGGGAATCGACGGTCCTCCGGTGTGAATGGTGCTCTGGATGCCGTATTTGCGGGCCCAGCCGACCATCTGGCGCGCGGTCGAGCCATCCTTCACACTGCCCAGGCCGACTTCGCCGAGCATCGTCACGCCGGCGGCGGCGAGGTCCTTGAAGTCCTCCTCCACCATGCCGTGCTCGATCACGGGCGCCCCGGCGTGGATCCGGACGCCGCCTGGGCGGAACGCGCTGAACGTGCGCTGCGCGAATACCGCCATCGCCTTCAATCCGACGACATCTTTAGGACGGCCGGGAGTGTGGACCTCGCCCGCGGAGATCATCGTGGTCACGCCGCCGTGCAGATAGCTGTCAATCCAGCCCAGTTGATTCTGACGCGGTGTCCAGTCGCCCGCCACGGGATGCACATGGCTGTCGATAAGCCCCGGGGCCAGGGTTGTGCCTTTGGCATCAATGACGAGGCTTACGCTTTCCGCGTCGATGTCCTTCTCTTTGCCAATGGTTGCGATCTTGCCGTCGATCGCGAGAATGGTATCGGCATCGAGGATCGGCTTTTCCAGATCGCCGCTCAACAGCAGGCCAATGTTTCGGATCAAAAGGCGCGTTTTCGTGGATTCTTCCTGAGCCATGCCTTCACCCCGTTCGCCCGCAAAAACGAGAGCTGACCCGCGGGCACGTTCCGACATTGCAACAAGGCCGCCAGTATACAAACGAATGGCCTGGCGAGCGCGGTACAAACAAGGTAGCGCCGGCGTCTCGCCGGCCAATTCCGAGGGCGGGACGCCCTCTGGACAGCCGGCAGGATGCCGGCGCTACAAATCTCGCGTTTTTCCGCACGCTGTGAAGCCGTGTCGCGATTGCGCTATGCTGGGAGAGGCATGATCGGTCAAGATTTAATTTTGTGGGAAGTCGACACGCAGCGGGATTTCATGTTGCCGGGCGGCAAGCTGTACGTTCCGGGCGCGGAGAAACTCCTTCCCAATATCGAGAAGCTGACCGACGCGGCGCGCAGAGGACGCTGCTTCCTGGTTTCCCATGGCTGCTTCCATTCCCCAGATGATCCGGAGTTCAATGTGTTTCCGCCTCATTGCGTGAAAGGGACGCCTGGAAGCGAGTATGTAGCGCAGGCGCTAACTGACAAGGTGGTGAGGGTAGCAAACGAGGACGGCGGCCTGCCCAAGGATCTCCTGGAATACAAACAGATTCTCCTCGAAAAGCAGACGCTGGACATTTTCGAGAGCCGGCATGCGGCGGCACTGGTGGAGAGTCTTCCGCGCGAAGCCGAATTCCTGGTGTTTGGAGTCGTCACGGAGTACTGTGTTCGTCTGGCAGCGAAAGGATTGCTGCAGCGCGGCCGACACGTGACCGTCATCGAAGATGCCGTTGAGACCCTTAATCCGGCCGAGGGTCAGCGCACAATCGCGGAATTGCGAGAACTCGGGGCGAAATTCACCACGACGGAAAAAGTGCTGAAGCGGCTTAGGCAGAAGGTCTAGAGGGAGTGCGCGTCGAGATTTGACCTGACGCGATCTGATCTGAGTAGCGCCGGCATCTTGCCGGCAGAGGGGGGGCAGGATGCCCGCCATACAGCCGCCGGGACGGCGGCGCTACTTCCGCAAACATCCTTGCGGAGCATGGGTGGGTCCACGTATGATGCAGCCGTTTATGGCAACGAAGAGTACGTCTGCGAAAAGCGGGTTGCGTCAAAAGGCGCAGCTGATGTCGGCTTCTGAAATCGAGCGCACCCTGG
The DNA here is from genome assembly GCA_003225465.1 of Acidobacteriota bacterium. GTDB lineage: Bacteria > Acidobacteriota > Terriglobia > Terriglobales > Acidobacteriaceae > Gp1-AA133. The sequence continues at coordinate 5,078 of QIAH01000308.1, read as the reverse complement.
TTCGCCTTGCCCACGAAATTGTGGAGAAAAATGGCGGCTTCGAGGGACTGGGGCTGGTGGGCATCCGCCGACGAGGCGTGCCGCTGGCCGAGCGCCTGGGAAAAATCATCCAGCGCATGGAGAGCTCCCCGATTCCGGTAGGCACCCTGGACATCACCTTTTACCGGGACGATCTTTCCACCCTGGGCCCCAAGCCTGTGGTTCAAAAATCCGACATCGGTTTCGATATCAAGGACAAGAGTATCGTCCTGGTGGACGATGTGCTGTTCACCGGGCGCACCATCCGCGCCGCACTCGATGCGCTGTTTGATCATGGACGACCGCGCCGCGTGCAGCTCTGCGTCTTGATTGACCGGGGGCATCGCGAACTCCCGATTGAAGCAGCCTTCGTCGGACGCAACGTGCAGACCAGCATGAACGAGGTCATCGAGGTCAAGCTAACCGAGGTGGACAGCGCGGAAAAAGTTCTGCTGATGGAGAAGTAAGCGCCAGCAGTCAAGGAAAGCTGGAGTGCCTCTCTCGACCGCCTTGGCATCAGCGATAAACCAAGAGCTAACCACAAAGGACACAAAGGGCAGCACGAAGGCCGCTAAGGTTTCCTTCGTGTCTTCCTTCGTGTCCTTGGTGGTGGATTTTGTTTTTTGCCCAGCCCCAGCGGAGCTAGCGAGAATCAGAAATTTCCAGGAAATCTTTACAATCGCCAAATCGCCCACGTAATCTCGTGCGCATGAACTTTCCTCGGCTCCGACGCGGAACGCTTTCCGGCCTGGCTGTCATTCTTCTGAGTGCCACCCATTGGGCGCAGCAATCGACCCCCGCGCACACCACCAGCGGCTCGCTCCAACTACCCAGCGCGGATCGGGCACAAGTCGACCTGCTCATCTCAGGCGGATTAATCCTCACCATGGACGGATCCCGCGCGACTTATGACGACGGCGCGATCGCCGTCAAAGGTGACACCATCGTTGCGATCGGCCCACGTCACGAGGTCGAAGCGAAATACAGCGCGGCGGAAACCATCGACGCCCACGGCAAGATGATCGTCCCCGGATTCATCAACGGTCATACCCACGTGCCGATGACGCTGTTTCGCGGCCTGCACGATGACGTCACGCTCGACGAGTGGCTCCGCAAATACATCTTCCCTGCCGAAGCCAAGAATGTCACTGAGGAATTCGTCCGTTGGGGAACAAGGCTAGCCGCCGCGGAACAGATTCGCGCCGGCGTCACCACGTTCGCCGACATGTACTACTTCGAAGACGCCGTCGCCGAAGAAACCAAGGCCGCCGGCATGCGCGGGGTGCTGGGGGAAACGTTTATCGATTTCCCCGCTCCCGACAATAAGAATGAAGCCGCCATGCTGAGCTATACCGAGGCATTCCTGAAAAAGTGGCAGGGCGATCCGCTGATTCACGCATCGGTCGCGCCCCATTCCATCTACACCTGTTCGCGCAAGACGCTCGAAGACACGGCCGCATTGGCCCGGAAATATCATGCGCCGATTCTGATTCACGTCGCCGAGATGAAGAAGGAACGGGAAGATTCGGAGAAGCAGAACGGCATGTCTCCGGTGCAATATCTCGACAAGGTCGGCGTCTTGGGGCCAGACGTGCTGGCGGCGCACTGCATTTTCGTCGATGCCAACGATCAGAAGACGTTGGCGGAGCGGCACGTGGGGTGCGTGCATAATCCGTCGAGCAACATGATGCTCGCCAGCGGCGTCTCGCCCGTGCCCGAGATGCGCGCGGCCGGGGTTGCCGTTGGACTCGGCACCGATGGCCCGGCCGGCAGCAACAACGATCTCGACCTGATGGAGGAGATGGATCTCGCGGCGAAGCTGGCGAAGATCACGAAAATGGATCCTCTGGCGTTGAATGCGAAGGCCGTGGTCGAGATGGCAACCATTGAGGGCGCCCGGGCGCTCCATATGGACAAGGAGATCGGCTCACTAGAGACCGGGAAGAAAGCCGATCTGGTTGTGATCGGGCTCGACGAACCGAACGCCGTGCCCATGTACGATGCCTATGCGCAGCTGGCATATGCGCTCAAAGCCAGCGACGTGGAGACCGTGATCATTGGGGGACGTGTAGTCATGCGTAATCGGAAACTGCTGACCGTCGACGAAGCGGCAGCCATCGCCAAGGCGCGCGAGTACCAGAAGCGCGTGGCGGCGTCCCTCGGAATGCAGTAGCTGTGAGATACGATTAGAGAGTTCCCGGATGTCCGCCGGTTCCGGAAAATTGATTCCTTGCGCATTCTTCTGCAAGCGCTCTGGCGAGTAGCGCCGGCCGAGCGCCGGCCTCACGGCGGGCATCTCGCCCGCTGCTTTGGCACGGCAAACATGCCGGCAAGATGCCGGCGCTACGCCATCTATCCGGCGCAGGCTATTTGCGAGAGCGCAGCTTCCAAACAATCTGCCGCAACATCCGGCTGTGCGCCGGTTCCGGAAAATTGATTCCCTGCGCATTCTTCGCAAGCGCTCTGGCGAGTAGCGCCGGCGTCTCGCCGGCCTCACGGCGGGCATCTCACCCGCCCTTTTGGCACGGCAAACATGCCGGCAAGATGCCGGCGCTACGCCATCTATCCGGCGCAGGCTATTTGCGAGAGCGCAGCTTCCAAACAATCTGCCGCAACATGCCGAGCAGTAATTCCGCATCGCCGGCATCCAGGTGCAAGCGACGGATCAGGCGGCGCACTTTCGCCTCCGAAGTCTGCGACGCTTTGGGGCTGAGGTAGCCGCTGTCTCGTAACGCGTCGAGAAGAACCTCAGTGATTCGCTCGAGTTTCTCGGCCGAGGCGTGCTCAGCAGGGTCAGGCGAAATTTTCGCGTGCTCGCTGCGCACAATTTCGTACAAGCAGACTGCGACCGCCTGCCCGAGGTTCATGGACGGATGCTTTTCACGAGTCGGAATGTGCATCAGCCAATGGCAATGGCTGAGATCTTCGTTCGAGAGTCCCGTCTTTTCCGAGCCAAACAGCAGGGCCACTGGTTGTGAGGCCAGGCTTCCGCGCATGCGCTCAGCACCTTCTTCCAGACGATAAAGTTCGTGGTGCCGTTCTCGCTCGCGCAGAGTTGTGGTTCCAACGACGAGAGAGCAATCCGCAACTGCATCCGCCACACTTTGAAATTCCTCCGCATGTTTGAGCACCGCCGAGGCACCCACGGCAGAGCGGGCCTCACGAAAGGCCAACTCATAAGGATTCACAACCCGCAGTCGCAGGAAACCGAAGTTACTCATGGCGCGAGCGGCCGCCCCAAGATTGAGCGGATTGCGTGTGGCGATCAGGACCACACGCAGATTGTCGGGTTCCAGTAGACCACGCAAGACGAATATTCACCACAGAGTTACAGAGAGGACATAACTCTTTTCATCGTGCGAGCAAAGAGTCATATGCTGCGTTCATCCCAATCGAATTATTGATTTGGATCGCTTTTCTCTGTGTCGCTGCGACTCTGTGATGGACATTTTACGACGTGCCTGGTGCTGCAAGCCGAAGCGTGAACTGTGTTAACGTGACGCAGCCCGACTCAGGCATTGCGAACTTCTGAGGCGGTTTAGCCGTCGAATATTGCGGACCCGATCAGCCATACATCGTCTTCCGGGAGCAGCGAGATCAGCGAAATCATCGACGTGAGCGGAAATAGCACGGTGACAGCGGACTTCCCACAGCGCAGCACGAAGACGGGAGGAGGATGGCGGACGCGCATCGATCCGGCTTTCCTGCTGATCGCGGCCCTGCCATGGGTCGTCCTTCGTTTCGACGAGAGCTGGCTGTTCGGGTACGCGACCAGTCCGTTGGGGCTTATCGATCCCTGGGTGTACTTCGGATTTTTTTTCGACCTGATCCCTCACATTCGCGCGTTCAAGGGAGCTTACTTCACCACGCGACTCACATGGACCGTGCCCGGCGCTATCGTGTATCACTTCTTCCCGCCAGTGGTCGCCACCTACGTGCTTCATCTAACGCTGTTCTATGCATCCAGCATCGCCCTCTACCTGATTCTGAAAATGACCGTGAGCCGGCGAGCCGCTGTCCTCGCAGTTTTGCTCATGGCGCTCCACTCCTATTTCTTGTGGAGCGTCGGCTGGCCTTACATGGATGGCGCGGCGAATACGTACATGTTGTGGACGCTTTGCTCCGTCACTTTTGCGTGCAGGTCCGCGCACTCAAGACGATGGCTGATCGCGGCCGGAGCGTTCGCGGCCATGGCGATCTACTGCCAGTTCTTCCTGATCGTGTTCGTGCCCGTGGCGCTGGGCTATGCTCATTTTGCGAGGCGAAACACAGGCATCCAATGGGAGGCGCCCTGGAAAGCTTTCGGCTGGGGCTTCGCCACAATCACGTTGATTTTCGGCGTGTTCAACATGGCGGTGAATGGACGGTTCCTGTTCTTCATTAATTCGGTGGGAACCGCGGCCAAACTGGTCGTGCACCACAATCCTTATAACGCTCCCACGCACGCCTGGCTACTGGACGCGACCTGGCTTGTCGTCCCTGTGATTGCATTCGTTGGAGCAATTTTGTGCCTGCGTCGCAGCCAGGCCCGGCAGTCAAGTTCGAATCTCGAATTCCTGCTTTTTTGGCAGCGGTATTTTGTGCTCAGTTTTCTGACGATGCTGTTCTGGCAAATCGTCGGCCAACCAGTGCTGCAGCTCTTGCACTACACGAGCTATCTCATTCCCCCTGCATTTCTGGCCTTAGGATCGCAGAGTGCGATCCTCACGCAGCGCCTGACCCGAGCTCAGTTTGTTCTGCTTTGCGCGTGCGTTGCCGTTCTTTTACTGCTCCCGTTCGCCTTGCCCCTAGAATCGGGCATTGTAATGGCCTTGCAGAGGTACTCTTTGCTTCTGTCCCTTGGAGCAGGCTTGCTTGCGATCGTGACCCTCAACTCGCGAATTCGCTATGCCGGTGTCGTTGGTTTGATGGTGTTATGCCTAAGTCTGGCGACCTTGAATGCCACGTCGGGGCCGCACACGTGGAGGCATCGCACGGGCGATCCCGCACTCCAGAAATCAGCGCTGTTGTCGATCGTCGATAGCGTCCGGGTCGTGCAGGAACTCGATCCCAAGGGCAAT
>QIAH01000263.1 GCA_003225465.1 Acidobacteriota bacterium | reverse complement strand
CTTGCCGATTGCGCGCTTCTACACGCCTGCCGAGTTTCATCAGATGAAAGAGGAAGCATTGCGGTTCGGTTTCCGGCATGTCGAGTCGGGGCCGCTGGTGCGCTCCAGCTATCATGCGCACGAGCAAGCGGCAGCTACGGCACCTGTCACCTAGATCCATGGAAAACGGACAAAATTCATGAGTGGTTTGCCGATTGGGGAGTCGGTTCGTCCCCAAGCAACCCCAGCCGGGCTCGCGCCGGGCCGCCCAGACGAGGGCATCTCCACCCCATCAAGCCAAAAACGGGCTTGATGGGGACCCCGGCGTCTGGGCCTACGTGTGCTTGGAATAGAATCGGGGTTTGGAATTCATTATTGAAAAGCTGATTTATGGCGGGGATGGATTGACCCGCTTGCCTGCGGACGAGAAGGGACGCGGGAAGGCGGTGTTTGTGCCCTTTACCCTGCCCGGAGAGAAAGTCGAGGCTTCGATTGAGGAGGAGAAGCTGGGCTTCGCGCGCGCACGGGCTCGCCGCATTATGCAGGCTTCCCCGGAACGGATCGAGCCGCAGTGTCCTTACTTTCAGCGGTGCGGGGGATGCCATTACCAGCACACCGGCTATCCGCAGCAGCTCGCGATCAAGGCGGAAATTCTAAAAGAGAATTTGCGACGGCTGGCGAAGATGGAACTGTCGTCCGCATTGCAGGTACACGCTTCGCAGCCCTGGAACTACCGCAACCGCACACGGCTGCAGGTCCGTGCGGAGTCCAATTTCACGCTGGGGTATTTCAAGCCGGGTTCACATGAGCTGCTGGCGGTGGAGGCGTGCCCGATCAGCTCGCCATTGCTCAATCGCGCGATCGAGACGCTTTGGAGACTGGGGCGCGAGGGCAAAATTCCCAGCGAGCTGCGCGAGGTTGAGCTTTTCGCAAACGAAGACGATACGCGCTTGCAAGTGGAGTTCTATAGCGAGGCGCGCGAAGACAAGCGCCGCAGGACACAAGCTGCACACGAGCTCGTCGAAGGGCTGCGCACGGACTTGCCGGAGGTGCTGAGTGCGTGTGTGTTCGCGCAAAATCCAGTCAGGGCGAAAACCCCCACCCTAACCTCGCAAGGAACGCGAAGTGAGGGCGGGGCACCCATGCAGGGCCATAATGTCGGGGCAGACTGGATTCTCGGGCCCGGTGAGTTTCTCTATCGAACGAAGACCGGACGGTTGCGGGTGAGTGCGGGATCATTTTTTCAGGTGAACCGCTTCCTGGTGGACGAACTGGTCAGTATTGTGACGGGTGGGCGCTCGGGCGGCGTCGCTCTGGACCTCTATGCGGGAGTGGGGCTGTTCACCGTGGCGCTGGCGGCGTCGTTTGGTCACATCGTGGCGGTTGAGTCGTCACATGGTTCCGCGAAGGACCTCAAATACAATTCTCCTCGGAACGTGAAGACGGTGCGCTCGACCGTCGACGAGTATCTGGCGGGCAAAGCGGAGAAGGTTCGCGCCGAATTGGTCGTTGTGGACCCGCCGCGCGCCGGGTTGGGAGATCGCGTTGCGCGCAGCCTGGTAAAACTGGGTGCGCCGCGTCTGATCTACGTGTCGTGCGATCCGGCGACGCTGGCACGCGATCTGAGCATGTTGACTGCCGGTGGATATCGCGTCGAGCAGGTGCACCTGGTGGATCTGTTTCCTCAGACCTATCACATCGAGACGGTAGTCGAGTTCGTGCGCTAGCTTCCCGTTCCCTTGGGACAAGGTGTCGTCTACAAAGGCCATCCCGCAATCCACAAGTTCAGCTCGAAAACCGCCGCGCCAGCCCCTGCTGTGGGCAGCGCTCGCCTACGGGATAGGAATCGCAGTGGGAGCGTATGCGTGGCGTCCACCCTTGTGGTGGGTGCTCGCGACTTTGGGATTCCTGGCTGCCGGGGCGTATTACGTCAGCCGACGAGTATGGCTTGCCTTTGTGTTGGGGCTCGGCGCTCTGTTCTTCACCGGTGCGCTGGCGATTCAGGCGAGTACGGCACGGGGGCCATCGGACGATGGGGCGCTTGCGTTCGCCGATGGAGAAGAGGTGGTCGTCACGGCGCACGTGACACATGAGGGACAGATCAGGGAGGCCGGATTCGGAGGTACCCGGCAGTTCCTGGATATCGAGACCGAGGAGTTGACGAACGGAGACAGAAGGCTGGTTGTCCGTGCCGGGTTGCGGCTGGGAATCTACGCAAAAGAATCTGACCAGGAATACGACGAGAGCGGGACGCGTATGCCGATGCGTATGTTTCGGTATGGCGAACGTCTGCGCTTTCCCGCGAAACTACGCGCGCCACGAAATTTCCGTAATCCCGGGGCATTCGATTATCGCGGATATCTTGCGGACCACGGGATCGTCATGCTCGCTTCCAGCAAAATCACAAAAGTGGAGGTGCTGCCCGGATTCGTTGGAAACCGCGTGGAGCGGATGCGGGAAGGAGTGCACCGTAGCCTCGTGCGGAAGATCCACGCGCTTTGGTCGGCCGAAGATGCCGCGCTGATGGACGCGGCGGTCGTGGGAGAGAGCGCGTTTCTGACACCCGCCACGCGGCTCGATTTTCAACGCTCGGGGACGTATCACATCCTCGTGGTTTCCGGGATGAATGTGAGCATCCTGGCGTTCGTCGTGTTCTGGGTGATGCGGCGGCTGCGGCTCAGCGATTTCCTGGCGAGCCTGCTGACGGTGATGCTATGCACGGCCTATGCGTTTGTGACGGATGTTGGTCCGCCGGTGTGGCGCGCCGTGTTGATGCTGACGGTGTACCTGGGCGTGCGCTTGCTGTATCGCGGTCGCTCGGTGCTGAACGCGCTTGGTGCGGCGGCTCTGGGCGTGATGGTGGTGGATCCAAAATCGTTCCTGGGAGCGAGCTTTCAGCTTACGTTTCTGTCGGTGTGGGCGCTGGGAGCCATCGCAGTGCCCGTGCTGGAGAGGACATCGCAGGCCTATCAGTTTGGACTACGGCATCTGAGGTCGGCGGATTTTGATCGCACACTTCCGCCGCAGGTAGCGCAATTGCGGCTGGATCTCCGGATGATTGCGGAGCGGCTGCCTCAGTGGTTGGGAGGCCGGGCTTCGCTGGCAATAGTGGGAGCAGGCGTGCATGGGGTCTTGTCCGTCTATGAAGTGCTGTGTGTCTCAGCACTGATGCAGTGCGCGCTGGTGTTGCCGATGGCGTACTACTTCCATCGGGCAACGGTGATGGGAATTCCAGCCAATGCGTTAGCGGTGCCGCTCACCGGTATCCTGATGCCGACGTCGGCGCTAGCGCTGGGACTGGGCTATGTGTGGTTGCCGCTGGCGAAATTGCCGGCGCTGCTGGCGGCTGCGTCGCTCCACGGAATCACGGGCACCGTGCGTGGATTGGGCGGCTTGCGCATCGCGGACTACCGAGTGCCCCTGCCTGAAACATCGACGATCGTGATCGGAGCTTGTGCTGTCGGCATTGCGATGGTACTCGCCTGGCAGCGTCGCGCTTTCGTGCTCTGTGGAATTGCGCTGCTCGCTGCAACGTCCTTGTGGGTCAGCGCCGCCGTGCCCCGGCCGCATATGCGGGCGGGTGTGCTGGAAGTGACCGCCATTGACGTCGGGCAAGGAGATTCTCTGCTGGTGGTTTCTCCGCAAGGCAAGACACTGCTGATCGATGCGGGCGGACCAGTGGGAGGCCAGCAGTCCGAATTCGATTTCGGCGAGAATGTGGTTTCACCGTACTTGTGGGAACGCAGGATTTCACATCTGGATGTCGTCGTGCTTTCGCATGCGCATTCCGATCACATCGGCGGCATCCATACGGTGCTTAAGAACTTCCGTCCGCGCGAGTTTTGGGTCGGCGCGCTGCCGGAGACGGCGTCCGTCCGAGCGCTGCTGTCGTATGCGACGAGTCTGGGGATTCGGGTGGTGCGCCACTCGGATGGCGACTCGATCGAGTTTGGCGGCATGCAGGTACGCGTGTTTTCTCCCCCTCTGGAGTGGCAAACTTCCTCTCAGCCGAGGAACAACGATTCGCTCGTGATGCGTTTGCAATATAAGGACTCGAGTGTCTTGCTGGAAGGCGATGCCGAAAGGGTGGTGGAGCAACGGATGGTAGCGCAGGGGGAGTCCTCAGGTGACGACCCCACGTCTCGAAAGACGCGAGACGTGACGCACCCAGCCGAGATTGCGAATTTGCTGAAGTCAGATCTGCTCAAGGTGGGGCATCATGGCAGCGCGACCAGTTCCAGTTGGGAGTTCATTCATGCCGTCCAGCCGCGCTGGGCGATCATTTCAGTTGGACGAGGAAACAGCTTTGGGCATCCGCGACTGGAGACGTTGCAGCGGCTCGAGCAGGAAGGAGCCGCGACCTATCGCACCGATCTCAACGGCGCCGTAAGTTTCTACCTCGATGGGCACACGGTTAGCCCGCAGTTGGCGTGTCTTCGCTGAGATCGATTTCGGAAGTCTCGTCGGCATCCGGGGAGCGCCGGTAATCCTCAATAAGCTGGCGAGCCCGATCTTCATCTTCTTGGCGCACCAGAATGACCGTGCCTCCGACGCCGGGAAACATGTCCTGGACGGCATCCACGGAGGTGATGTCGGAGTCGATGCCGGCGGAGTCCAGCAAGCCCTTAACCACCATCGCCTCCGATTCCTGTTCGCTGTCAAACACCTTGACGAGCTTCTCGTTAGGGTCAGGAACGCGCGGGGCTGAGGGGATGGGGCCGGAGCTTTCGGGCATAAGTCCTCCAATGGCGTCGCTTAAGGGCGATAAGCCGCATCCCCCCGGGCGTGTGCGCCACCGGGAATTGTAACTCCTCAAGTCTGAGTTTGGGCGGCCCCGACTGCCAAGTTTTGTGGTCCTACAGCAAAGTCCCCGACATACCCCCCAC
>QIAH01000262.1:8610-12131 GCA_003225465.1 Acidobacteriota bacterium | reverse complement strand
CGGCTTCATCACCCAAGCGGGATTCGAATATGTGAATCCCACGAACTTCATCGGATTCCCGGACTACGTCGGGCGCGACTTGATGCTGAACGACGTGAACGCCGCGTGCCCCGGAGAAACGACGGCAAGTTTTCTCTCGGCGACTGCGCCCGACCTCGGCTGCCGCGGGTTCCGATCGCAAGCGCCACTGCATGTTTCCTATGGCTCGACGCAATCCAGCTTCGCGCTGTCATTCCTGGCCAAGCACAAGAGAACGCGGCTGGTGACGATCATGCTGGGAGCAAATGATCTGTTCCTGCTCGAGGAGGCCTGTGCCGGAGATCAAACGTGTATCGCGAATGGGTTGCCGCAGGTGCTCGCCACCATCAGCGCGAACATGGCGACGATCCTGGGCGAGATTCGCGCGTCCGGCTATAAGGGGGTCATTGTCGTCGAGAATTACTATTCTCTCGACTACTCGGATGCGGCCGGAACCACGCTGATGCAATTGCTGAATCAGGCTGTATCGGCGCCGGCAGCATCGTTTGGGGCGGTCGTGGCCGACGTGTTCAGCGCCTTTGAAATCGCTGCCACGAACCCGTTCGCGGGCGGCAATACCTGCAAGGCGGGATTGCTGAATGCATCGCCGCACAACCAGTTCCTCTGCGACGTGCATCCCAGCCAGTCGGGCCAGCGCCTGATTGCACGGGCGGTTGAGGCGGCTTTCACGGCTGCGCTTCAGGCGGCAGAATAGCGCAGGCCTGCAATCTTTTGATTTTAAGGAAGTTATCGCAACATCTCTCGCTGGAAGTCTCTGCATCCGCTTGCGGTTTCCTGTCATCTAAAACTTGACAACGCTACACTCAAGTCCTATTATGAGCTCGTAGATACGTTTCAAGCGCAAGATTATAATGCACTTATAGAGGTTCAGGAGGAGCGGATATGGGCAAGATTATTGGAATTGACCTGGGGACCACGAACTCAGTGGTCGCCGTGATGGAAGGCGGCGAACCCAAGGTGATTGCGAATGAAGAAGGTGGGCGGACTACTCCGTCGGTCGTCGGCTTTACGAAGACTGGGGAGCGGTTGGTTGGGCAAGTGGCGAAGCGGCAGGCCATTACCAATCCTGAGAACACGGTCTTCTCGATCAAGCGGTTCATGGGACGCCGGTATGACGAAGTAAATGAAGAAATGAAGATGGTCCCTTATAAGGTCGAGCGCGATGGGGACCACGTGGCGGTCATCGCGCAGGGGAAGAAGTACACCCCGCCGGAGATTTCCGCGATGATTCTGCAGAAGCTGAAGAAGGCTGCGGAAGACTACCTGGGCGAGAAGGTGACCGAGGCCGTGATCACGGTTCCGGCGTACTTCAATGACGCGCAGCGGCAGGCGACCAAGGATGCCGGCAAGATTGCCGGGCTGGAGGTGAAGCGCATCATCAACGAGCCGACGGCGGCTGCGCTGGCTTACGGGCTGGACAAGGGTAAGGACGAGACCATCGCGGTGTATGACTTCGGCGGCGGTACGTTCGATATTTCGATTCTGGAAGTGGGCGAAGGCGTCATCGAGGTGAAGGCCACGAATGGTGATACGCACCTCGGCGGTGACAACCTCGACCAGCGGATTGTCGACTGGCTGATTGACGAGTTTAAGAAGGATGAAGGTCTCGACCTGCGTGGCAAGGGGAACGAGATGGCTTTGCAGCGTCTGCGGGATGCGGCGGAGCGGGCGAAGATCGAGCTTTCGACCACGATGGAGACCGAGATCAACCTGCCGTTTATTACGGCGGATGCCAGCGGTCCGAAGCACCTGGTGAAGAAGTTGACGCGGGCGAAGCTCGAGTCAATGGTGGAGGACCTGATCCAGCGCTCGGTGGGTCCGTGCCGGCAGTGCATGAAGGACGCGGGCGTCGATGCCAGCAAGATCAATGAAGTTGTGCTGGTCGGCGGACAGACACGTATGCCGCGCATTCAGGCGCTGGTGAAGGAACTGTTCGGACGGGAGCCGCACAAGGGCGTGAACCCGGATGAAGTCGTGGCAGTGGGCGCGGCGATCCAGGGCGGCGTTCTGAAGGGTGAGGTCAAGGACCTGCTCCTGCTGGATGTGACTCCGCTGTCGCTGGCGATTGAAACGCTGGGCGGCGTGGCGACGCCGATGATCCCGCGGAACACGACGATTCCGACCAAGAAGACGGAGACGTTCTCAACCGCGGCGGACAATCAGACGTCGGTGGAGGTGCATGTGCTGCAGGGCGAGCGTCCGATGGCAGCGCAGAACCGGACTCTGGGCAAGTTCCATTTGACCGGGTTGCCACCGGCTCCGCGTGGGATGCCGCAGATCGAGGTGACGTTCGACATAGACGCGAACGGAATCCTGAACGTGACGGCGAAGGATATGGCGACCGGCAAGGATCAGAAGATCACGATCACGTCGTCGTCCGGGCTGTCGAAGGAAGAAGTGGAGCGGATGGCGAAGGAAGCCGATGCCCACTCGGCCGAGGACAAAGCGAAGCGCGAAGAGATCGAAGCCAAGAACCAGCTCGACAGCATGGTCTACCAGATGGAGAAGATGCTGCGCGAGTCGGGGGATAAGATCTCGGGCTCGGAGCGCGGTGACGTGGAGAACGCGATCGCCGATGCGAAGAAGGCGCTGGAATCGGGCGACAAGGCGAGCATGGATCGGGCGCGCGAAGCGCTTACCCAGGCATCGCACAAGCTGGCCGAACAGATGTACAAGGCGGCTGGGTCACAGGGCGCTGCGGGCGCAGGCCCGAGCGCTGAAGCGGGAGCTTCGGGCGCGGGCGGTGGAGACGGTCAGGCCAAGAAAGATGAAGGCGTGATCGATGCCGAGTACGTGGATGTGGAAGACAAGAAGTGAGCTGCTAGCTCCTGGCTGCTAGCTTTTAGCTTGAGGGGCGCGATCGCGCCCCTTCTTGGTATTGGAGATGGCGCGGGCGATACGCCCGCGCGACAGCCGGCGGGACGCCGGCGCTACTGGAGGAAACCTAAATTGCAATTCGAAGTGAATCAGCAGGAATATTTTTTGAATTATGTGGAAGATGAGGGACGGTGGTATGTGTTTCGTCCTACGGGGAGTGGCGTGATCCGCATTCCGGTGGAGATCGAGGCGGTGCACTCGGAGCATTTTGCGTTTGCTTCGGAAGAGGGGAAGAAGCGGGTTGTGCACTGATGAGCGGAAATGCGGCGAGAGCCGGGTGGAAAATTCCGAAGGGCCGGTGGTACTGCCAACAGGCACGGGTCCCCTTCGGCTTCGCTCAGGGCAGGCTTTCGATTCCGTTCGGCTGGCTCCTCACTGGGCTTCGGATGACAGGTTATTGCCAGGCACAGGAGCAGGTTAGTGGTGGGCACCGCCAAGAGCTAAGGGCCACGCGCTAACGACTAAGAGCTAGCAGCTGATTTTTCATGGCGACTCAAACGAAAGATTATTACGGCGCGCTGGGAGTGAAGAAGGGCGCTTCTACGGATGAGATCCGGAAGGCTTTTCGGAAGCTTGCACGCAAATACCATCCCGACGTTAATCCC
>QIAH01000262.1:0-8558 GCA_003225465.1 Acidobacteriota bacterium | reverse complement strand
CTTGAGCGATCCGAAGAAGCGCAAGATCTACGATCAGCTGGGATTTTATTCCGACAACGTTGATCCGGCGGCGGCCGAGGCTTATGCGCGGCAGGGTGGGACTCCGGGGGGCTTCCCTGGGGGTCAACCTGGAGGCAATGCCACGGGATCTGCAGGAGCCGGGGGTGTGCCGTTTGACTTTGGCGGCTTTGACTTCTCAGATCTATTCGAGGGAGGTGGGCGGGGCAAGCGAGCATCCTCGAGCCGGGGCGGCTTTCGCGACATCTTCTCCAGCATGTTCGATCGCGGCGGAGCAGCGGCAGCGGAAGGGCCGGAGCCCGGGTCGGATCTCGAATATCAGGTCAATGTTCCCTTCTGGACGGCGATCCGGGGCGGGGTGATGCGGTTGAACATTACTCGCCGGGAAACCTGCGGCAGTTGTCACGGATCGGGATTTGTCGAGGCCCCGGGGGTTTGTCCGCAGTGTCATGGCAAGGGAACCATTGAGCAGACGGGCGGGCGGATGAAGTTCAACGTGCAATGCCCGCGCTGCCATGGGACCGGGAAGAACATCTCGACCTGCCCTACTTGCCATGGTGAAGGGACCATCGAGCGCACGGAACCGCTGGAGGTTCGGATCAAAGCGGGGACCCGGGATGGGCAGCGCATCCGGCTGGCTGGGAAGGGGAATGCCGGATCGCACGGCGGGCCTCCGGGCGACCTCTACGTGATTATCAAGACGGGCGATCATCCGGTGTTTCATCGCGACGGTGACGACATACGCTTGACCGTGCCGGTGACCGCGACCGAAGCGGCGCTGGGAGCGAAGATCGAGGTACCGACGATTGATGGACGGACGCTTTTGAAGATTCCGCCGGGGACGCAATCTGGACAAAGGCTACGGCTGCGGGAGAAAGGCGTGCCCTCGGCGACTAAGGAAGGCGTGCGCGGGGATGAGATTGTGGAGGTAAAGATCACGGTCCCCATGCCCCGGGATGAGAAGACCAAGGAGTTGCTGCGGGAGCTGGCAAGGTTGAACCCGGAGGATCCTCGGGCGGAGCTGTGGGGGAAGGTCTAGGTGACAGGCTTCAGCATAGGCATGGACACTTTCTAAAGGAACAAAGACATTCACCACGAAGGACACGAAGGGAGCACGAAGGGTTCGCCCGCGTGCTCCCTTTTTACTTAGGGCTTTTTCTTGGCCGATGAGGAAAATCTGGACTCCTGGACTTCTCTGCGGCCTCACGCCTGAGACCTGAGACTGAGACCTCGTCTTCATTTCTATTTCTTGCTGGGGTCGTCAGCCGGGTTGACGTAGTTGAATTGTAGTGGCGACATGCCATGGACCTGTACGATGACTTCGCCGGAGGCCATGGCGTAGTGGTGCATGTCTGGGTCGAGGTAGGCGAAGCTTCCGGCCGGGAACAGCATCATCTTGGATTCGTCGAACTTGTCGCCCATTCCTACCTTGAAGTTTCCAGAAAGAACCGAGACGTTCTCGCGGTTGGGATGCCAATGCGGGGCGATCTTGTAGCCGTCGGGCATTTTGAGGCGGACGGTGAAGTCGCCGGACTTTGCCATGGGATTGCCTTCGAGCACAGCCAGGCTGGCGCCGGGCGCCATGAAGGGCGGAGCCTGACCCCACTTGATCTGGTCAGGGGCGAAGGCGTTTTGCGGGGCGGCAGCC
Organism: Acidobacteriota bacterium; assembly: GCA_003225465.1. Classification (GTDB taxonomy): domain Bacteria; phylum Acidobacteriota; class Terriglobia; order Terriglobales; family Acidobacteriaceae; genus Gp1-AA133. Next base: position 6,892 of record QIAH01000262.1, on the reverse strand, counting down.
TGTGCCAGGGCAAGAGCGAGGCAAAGACACAGCGCGGCGTTGAGGGTTCTGTTCATGAAGTGTCTCCTTGAAGAAACGGTTTGGGACGGGATGACGAATTTATACAGCGGATGCCGGAGGTGAACAATAGCATCGAGACGGGGAAGCGGGTCGAACCATTTGGAGTTACGAATCGTGGAGAGTGAGCCGAGCTTTGCTCGGCCGGGCAGACGAGGGCGTCTGCCCCTACGCGCAATGCGATTACCTCCGTACTGTGTTTTCGGGGAAAAAAATCTCAAATAATTATTGCGTCGCATCTGATTTGCCGTATTCTCTGTGCTGCGAACTAACTTCGCCGAAATGCCTGTGGAATCGCAGTTACCCGGGAGCCGCGAAAGAAATTCAAGGGAGACGCGGTGGTGAGAGTGAGTCGCTTTGAGGAGGAAGCCATAGAAATTGGCAACAGCTAGCACACCTACCCAGCCAACCCAGCAACTCCCGGTTGTTCCCCAGAACAAAAAATTCGGCAGGCTCACCTTGTGGCCCCTGGTCGCCGCTACCTTCTTTATGGTATCGGGCGGCACGTACGGCACGGAGGACATCGTGCACGGCGCCGGGTATGGCCGGGCCATTCTGATTCTGCTGCTGACACCAATCTTGTGGAGTTTGCCGACCGCGTTCATGATCGGCGAGCTTTCGAGCGCGCTGCCGGAAGAGGGCGGGTACTACGCCTGGGTTCGGCGGGCGATGGGAAATTTTTGGGGATTCCAGGAAGCGTGGCTGTCGCTGGTGGCGTCGGTGTTCGACATGGCGATTTACCCGACGCTGTTCATCCTCTATTTGCAGCGGCTGTTTCCCTGGTTCGCGATCGGGCATCGCGGGCTGATGGTGGGACTGGCGGTGGTGGCGTTGTGTGCGCTGCTGAACGTGGCCGGGGTGAAGGTGGTGTCGAATACTTCGCTGTGGCTGTTTTTCGCGCTGTCGGCGCCCTTTATCGTCATCGTGTGCATCGCGCCGTTTAGATTTGGCGCGCTGGCACAGGCAATCACAAAGCCGACCAACTCCAGCATCGACATTCTGACGGGCGTGCTCATCTGCATGTGGAACTACATGGGGTGGGATAACGCGTCGACGATTGCCGCAGAAGTCGAGCGGCCGCAGCGGACTTATCCGCGCGCCATGCTGGCAGCGGTGCTGATTGTGGCCGTGAGCTACATTTTGCCGGTAGCAGCAATGTGGATGACTGGGCTCGCGCCGAGCGCATGGGATACCGGTTTTTGGGCGGACGTTGCCGGCATGCTGGGCGGACCTCTGCTGCGAGTGGCTCTGGCCTTAGGCGGCATGATCAGCGGCTTTGGGATGTTCAACGCGCTGGTGATGAGCTACTCGAGGCTTCCCCTGGCGATGGCTCAGGATGGGATGCTGCCGAAGATTTTCGGCAAGCGGCATTCCCGGTCGCGGGCGCCATGGGTGGCGATTGTGGTGCTGGCGATCTTGTGGGCACCCTGCCTTCTGCTGGGATTTGAACGGCTGGTGACCATCGACATTCTGCTTTATGGCGCTAGCCTGGGATTGGAGTTCGCGGCTTTGATTTGCCTGCGAATTCGGGAACCGGAACTGCCGAGGCCTTTCCGCGTCCCGGGCGGCTTGTTTGGAGCGATCGCGATCGGAATCACTCCCATGCTGATGCTGGGCTTCTCGATCTTCCGGAGCGAGCACGAGGCGGTGGCGGGGATGAGTTCGTTCGCTTTCGGAATGATCCTGATGGCGGCGGGCGTGGTGGCTTATGGATTGAACCATGCTCTGAAGCCGGGTGGATGGGCTCCGGGGACGGAGAAGCCACAGCCGGCAGCGTAGAGTTGTTCGGGCCGCGGATTTTGCATGAGTTCCGCTTCTGGAAGCAGAAGATTTTGCGGCTCGTTTGTTCCTTTCTTGTTCCAAGTATTCCCAGTTAGAAGCTTCGTACCTCCCTTTGTTGAGAATGCTATATATTCCTAGGCGGGTCGGTTTGGTGGGTTTAGAGCGCTTGCGGGCTTACGCCCGCTACGCTGAGTGTCGCCCCTGCGGGGCTCGGTTCAAAATACGGCCCGTTCCCAGCGCTTACGCGCTGGGCTAATGTATGCCGCCCCCTGCGGGGGCTCGTTTGTGGAAGCTCAGCACTCCCTGCTCTCTGAGTGCTCCATGTTTGAGGGCGCTCCATGTTTCAGGGCGCTCCACGGTGCTCCATGTTTCAGGGTGCTCCAGGTTTTCACGGTGCTCCAGCTTGCGGGTGCGCTGCGCGATCATAGCGGGCATACTGGCCTATGACTAAACGCAAATCCAAGGGTGCTTACATGATTTCGGCGGTGGCCGAGATGTATGGCATTCATCCGCAAACGTTGCGGCTTTACGAGCGGGAAGGACTGCTCAAGCCCTCGCGCACGGAGGGCAATACCCGGCTTTATACCGATGAGGACCTGCTGCGGCTGGAGTTCATTTTGTCGCTGGCGCGGGACCTGGGCGTGAATATCAGCGGGATTGCGATCATCTTGCAGATGCGGGAGCGGATGGAGGAGATGCAACGGCAGATTCAGGATTTCGTGAAGTACATTCAGCAGGAAGTGCTGGCGCGGGCGACGGCGGCGGCGGATCCATCGAAGGGCGCGATTGTGCCGTTGCGGAGGCCGGTGGTGGTGCCGCCGGCGCAGGGTGGAAAGAAGCGGTAGGGTTGTGACACTCAGCATTCAGAGGACAGCCCCCGAGCCATATCACTCCTCCGACATCCCGACGATTTTGTACTTGTTCACCTTTCCGCTCCCGTCCTCGCGCGGAAATTCGAAGTCCCAATCATTATTCCAGCTACGGCGGGTTCGCCGCGCTTTGTAGTCGCCGGGTTCCGGTAGTTTACCCGTAACAACTTTCAGCGTGTAGTGCTTTCCGTCGATGACCGCTTCAACGATCCGCGTCGTGTGCGCCGACCCAACGTCGATGTCGCCCCACTTCGTGTGATGCGTGTTTGTAAAGTGTTCGGTGTTGGAGCGGAACGCAGTGACGTGCGCAACCAGGTTGAAGTCTTCCGGCTTCGGTTTGTCGCCCGCCCAAGCAAACGATGTAAGGAACACAATAACGGCAGCGTATTTCATAGTGAACCTCCGGTCTAATTAGCATTTGGCACTTGGCCCCTTGGGGGCCGGTGGCTGTGCCGAAAATCTTAAAACGCAGAGAACACGGAGAAGGGCCGCAGAGAGAATCGCGGGCTTGCGGAGAACTCAGCGGCGTCCGGCACTGCGCGGATGCAACCCTTTGTGTCGACTACGGAACGCCGCCGTCCTGTTCCTACTGCTTGCTCCCTGGCATGCGGATCGGTGCCATCACCGCTTACTTTAGTTTTTCGATTTCTTCCAGCAGTCGCTGCTCGAAGCTGGATACCGCTTGGCGACGCTGAGTGTTATTGCCCTGATAAGGGCTGAAGACCAGATTCCCGCGCACGCGGATTTTCCGGCTCACTAGTTCTTTGCCTTCGGCGTCCTGGATCACCAGTCGGCAATCGACCGTGCTGCGTCCGGCTCCAAAGCCGACCATAAACCGCTTGGCCGTACTGCCCGACGTGAACTCATCCAGCACAATGTGGGCGCGAATCGGAGCGTCGCCAACTTCGAAGTTGGCGTCCTTCAATGCATTTCTCAGACTGTCGGCAACCTGGTTCGGAGCATGTTCTTCCTTGACCTTACTCGCGTCGGGAACAACCGTTGCATCAACCTGAACGGTTTTTACTCCGGCCAGCGCCTTCGCCGTTTGAGCTTGCACAGCACCAACCACCATCATTAAACAGATACCGATTATCAGTACCTGCACGACTCGCGAGCGCATAAACGGTCCTCCTCACACACTCGGTGCTTATGTTAGCGCCTGTAGCTGAAGTTACTAGGACAGCACTCACAACGCACTGTGATGGCACATCATGTTGACAGCGGCATTGGGCAGCTTCACGTGGGCACACAGTTCGGGCTGGCAGCGTATGATATTGGGTTTCGGTCTCTCCCGATCGTGAATGAGAGCTGATCGCTGCCTTCCATGCTTCCCTTCAAACTCGTCTACAGCGACGACTATTACCTTCCCATCGGCTCGCATGTTTTCCCCGCCGAAAAGTACCAGCGCATTCACGAGCGGCTGATCGAGAGCGGCGTGGCGGATGCGAAGGATTTCGTTGCGCCGCAACCGGCATCGGATCAGGACATCCTGTTAGTGCATACGCCGCAGTACGTGCACAAGCTCAAGACCGGGACGCTTTCGGCGCGGGAAGAGTTGGAGATGGAGATTCCCTACTCGCCGGAACTGGTGCGGGCGTTCTGGCTGTCGGCGGGCGGGTCGATTCTGGCGGCTGACTACGCTTTGAATGATCGGGTGGCCATAAATGTCGGGGGAGGATTTCACCACGCGTTTCCGGATCACGGGGAGGGCTTCTGCATGATCCATGACGTGGCGGTGGCGATCCGGCGGATGCAGCGGGATGAAAAGATCCGGACCGCAATGACGGTGGATTGCGACGTGCACCAGGGGAACGGGACAGCGGTGATCTTTGCGGGTGTGCGGGTGCCGAGTGATCCGTTGCCGTCGGTGGGTGGCGCGAGGATTCCGGTGTCGCATGCGGCGAGGATTCGGAATACGCATGCGGGAGACGTGTTCACCATTTCCTTGCATCAGGAGAACAATTATCCAGCGTTCAAGCCGCCTTCTTCGATTGACGTCGACCTGCCGGACGAGATTGGGGACGACGATTACCTGGCGTGGCTCGACAACGCGCTGAGTTCAGGGCTGCGGCAATTTGAGCCGGAGTTGCTGTGCTATATCGCGGGGGCCGATCCCTATCGCGAGGATCAACTGGGCGGGCTGAGCCTGACGATCGAAGGATTGAAGAAGCGGGATGAGTTGGTGTTTCGAGTGGCGCGGGCGCGGGATATTCCCGTCATGGTGACCTTCGCGGGAGGGTACGCGCATAAGGTGGATGACACTGTGACGATTCACTGCAATACGGTGGTGGCAGCGAAAGAAGTGTTCGCCGGGAAAACGGCGGAGAAAAAATAATCGTCAGTGGAATCGAACTAAGAGCGCAGAGGAGTCCTGCAGGAAGTGGGCGATCATCCCGGGTCGCAGGCTGCGCCGCCACTGCGCCAGCAATCCAAAGAGACAACCGAAAACCGTGATGACGGCCATCAGGCGCGGGCCCTGGTAGCCGTGTCCAGCGCCGAAGACCACAGCTTGGAGGAGCAGGCCGGCAATCGTGCTGCCGGTCCAGGCGCTGAACTGCCTTTGCAGATAGCCGCGAAAGATGACTTCCTCGCAGAAGCCGGCGGTCGCGCAGAGGAGGAGATAGGAGACGATATCGGTTTTCGTGTGCGGCAACAGACGCTCTGCGACTTCGCGACCGCTGGCGTGTAAAAGGCGTGCGCAGGCGACAAGGATCATGCCGGAGACAATCAAGAAGACAATGGCGATGCCTACATCGCGCAAGATGCTGGTCCAGCGGGGCCAAGTTCCTCCGATCAGTTCACGAAGAGTGAGGCCACGGCGGCGAATACCGAACCAGATGAACGCCACGATGACCCATTGCATGAGGATCACGCTCAGGTAGCCGAAGGCTGGGCCGCGACGAAATCCCAGCGGCGACAGGTTGTGGGAGTACGCGCTGGTCGCAGACGCAAGGCCGATGAAGAGCAGGAGGGCAATGGTGTGCCATGCGGGAGCGATCGGGGCGGCACGCTGTGCCGGCGGCGAAATGGCGACGTTCGGGTCGGGATTGTTTTGCATTTACGCGGCGGGATCGGGAACGGCAGGATTGTACTATTTACGCATGCGCTTACGCCTCATCCGGCACGCCACCCTCACGATTGAGTATAACGGCCACAAACTGATCATCGATCCGATGTTGGATGAGGCGGGCGCGCGACCGCCGATCCAGAACTCGCCGAATCCGCGAAAAAATCCGCTGGTGCCGTTGCCTATGCCGGTCGCGGAAGTGCTGGACGGGGTGGAGGCCGTCCTCATCACACATACGCATAGTGATCACTGGGATGCGACAGCAGCGGAGTTGCTCGGGAAGAGTCTGCCGCTGTTCGGTCAAATTGAAGATCAGGCGAAGTTCCGCTCACAGGGGTTTAGCGCTGCTCAGGCGGTGCGGGAGAGTGCGGTGTGGAACGGGATCGAGATCGTGCGCACCGGCGGGCAGCATGGCCGGGGAGAGATCGGGAAGGCGATGGCGCCCGTCTCGGGATTTGTGCTGCGAGCGTCTGGCGAGCCGACTCTGTACATTGCCGGGGACACGATCTGGTGCGAGGAGGTTCAGGATACGCTGCGCGAGCATCGACCTGAGGCCGTGGTGGTGAATGCCGGAGCGGCGCAGTTTCTGGAGGGTGATCCCATCACAATGACAGCGGACGATGTGATTGCCACGTGCCAGGCGGCTGGAGCTTCGAAGGTCGTGGTGGTGCACATGGAGGCGATCAATCATTGCCTGCTGACGCGGGCGGATCTGGGCTTCCAATTGGAGGCGGCGCGAGTGATGGAGAGTGTGGTGATTCCGGCGGACGGGGAAGGGCTGGAACTTTGAATCCTGGCATCGTCGCGACGAAGTCGTGGCGGAAATTTCCATTGGGCCGTTGGTGCTGCCAGCAGGAATGGGGTCCACTTCGGCTTCGCTCAGGGCAGGCTTTCGACTTCATTCGGCTGGCGCCTCACTGCGCTCAGCATGACAGAGTTATTTCTTGGCCACGTTATCTCTTAGCGACGTTATTTCTTAGGCGCATTTTTTCTTAGCGCCATTCCGAGGAGCGGATCGCGGCTCTGAAAGCACCTATTGACTTCCAGCGGTCGCCTGACGAGCATTGCCCGCAGCCGACGACGGACGAACTACGAACTACGAACTACTTTCCGGCTG
>QIAH01000261.1 GCA_003225465.1 Acidobacteriota bacterium | reverse complement strand
AAGAGCGTAACGGTAATGCGCGTTCCTGTGCAGCCGATGGGATGTCCGAGCGCAATCGCACCACCATTTACGTTCAGAGTATCGCGGTTGAAGTGGAGTTCACGATCGCAGGCCAACACCTGCGCGGCGAAGGCTTCGTTCAGTTCCACCAGAGCGAAATCCGCAAGCTTGAGTCCGTGCTTTTGTTCCAGCTTGCGCAACGCAGGGACTGGGCCGATGCCCATGATGCGGGGATCGACACCAACGGAACTGACCGCCAGAATGCGCGCTAAGGGATGGAGGCCATGTTTGCTCAGGAAAGAGTCGCTGGCGAGGACCATGGCGGCCGCACCGTCGGTAATGCCCGACGAGTTGCCAGCTGTAAGCGTGCCGGTTTTCGAGAACACCGGGTCGAGTTTGCCCAGCTTTTGGAGAGTGGCATCGGGGAACGGGTGCTCGTCGCGGTCGAAGACGCGCGTGCCCATCTTGCTTGCGAGCGTGACGGGGACGATTTCTTCCTGAAACCGGTTGGCCGCGATGGCGGTGGCGGCGCGGGTCTGGGAGGTGAGCGCGAACTCATCCTGCTCATCGCGGGAGATTTTGTATTGCTCAGCCAGAACCTCGGCGGTTTCACCCATCACCATTTGGGCGAGCGGGCAGAAAAAGCCGTCGCGGTACATGCCATCGACGAGTTCCTGGTTGCCGAAGCGGTATCCCCAGCGGGCGCCGTCGAAATAATAGGGCAGGCGCGACATCGATTCGGTGCCGCCTGCGAGAGCGCAATCAAGATTGCCGGTTGCGATTTCCTGGTAGGCGAGGGCGATCGACTTCATCCCCGAGGCGCAGGCCTTGTTTACGGTGTACGCTGGGACGGTTTGCGGCACGCCGCTGCGGATGGAAATCTGGCGCGCCGGATTGGGTCCGCCGCCGGCCTGGCGCGCATTGCCGAAGATGGTCTCCTCAACTTGTTTGGGTTCGACGCCTGCACGCTCCATGGCAGCCTTCGCCGCGACCACGCCCATATCGGCAGCGCTCATGGAGGCGAGCGAGCCTCCAAACTTGCCAATGGGCGTGCGCACCGCGGAGAGAATGAATACGTCGCTCAAAACCCTTCCTCCAAACTTCTTAGTCTAGCAGTTGAGTCGGCAGTACCGAGTACCTGGGAGCAAGTAGCGAATCTGTGGAGTTTGAGGCTTCCAGGTAGCGCCGGCGTCTCGCCGGCTGTCGGGCGGGCGTCTCGCCCGCCGCTTTCGCGCAACAACAGATGCCGGCAAGATGCCGGCGCTACATTCCATATGCCGCTCGCCGGGTGCCGGGTGCCCCACCCTAACCTCGCGTTCTGTGCGAGGTTAGGGTGGGAGCCCAGAGCCTAGAGCCTAGAGCCTCTCCCGCAGTACACTGACGATTCCATGAATTACATCTACGGTCTGAATGCGGTCACGGAGGCAATCAAGGCGCGCGGCCGCGCGTTTCAATGGGTGGGGCTTGCCAAGGAGCGTCACGATCTGCGACTGCAGCGCATCATAGAAGAGTGCCGCAAGCTGGGCGTGCCAGTGCGCTTCCTGCAGCGGACGGAACTAGACCGAATGGCGGGAAATGCAGCACATCAGGGTGTGGTCGCGGTTACGTCGGCCAAGCAGTACAGCGGACTGGATGACGTGGTCGAGAGCAAGCGCGGCACCTATTCCCTGGTTGTGGTGCTCAACGGCGTGGAAGATCCGCACAACCTGGGAGCGATTCTGCGCACGGCGGATGCGGCCGGATCGGACGGGGTGATCATACCGGAACGGCGCGCGGCGGCGGTGACGGGCGTCGTCACGAAGACCTCGGCGGGCGCGAGTGAGCACCTGCCGATCGCGAAAGTCACGAACATCGCGCGCACGGTGGAAGAACTCAAGCAGCGCAATATCTGGGTGGTCGGACTGGACGAGCGCGGCCCGCAGACTTACGATGCGCTCGACTACAACATGGATTGCGCGATTGTGCTGGGTGCGGAAGGCAAAGGCGTACACGACCTGGTGCGGAAGAAGTGCGATTTCCTGGTATCGATCCCGATGCTGGGAAAGGTTTCCTCGTTGAACGTGTCGGTGGCGGCGGGCGTAGTGCTCTATGAGGTCGTGCGCCAGCGCCGGAAAAAGGCGGCGCAGGATTCCGCATGAAGTTTTGTTCTGTGGTCTGCGTTCTGCTGGTTTCGGTGGTGAGTTGTTTCTCTCTGGATCGCGAGGCGTTCACTTTTACAAAGTACGACCTCGATGTTCGCATTGAGCCGGAACAACAGCGGCTCGCGGTGCGCGGCACGATCGTGTTGCGCAATGACTCTGCGACTCCCCAAAGGAATGCTTCCCTGCAGATTTCCTCAAGCCTGACCTGGCGATCGATTCAGGCAGCGGGCAAGCCGCTGCAGTTCGTGAGCCAGCCGTATGAGTCTGACATTGACCACACCGGCGAACTTTCCGAAGCGATCGTGACCTTGCCCAAAGAGGTTGCCCCCGGTGGCACGGTCGAACTTGCGATCGGCTACGAAGGCGTAATTGCGCTGGATGCGACGCGGCTGACCCGTATCGGCGTACCCAAGGAAGCGGCGCTGCACAGCGATTGGGACCAGATCAGCAAGCAATCCTCAGCCGTGCGCGGAGTGGGGAACGTCGCCTGGTATCCCATAGCCGAGGAGGCTGCGAATCTCTCGGAGGGCAACAGCCTCTTTGAGACTCTCGGGCGGTGGAAGCAACGCGAACAAAACGCAGACATGAGAATCAAGCTCGGGTATTCAAATGATGACGGCAATGGCGTGCCGATTTTGCTTTGCAACCAAGCAGGGACCGCCCTATACGAGCAGATGAGTAGAGTGCTAGCGGTATCCGCTGAGTGCCAATTTGTGCCGCTGGGCTTGCGCGTGCCCGCATTCGTCATGGCGAACTATGAAATCCTCAACCAGCCAACTGTTGAGGTTGCGCACCGCCCGGAGCATCGATTGAATGCCGAAAGTTACGCCAAGGCTGCGGATACCGTAATGCCCTTCGTTGGGGAGTGGTTCGGCACGCCTCGTGAGAAGGCGCAGGTCGTGGAGTTATTCGATCCGGGCGCCTCCCCTTTCGAAAGCGGCGCAATGCTTCTGACGCCCCTGGGTGACACCGACCCGAAGCTCTTGCAGATCGCGCTCGTGCACGAACTCACGCACGCAGCATTTCCGTCCAACCGGCCTTGGATTTACGAAGGGCTCGCGCATTTTGCGCAGGCTGCCTACCGTGAGCGGCAAGGAAACCGCCAATCGGCGTTGGATTTTCTGGGATTACATCGCTCGGCCGTGGTCGCAGCAGAGAAGGTTGTCGCTGAGCGGCCGAAAGACGCTTCGGCACAAGAAGAGTCCTTGATCGCGACCTCCGTCGACGAGTTTTACCGCAGCAAAGCTGCCTACGTGTGGTGGATGTTACGGGACATGCTGGGGGAGGATACGCTCAAGAAGGTTTTGGCAAGCTACCGTTTCGATGAGGACAAAGATTCTGCTTATGTGCAGCGTCTGGTCGAGGCACAATCGAAGCGCAACTTGCAATGGTTCTTCGATGACTGGGTGTATCACGACCGCGGTCTGCCGGATTTCCGAGTGGAGTCGGCCTTCCCGCGAAAGGCTTCGCAGGATAATTATCTGGTGACCGTGACGGTTGAGAATCTGGGAGCGGCCGGCGCGGAAGTTCCGGTTACGGTTCGTTTCGAAGGCGGCGAATTAACGCAACGCGTGGAGGTCCACGCAAAGGCGAAAGGTGTCGTGCGGGTAGCAACTCCGAAACCGCCCACCGAGATTGTCGTCAACGACCGGAGCGTGCTGGAGAGCGATATGAGCAACAACGTTTACAAAGTTGAAAGTCGGAAACCTTAAGTTCACCACAGAGGCACAGAGTAATTTGAAATTAGGTAATTTGGTAATCGGGTAATTTTCAAACACGTATAGGCGCGCCGGTGGCGCCACTCAATCTCACAATTACTCAATTTCCCAATTACTCAATTTCCCAATTACTCAATTTTCCAATTTCCAATTATTTCCAATTGCTTTTCTCGGTTCCTCCGTGTCTTCGTGGTAGGTTTTTATGCAGTCTCGGAGAAAGTCTTGGCCTACATTCAATTTCTTGGTGCTGCAGGTACGGTCACCGGCTCCAAGCACCTCATCACCACATCGCTCGATGGAGATGGCAAAAAAGGCATTCAGGTCCTCATCGACTGCGGTCTATTCCAAGGGCAGAAAGAATGGCGCGAACGCAATTGGAAAGATCTGCCTATCCCCGCGCGTGAGATCGATGCCGTCATCCTGACCCATGCGCACCTCGATCATTGCGGGTGGATTCCCAGGCTGGTGAAGCAGGGATTCCGTGGCCCAATCTTTGCGACCGCAGCCACCATCGATTTATGCGGCATCATCTTGCCCGACTCCGGACACCTCCAGGAAGAAGATGCCGCGTTCTACAACAAGATCAAAAAATCGAAGCACGATCCTGCGCTGCCGCTCTACACGCTCGACGAGGCCGAGGCGTGCATGCAGTACTTCCAGACAATGCGTGTGAAAGAGAGCAAACAGCTCAGCCCGGAGCTTTCCTTCCGCTTCGTGCCGGCGGCGCACATCCTGGGCTCGTGCATGGTCGAAGTAATGCTCACGCTGGACGGGCGCACCACCCGGCTGCTGTTTACTGGGGACATCGGACGTGTGCGCGACCAGTTGGTTGCGCCCGGGAAGGTGGTTCATTCCGGACCGAACGAGGGCGAGGTCGCCGACGTTGTGGTGATGGAATCGACCTATGGCAACCGCGAGCATCCCCACACCGATCCGCGTCCTGAACTCGCGCAGGTGATCCGGCAGACGGTCGAACGCGGCGGCTCGATTGTGGTGCCCGCGTTCGCGGTGGAGCGCACTCAAAAATTTGTTTTCATGCTGATGGAAATGATGCAGGCCGGCCAGATTCCGAAAATTCCTGTCTTCTGCGACAGCCCCATGGCGATCAAGGCGGTCGAAATCTACCTCAAGTATGAGGACGACTACACGGAAGAAGCGCGCACGCTGATCCGGAAATATGGTACGCCCTTGGAATGGCCGGGCTTTACGTTTGCATCGACCGCGGAGGAATCGAAAAAAATCAACGAAGTGCACTATCCGTCTATCATTATTTCATCCAGCGGAATGGCGACCGGCGGCCGGGTTCTGCATCACCTGGCTCAGCGGCTGCCAGACCCGAGGAATACAGTATTGTTCATTGGATTCCAGGCTTCGGGCACGCGTGGGTTCACGATCAAGAGCGGCGCCAAAGAAGTAAAGATCTTCGGCGACTTTGTGCAGATTCGCGCCCAGATTGCTGCGTTCGAACAGTTCAGCGACCATGCCGATCCGCCGGAACTTCTGGAATGGCTGCGCACGTTCCCGAAGAAGCCCCGGAATGCCTACCTGGTGCACGGCGAGCCGGCGGCATCTTCTCAACTGCGCGACACCATCACAAAAGAATTGGGCTGGCGGGTGGAAGTGGCCGAGTGGATGCAGAAGGAGAATGTGCTGTCGTGAGCGTGCAGCGCGCGCGGGGAGGTTTAAATGACGGAAGCAGAACTGAAGAAACATCTGGACGCGGCGGAGAAGAGTCCGAAAGAAATTGCGGCCGCGGTGTCGGGTCTAGCGCCAGAAGTGTTGCATCGTAAACCCGCTCCGGATAAGTGGTCGATTCTCGAAATACTCGGCCACCTGGCCGACA
>QIAH01000260.1 GCA_003225465.1 Acidobacteriota bacterium | reverse complement strand
CGTTTTCAACGGAACAGAGTAATTCCGTATCGCTCCCTCACAAAGGGAAGGCTCATCGCAAGATGAACCGACGGCGGTGCGGAAAGAAGATCAGGGAGGAAGCGAAGGCTTCTCTGTAATTGAGGAGATATCGGTTGCGTCAGATCCAATCGACCACATCACCGAACGCGAAAGCGGGCAGACTTCCCTGTGGTACTTCACGCGAGAGAACTGGGCTAATCGGCTCATGAGGCAAAGCAGATGACGATGGCGCAAGCTGTTGGTGCAGTCTCAAGCGAAGCGGCACAGTGGTATGCCATTGACTGGCACGCCATCCACCGCAACGTTCGCCGACTCCAAGTACGTATCGCGCAGGCGACGAAAGAAGGCAGATGGGGCAAGGTGCGAACCTTGCAACGTCTGCTGACTCACTCGTACAGCGGCAAAGTTCTCGCCGTGCGCCGAGTGACAGAAAACAACGGCAAGAGAACCCCCGGTGTGGACCAGGAAACCTGGGACACGCCAGAGAAGAAAAAGCAGGCAGTTCATGAACTCAAGCGCAGGGGCTATCAACCTCAGCCCCTACGGCGTGTTTATATCCCGAAATCGGACGGCAGAACGTTGCGCCCGCTTGGAATCCCGACGATGAAGGACAGAGCGATGCAAGCACTTTACTTGCTCGCACTGGATCCTATCGCCGAAACCACCGCTGATCGAAACTCATATGGATTCCGTCAGCAGAGGTCCTGCGCGGATGCGGTCGAACAGGCCTTTAAGGCACTCAGGGCCGCAAGCACGCAGTGGATTCTGGAAGGCGATATCAGAAGCTGCTTCGACAAAATCTCCCACGATTGGATCTTGGCGCACGTCCCTCTGGACCGTGCCATGCTCCAAAAGTGGCTGAAAGCCGAGTATATAGACAAACACCTTTTTCACGAAACGACGGAAGGAACACCCCAGGGAGGAATTATCTCTCCAGCACTCGCCAATTGTGTGCTGGACGGACTGGAACGAGTCCTGAAGATGAGGTATCCGACGGAAACTCGTCGCAGATCTTTTGGAGGTAAGAGGCCCTCAGTGCATTTCATCCGTTATGCGGATGACTTCATCATCACCAGTAGATCGAAAGAGGCACTGGAAGGAGAAATCAAACTCCTCGTTGAGCAGTTTCTGCAAAAGCGTGGACTTGAACTCTCTCCCGCGAAGACGGTCATCACGCACGTGGAAAAAGGCTTCGACTTTCTCGGCCAGAATGTACGCAGATATCCCAATGGAAAACTGCTCATTATGCCTTCCAAGAAGAACGTTAAGACCTTCATGGACGGCATCCGAGGAATCATCAAGGCCGCGCTGGGCACACCTGCTGCCGATCTGATTAAGGAACTCAACCCGAAAATACGAGGTTGGGCCAATTATCATCGGCACGTCGTGAGCAAACGCACGTTCTCGCGCGTGGATCACGAAATCTTCTCTTGTCTGTGGCGATGGGCGCGACGAAGACACCGAAACAAAACCTGGAGTTGGCTCAAGAAGAAATACTTTGAGCGGCACGAGGGAAGGAATTGGTGCTTTTTCGGAAGAATGTCCGACGACCAGGAGAAGCCGCACAGAATTCGGCTATTCCTGGCCAGTGACATCCCCATCAAACGACATGTCAAGGTTAGAAGCGACGCGAATCCTTATGATCCGGCTTATGAAAGCTACTTCGCGAAGCGCGAAGCAGAACATATGCAGGACACATTTCGGGGTTCTCGCTTCCTTCGCTTTCTCTGGTATGAACAACGCGGCCTCTGTCCTGCGTGCAACATCGGAATCACCCGCACAACTGGATGGCGCATGCACTATTGCGTCCCCAGGACAATGGGTGGCTCGACCAGTGCCGAGAACCGCGTACTACTTCATCCCGAGTGCCTTGACAGGGTTCACCGTCTACGTCTTTCTGTCTCCAAACCGCGTCTTCTTGGAGGCGTTTGAAGTGCTTGAGCCGGATGACGGGAAACTGTCACGTCCGGTTCTTAGAGGGCCGGGCGGCCGCAAGGCTGCCTGGCTACTCGATCTCCTCCCATTCCCTTGGGATCCTTATGGTCCGGGACGATATCGCCATAGTCTGTGAACTCTTCATGGCAGATGCCACATTTCCTGTCCTGCTCGACAATCTTTCGGTTCAGCACCTTTCGCATTTCGGATATTGATCGGAGTTCGCGATATCCTCTTGGGTGGTGAGGATCTTCGACGCGCTGCAGACCGAGTCTTACCAGCCTGGGCTTAGGGACCGGTTCCCGACCGCAGCAGGAAATCGATTTGTGGATCGGACAGAATTTATTGCGACGGAGCCTCATGGAATACCTCCTGATAGGAATTTGGACAGATCAGCTGCCGGCGTAGGAATGGGGTTCAGGAATCTCTCGGTTCAAGACGAGCTGCTACAATCCCTGCCCGAGGGGGGATCATGATGAACCTGGCTAAAGCCGTCCTGCAGTTGAAGAATGAAAGGGAGAAAGCCCGCAGAAAATTGGAACAGTTGGACTCGGCTCTGAGTGCGCTAGCGGGTCTCGGCGAATCCAGCGGGAAAGTTGGGCGTGCTCAGACACTGGGCATGAAACCGAGAGTTATGTCAGCGGCGGCGCGCAAACGAATTGCTGCGGCCCAGCGCGCGCGTTGGGCGAAGTGGAAAGCAGCCAGGCGAAGCAAATAAGGAAAGAAGACGACGGCGGCTAGTGTTACACCTGCCGATGCCATCGACTCCTCCAAGGGCGTTGCGAGGAGATTGTGACCCTACCCCGCCCTCACTGATGGTGCAGAATCTCAAGTGGAAGGCGCTCGCCGCAATTTGCTAATCTGATCGTCCATGTGCGGACGCTATCGGCTCACGGCCAAACAACGCTACATGCGGGATCATTTCGGTCTCGATGAGGATCCGCCCTGGGAGCCGCACTGGAACATCGCTCCAACTCAAGCGATCGCAACTATCCGACAGCACCCTGCCGAGCCGACACGCATCTTCGGCCTCATGCGATGGGGGCTGATGCCCTACTGGATACTGTTGGCGAATCCTTCAGGTGTGATAGCCGAGACTGGACCTAGCACGCCGGCCCAATCACAGGTGATCGGGGCTGTCAGATGACTTCAGTTGGCTTGTGTCAGCTTCCGGTTGCTCGTAAGATCGGCATAGGGGCGGCGGTCACCCGCCGACCCCTGGCTGATCAGCAAATTCCTAGTGTTCAGAGCTATTCCGATCCGGCTCAACGCAGCCTGCGGACTGGCACTGCTCCGAAAATCGGGCCCAGGCCGGGGTCAAGATCAGCCACCTTCTGCGTTTTGCCGGTCTTCAAATCGAGCGTGACCAATTCGGCATGTGAAATGGGGAGGTCAATACTCGAATCGAAGCCATCGATAACGGCTTTGAAGGCATACACTTTTCCATCTGCCTCCACAATGGCGCTGAGCTGCCAGTCGGTTTTTGCGATAACAGTTGTGGCCCCGGTAAAGGGATCAACTTCGTACACGCGCGGCGAAACGTATTCATGGACTATGGTCGGCGGAGTCTGGGTTGGATCAATCGCGTAGGAGTCGAACGTTGCATACAGCTTCCCGGCAATTCCGTAGAGACCCTCGTCGCAGAGATTGAACGTGCCATCATCGTTAAAGGTGAATGGAATGTTCGGATCAGGTGGCAGTCCTGTGTTTACATCTGTTGTTGCGATACCGGTTAGTGGGTCAACCGAGTAGAGGTTGTTGCTGAAATCCGTCAGATAGAGCTTTCCGCGAACTTCGGCGAGATCGAAAGCATTAAAGCTCAATCCGGTTGCACCGACGACGGCCTCCTCGCCCATTGCAGGATTGATTTTCGCAAGACTGCCTGGGGTGGGAAAGGTCGTGAGTGTGCGTAAAGATCCATGCCACCACACCAAATTGGCTAGGCCGTCGGGCGTTCCATTGCCGATCGGTTGAAATTTCCCGTTCGCAAGATCTATCGTCCCGAATTGCTGACTGAGTGTCACTACATAAACAAATGGTGCGGCATTAGCGGATGCGGCAAGCAGGCCGCAGATAAAGGTAAGGATCAGCGATACTCGAGCAAGCCTGACCAGCGGACGTGCTCGGGGAACCCACCACAAAATTCTGGACTTCATAATATTTTCTCCTTTTCACATTTGCGCAATTTCGCCCTAAGCGGTTTTTGCTTTCTGTACCCGTTTGAGCAGGGAGTTCAGGCAAATCAGTGTTGCACCTTCAGCCGTTTGCGACCGGTGGATCTCTTCTGATTCGAGCCATGTTTCGACTGCCCGCGGCTCCAAGTTCGAGATCACCCCAACGCCTTCTATCGGGATCATTTCGCTCTCGATCGCGCACTGCGGGCACCATGCACGGAGCGAACTTCTTCCCCGCAGGACCAGCAAAGAATCCGTTTCGATCGTGATCTTCGTCTGCTTTGCCATAACCCTCGCTCGTGTCGCTCCGAAGATCTTTTGCTGGTGGTCTTCGTGGCAACTGCCGCAGCTTCCCAGAAAAGTATGAAAATAGTCCTTACAAAACTTATGACTATTTCTGATAATTTCTCGCAGTTACGTATGCAGCAGAAAAGAAAGAACTTTAGGCTTGCGGTTGAACAAGCCGAAACAGCGTAATAGAGAGCGGCCCATGCTAAAATCACGCCTCCAAGGTTGACTTGCGATTCTTGGAGCCGAGGTTCTCCAGTGGGTGCGGGCGCAGACGAGAGGATCAAACAACT
>QIAH01000259.1 GCA_003225465.1 Acidobacteriota bacterium | reverse complement strand
CGAGTTAGATAAGGGCAGTTTCGCGTAATTAATTTTTAAATTGGAGTTCAATTATGAAAGCGCTCTGTTGGATGGGAAGTGGCAAGGTTGAGGTTCACAACGTCAGCGACCCGACGATCTTGAACCCGCACGATGCCATCGTCAAGATTACACGCACGGCCATTTGCGGATCGGATTTGCATCTGTACGACGGCTTCATCCCGACAATGGAAGAAGGCGACATTCTCGGGCACGAGTTCATGGGGATTGTCGAAGATACAGGAAAAGGCGTAACGAACCTGCAGCGCGGCGATCGAGTAGTCGTGCCGTTCACGATCGCGTGCGGGAATTGCGAGTTTTGTAAGAAGAAGATCTGGTCGGCTTGCGACAATACCAATCCGAACGCCCATTTGATGGAAGCCGCCTATGGATATTCCGGCTCGGGCCTGTTTGGCTACTCCAACATGATGGGGGGATACGCCGGCGGACAGGCGCAGTATGTGCGGGTGCCTTTCGCGAATGTCGGTCCGCTAAAGATCGAAAGCGACCTTCCCGATGAGAAGGTGCTATTCCTTTCCGACATCTTCCCCACTGGGTATATGGCCGCCGAGAACGCGCAAATCCAGGGGAACGATACGGTCGCTGTTTGGGGTTGCGGTCCCGTCGGCCAATTTGCGATCGCGAGCGCATTTATGTTGGGTGCCGCCCGCGTCATTGCCATTGATAGACTCCCCGAACGCCTCGAACTGGCGCGTTCAATTGGGGCTATAACGGTTGATTATTCCGACGAAGACGTAAGCGTTCTCACCGCATTGAAGGACTTAACCGGAGGAATAGGCCCCGATTCTTGCATCGATGCAGTTGGCCTCGAAGCCCATTCCGCACAACTCCAGGGCATTTACGACAAAGTAAAGACGGCCTTGATGCTCGAAACGGACAGACCAAGCGTCCTGCGACAAGCGATCCAATCGGTGCGCAAGGGGGGCACGGTTTCGATACCCGGGGTGTATGGAGGTCTGCTAGACAAGGTTCCTTTCGGAGCCGCGTTCGGTAAGGGCATCACGATGAAAATGGGTCAGACCAACATGCACAACTATATGAAGCCACTGCTGGAGCGTATCGAAAAACGACAGATCGACCCCAGCTACATCATTTCTCACCGCATCACTCTCGAGGAAGCGCCCGACATGTACAAAGTCTGGCGAGATAAGAAACAGAATGTCACCAAGATCGTGATTGACCCTTGGGCAACTTAAGGGAACATTCCAAGTTCTAGGCCCTCGAAACTCTCATACTGGTATTAACTGGGCGCCGCGAGGCGTGTCTACTCGGAGTCAGTTAACCTTCGCATTCCTGTGCCCCAGCTAAACCGCTGAAGAGACAGCAACTCTTCCCGTCTTGATTTTCACTTTTCTAAAGAGCGAATATTCCGTCTAACGGAAACGTTAGTCCTTGACGTTTGGGAATGTCCTTAAAGACAGGCACTCGGCATCGGTCAGGCCATGGACGACAAGATCAACATTCTCATGGTGGACGACCACCCCGGTAAACTAGTCAGCTACGAAGCCATCCTCGAGGAATTGGGCGAGAACCTCATCAAAGCTCATTCAGCAAGCGAGGCGCTAGAACATCTCCTGAAAACGGAAATTGCCGTCGTTCTAATGGACGTGAATATGCCAGAACTCGATGGCTTTGAACTTGGGAAAATGATCCATGCGCATCCGCGCTTTCAGAACACCGCGATCATTTTTATTTCCGGGGTACGGTTGACCGATCTCGATCGTCTTAAAGGAATTCGCGGAATGCGGGAACGACTGCGAAGGCTAAACGGCACTTTGGAAATCGGCTCGAACGGTCGCGGGACTCGGGTCACGGCAACAATCCCTCTGCAGGGGACAACTTCTCCGATGCGCCAAGGGTTCGCCTGAGACGCTATTATTCAGGTTGGGTCCCTGCCGCCCGGAACAGAACGCCCCGCTCGAAGCTTACCAACCTATCTCGCCAATCCTGTCCACCATAAGACCTTGCCCACGATCCGCCATCCCGCGGCCTGGATCAATGAGACCGATTCGTATTCCCGATGATCCGAAACCAAGACGTCCGTGTGGTCGAATCTAATCAACCGAGAGACTAGAAGCCCTTTTTCGATATTCGATGCGACAACGATCTGGCCCACTAGGTCGTCAACGGCATCAGCGGAAGTGTCGACCGCAATAATGTATCCATCGAGGATCAAGGGGGACATCGAGTTCCCTTTCACTCGGAGCGAAACTGTCGAAGCGGGGTTGGGGCACCATCCCGCCGGTGCGGCCAACATAGCCTCCGGCTTCAACTGGTCAAGATCCGAGACCCGATCTCCTCGAACCCCGGGAGTCGCGGCTGAAACTGGAAGGAGGGGAATTGCGACAAAAGCCTCATTCTCAGTCGGTCGTTCTCTTTTCGCGCCAGCATGCACTACTTGCAAGTGAGTGCTTCTATCGTCAAGGAAACGGCGACGGGCTTTCGGCAAAACGCGGATCACGTCAGCGGTATTCAATCCGGCTCGACCCCAAAAAACCCAACAAAGAGGATCACCCGCCAACTTCCCTAACCTGATATAGGCATCGGCCGGAGGTTGAGCCTCCCCCCGCTCCCATCGAGAGACAGCCATCGCAGAGGTTTCCAGTCTGTTGCCTAGCTCGGCTTGGCTGAGCTTCAAGGACCGCCGTAAGCCTTCGATCGCATGAGACCATTCGGTGGGGCCCTTATGCTGCTTTGGCGATGAACGTGTCATGCGCGTCACCAATAAAAGCATCTTAAACCGAGTTCGGCGCTGCTCCAAGCTTGCATGAGCCCGAACAGCAACAAACTGCCCGTACAGTAATAACCGGATTGATCCACCACGATCGGATTGCGTTATAACGTTGTCGTTAGGGACAAAGAGATGCCATCGGATTCGGAGCAACCAGCGGACAGCGGTTGGCGGACTCGGCCAAACTGCCGGAACGAATTGCCGAGGCGCAGTACGCACTTAGTCTTCGGGATCGCGAGCTGTGGTATTCAGGTGACGATCACGCCGGAGAAAAGCACGCGCTAACCGGTGCCATGCGCGCTCTCGAAGCGTTGCGAAATCTACATCAGTTCCCTCGCCCAGCGCCTCCACCTCGAAGCCCCGGAAACTGAAAGGGGCTCCGGAGTCAGGAGCATGCGGTTACGGAGCCGAATGTTCAGGCAGCGTAGTTCTGGAGATGGCTTTCCAAATATTCAAAGTGAGGAGAACGATCATGCGATTCATACCAGTAGTCATCCTTTTGGTGGCTGGCCTGACGCAGGCCCAAACTAACCAAGGTGCAACGCCAGGGAGTCCGCAAGAAAATCGAGCTCAAGCGCTGAGTCAATCAGGTTCAGAAAGAATCATGAAGGAAGTGCACCACGAATTGGTTCTCCTTCCTTACTATGGTGTTTTCGACAATCTCGCTTATCGAGTGTCTCAGGACGGAACCGTTACGCTCATCGGCCAAGTGGCCCGTCCCACCTTAAAGTCGGACGCGGAAAACGTAGTGAAGCGTATTGAGGGTGTTGAACGAGTTGATAATCAGATCCAGGTCCTGCCTACGTCTCCGATGGACGACCAGATTCGTCTTGCAACTTATCGAGCCATTTATGGCAATAGTGTTCTAAGTCCGTATGGGCTCCGCGCCGTGCCTCCGATTCACATCATCGTCAATCAGGGACACGTCACTTTGGAGGGCGTAGTGGCGAAACAGATGGACAAACAGGTAGCGGAAATGCAAGCAAAGAGCGTACCAAATGTCTTCTCAGTAACCAACAACCTGCGCGTAGAGGAATAACCCTCAGGGCGCGCCTCTTGTCACGGGACTATGTCCGCGAAGACAAGCGTCCGAACTCAGGGCAGATTCAGTATTCGGAAGGATCGAAAATGAGTAGCGACGCTCTGACAACGTACCTACAGGATCATTTGGCTGGCGCGCTACATGCGATTGAACTGCTGAAGGCCATGCGTGACCATTTTGTTGGGGAACCGCTCGGGGCATTTGCAGCTGAAATGCTTGCTGAGATTGAATCCGATCGCGACCTCCTCGCAAAGTTGACGAAACGCGTGGGCGGCAGTGCGGGCGGTGTGAAAGAGTGGGGCGCGTGGCTTTCGGAAAAAGTTAGCCGCTTGAAACTAAAGCACGGCTCTGCCGATGGACTCGGGACATTTGAAGCGCTTGAATTCCTCGTGATCGGAATTCATGGAAAACGGGCCCTCTGGCGCGCGATGGAAGTGGTCGCATCCTTCGATTCGCGATTGCGGGACATTGACTTCACTGAGCTCATTGCCCGCGCCGAAAACCAACATCAGAGAGCGGAAGAACGACGGCTAGCTTGTGCTCATTCGGTCTTCCGCAGTGACCATAATCACAAGGGAGAGCATCGCCCCGCAGAAGCAATTACCCAGAAGGTT
>QIAH01000258.1 GCA_003225465.1 Acidobacteriota bacterium | reverse complement strand
AACTTCCCCACCTCCACCGACATCCGGAAGTAACGCCGAAGAAGCGCCTCCGTCCGCTTCCGGTAAAAACACAAATCCGGATTTCTTCCCGAGTCCCATGAATCTTCCAATGAGTCCACCGACGCTGCCAGAAAACCTAGCGCGGCCGTCATGCGTTGCCTCCTTCCGCACACACACCAGCCAGCTCCGCCAGACACGTTTCGATTTCATCCACCGATTCCACCGCCACCACCAGCGCCCGCCTGCGGCGCGACTTAGGCATATCCGCCATCTGGGGGTCGCACTCCGGACAATAAATCCCGCATTCCTTCTTTGGCCGGAGCCACAACCCTCCACACCGCTCGCAATATTTCAACTCCATCGCCACCAAAAACTCATTCAAGCTGTCCATGATTGCCTCCTGGGAACTGCAACTTCGTATGAATTTGCTGTTGCTAACCACCAACGACCTACAGCCAACGACCAAAATAAAAAAGCCCCGCGCCGGTTTCCCGGACACAGGGCTCGTTTCTCTTACGATGACCTGCTTGCGCTATTTAGTTATGAATGCCGGGCAACTTCTCCAACACCGAAAACCAGAGCCTAGAGCCTGAAGCCTAGAGCCTGTTTTCCCGCATCCGGAAATAGCCCTCCTCGTAACCGGATTTCAGCACGCGGCCATTCTGCACCACCACGCTGACCCGGCCCGTAAAATGAATGGCGGATAAAAGCCTTTCCATCGACGCCGACAGCAGTTCCGACGAGCGCACCTTGCGGCGAAACTCCCCGAAGCCCCTCTCCTCGTCAAGGGTCGGTACGAATTCCATAATGACTCCGAGCAATACCACATATGAGCTATAAATGCTGCTTAGCCTATAGCTCCTTGCTTCGGAAGTCAAGAACTCTATTTCCTTTCAGATGTTACAGTTCTGTTAAAAATATCACAATGCTATAAGCGCGTGCTATACTTTGCCCATGAAATTCAAAGCGCTGCAGGAAAATTTGCGCAAGACGCTCTGGGACAGGATTGAAGAGGGCGATCTTACCGGCCTCCGCCTCGCCCAGCAGACCGGCTTCAAGCAAGCGCACATTTCCAACTTCCTCAACCGCAAGCGCGGCCTTAGCCTGGAAGGCATGGACAAGGTCTTGAATGTGCAGCACCTCTCCGTGCTGGACCTCATCGAGCCGACCGAGGTTAACAAGCGGGCCAGCATCCTGCCCCCGACCGAGGACGAATTCGATAATGTCCTGCTGGTCGACGGTCCGGTCGCCGCGACCGAGCCGCTCATCATGAGCATGAACGTGCGCGAGATGCTGAAGTTCAAGAAAAGTTTTCTGCGCAAGATGCGTCCCGAACTCGAAGGCGACCGCGAGAATTGGGAGCGCTTCGTGATCATCCGCGCCGACGCCCGCGAAGGCATGAGCATGTACCCGCGCTTGTTACCGGGCGCCACCGTGCTGGTCGACCGCCACTACAATTCCCTGAAACCCTACCGCAAAGGCGAGTTCAACATGTACGCGGTCGCAAAAGATGGCGACTGCACAGTGAAGTACGTCGAAGTCGCGGGCAACCACCTGATCCTGCGCCCGCACAACCAGGCTTATCCCATCGAAGTACTGACCATGGAAGAAGGAAAAACCGCCGCCGAGTACCTCGTAGGACGGGTCTGTTACGTGGGCATAGAGACGTAGCTCAGATCAACGAAATCAACTCGAGACGGAACGTTCGAACTTTTGTGTCGAGATCTGCGGCATTGGGCCTCCTTCGCGCTCGGACACGTCATCTCAGTCACCCTTTTGATGCACTCGAGGCTCCCGCCGACTTTCTCGCACTCTCGAGAGCGGCGGCCAATCCCGCGATTAACTTTTCGCGTAGCTCCGATGGCTCGATCACCTCCACACGCGCTCCCAGACCCATCACCGCGAAGCAGGCTTCTTCTTCGTTTTCAAAAGAAATCCTCAGCCGCACCCACCCGTCCGGATCGGCTTGCTTCCCGGCCGGCGAAACTACCCGGCACACGCTGACCCAGTCCGCCGCGCGCGGCTCCAGCCGGAGCGTCGCCTCATACCGTCTCCAGCCCTGCTGAAATTGTTCCGTAGAGGTTTTCCAGAACGTCGCCAGATCGAACTCCGCGGGACGTCGCACCGGCGCATCGAGCAGCGCGGCCTTTTCGATGCGCGACACGCGAAAAGTGCGCAACCCTTTCGGCGTATTGGCCACCATGTACCAGGTACTGCCCTTCGCCACGAGGCCGAGCGGATCGACCACGCGCTCCACCACTTCACTGCCCGCCTTGCGATATCTCATCTTCAGCTTGCGATCATGCGCTACCGCCTCCTGCACCATCGGCAGCATCGCCACGTTCTCGGTCGATCCGCGCCAGGCCGTGGTATCGACGTAAAGCCGCTGGCGCATCAGAGCCGCCCGCGCCCGCATGGGTACCGGCAAAGCGGCCATCAGCTTGGCCATGGCGCGTTCCGCGGCCGCCGCAAGACGCGTATCTCCGATGACGCGCGGCTGCGCCATCAGCAGCGCACGCAGTTCCGCCTCATCGAGCGCCGGAACCTGTGTGCTCCAGTCTTCATCCAGACGCCATCCGCCGCGCGCTCCCCGCAGCGCAAACACCGGCACGCCCGCCGCGCTCAGCGCTTCCATGTCGCGATGCACAGTGCGCGCCGACACTTCCAGACGATCCGCAAGCTCGCGCCCGCTCAAGCGTCCGTGCGCCTGCAGCAACAGCAGCGTGGATAGGAGCCGGTCAGCGCGCATAGCTCAGTTCTCAGTTCTCAGTTCTCAGTTCTCAGTTCTCAGTTCTCAGTTCTCAGTTCTCAGTTCTCAGGTCTCAGTTCTCAGAGTGCTCAGTTCTCAGTTCTCAGTTCTCAGTTCTCAGTTCTCAGTTCTCAGTTCTCAGTTCTCAGTTCTCAGTTCTCAGTTCTCAGTTCTCAGTTCTCAGTTCTCAGTTCTCAGTTCTCAGGAAAGGCAAGGCCATTCTGATCGTGTTGTAAAGAGAAAACGCACTCTCTCCAAGTTTTCCTTCGCGTTCTTTGCGACATCTTTGCGTTCTTTGCGGTTAAAAGCTTTTCGCTTCAAGCTAAAAGCTTTTCCGAAAAGCTCCAAAGTCCACCCCAAAACTTTCAGCCGCCAATTATGACATGAGATGTCATATATGACCGCCTATTCTTTCGACTCGCGATCTTCGAGATCAATTCCTGAGCGAGAGGAGATGGGGAATGAAATTGACGGAGTTCTTCTTAGGCCAACTGGAACGCGAGGCAGCGGGCACGCGCAAGGCACTCGAGCGCATGCCCGAAGGCAAGAACGACTGGAAACCACACGAGAAATCTATGGACATCGGTTACCTGGCAGCACTGGTGGCCAAGATGCCTTCCTGGATTGCCATGATGATCGAGCAGGAGGAACTGGATTTCGCCAAGCGCTCGGAATCGAGCTTCGTTCCCAAGCAACAACTGACGCGTGCCGACCTGGTCCGCATGCTCGATGAATCCGTGGCCGAGGCGCGCGCCGCCCTGCAGAAAACCAACGACGACCATCTCATGAAGTTGTGGCGCTTTCGCGTGGGCGAACGCGTCGTCAGCGAAGAACCGCGGCACGTCATGATCCAGGACTCGGTATTCAACCACCTCTGCCACCACCGCGGACAACTCACTGTCTACCTTCGACTCGCCGGCGCTTCGGTGCCGGCGATTTACGGACCTTCGGCCGACGAAGGAAAGTTCTAGGAGCAAGTACTGGATTCTCAGCGTTCCCGCTTTGTGTTCACGTTCGATACCTCGGAAGCGTGCAGATGCACAATCTTCCAGCCACGACCTGCGCGCTGCAGGACAATCGTTCTTCGATTGGTAAATCCAGGTCGATCATCCAAATGAAAGGTGGCAATTGCGATCTCGCCGAAGATTTGAAGTTTCAAGTCCCTGGGTTGGATGTCCATAAACGGAGCCGCGGTTTTGCCTTGGCGAATTTGTTCAAAAACAATTCTGAAAGTCCTCTCGAATTCCGCACGTCCGTTCGCCCGCTCGGGAACGCCCCGTGGATAGAAAACGGTGGCATCATCGTCGAACGCGGAGCGGAAGGCTTCCCAGTCCAGGTTGTCAAAAGCAGTGATGAACTGAGCGAGGGTAGCGCGCACCTCCGTTTCCAACGATTCGGTTTCGGCGGGCGACGAGGCGGCAGTCAGGACCAGCAGGAGCGAGATCAGCGAGAGCAGAGCGCGAACAAGACATCCTTTCATAGGACGAAGGGTATCATCGCTCTGGAACCGTCCCTATCACGGCGTGCATTTTGGCACGAGATGATAAATGAACCAGCGGAACCATTGTCGCGGATGAAGAAAGATGTTAACGAGTGGCATTTAGCCACTCTCATGCAGCACGCGCGGCAAGTAAGGAACTTACGATGAAGGCATCGGTATTTGTCGGGACCAGCCTGGACGGCTTTATTGCACGCCTCAACGGTGCGTTCGATTTTCTGCCGCCCGGCGGCGGGGAACCGCACGGGTATGACGAGTTCATGGCGAGCGTGGATACGCTGGTGGTCGGGCGTAAAACCTTCGAAACAGTTGTGGGCCTGAAGGAGTGGCCCTACAGCAAAAAACGCGTTGTCGTGCTGAGCAGCCAGCCTCTGGACCTCTCGCGAGTACGCGGCGGCGTGGTGGAACAGATGAGCGGATCTCCACCAGAGATCGCGGCGAAATTGGAAGCCACCGGTTCCCGCCATGTCTACGTGGATGGAGGAATCACGATTCAGAGATTCCTGCGCGCTGGCCTGATTCAGCGCATCACCATCACGCGCGTGCCGGTCTTGATTGGAGAAGGAATTCCGCTATTCGGCGTGCTCCCGCGCGATATCAAACTCCGCCATCTGGGGACGCAGAGCTATCCCAGCGGGCTCGTGAAGACAGAGTACGAAGTTCTGGGTTAGGACAACTGTTGGCCACTGATCAGTTCGCCGCCTTCTCTTCCGCAGGCTTCTCGGCGGCCGCGCCCTTGTTCGCGAAGGAGCGCACGTAGTTCACCATGTCCCAGATCGTCTCATCCTTCACGCGATCGCCTTCGGGCGGCATCTGATCTTTGCCCTTCTTGATGATGTAGAACAGTTCGCCGTCGCTGCGGTCCTTTAAGGTCGCGGGATTGGTTTCATCGTGCATGCCCAGCTTCATGTCAACGGCCACATCGCCCTTGCCGTTTCCCTGTTTGCCATGACACATGGCGCAGTCGTAGCCGTACTGTTTCTTGCCGCGGGCCAGCGACTCCGGCGTGGTGGAGACGGGATTCTCCTTGCGCGCCGCCTGCTGTGGAATGGCGTAGTAAGCGGGAGTGGGTCCCGTCTTGGATGCACCTTGTGTGGGCTTCGCCTCCTGCGCCACGGCGAGCGCCAACAAAGACAGCAACGAAAGCGTGATCAGAATCTTCCACATGATGCCCTCCTCACTTCCGCGAAGACATACTCGCGCCAGCCTTACGCTTCGAGCCGGCTTCGCCCTGCGTCAAAATTGGCCGGAGCGTCGGGAGTTGAACCCGTGTGGGAGGCTGGGTAGCCCGATTCCGAATCGCTTTACCCACTACGCGCTCCGGTAGCGATCCAGGCCGCGCGCCACAGGCAAGGCTCGCCCGGCGAACAGGCTGAATCGCTCCAAACCACAGGCTATGCCTAGCCGTGCCACCGCGGTGTGATGGAGGTCACCTGACCGCGTAACGCACGTAACAGGAGGGCCACACCATTGGGCCTTATCGCGCGCTCGACAAACCGCTATGATGGGTCCGGTTTGGCACCGGTTTGCGGAGGGCTGAATACGTGGCGGAGCATGCGGAAGTATTTGCGGCGATCGAGTCAGGAGATGCCGGCCAACTCAAGGACTTGCTGGCGCAGGACCATTCTTTAGCGGCGGCGCGCGACGCGAGCGGTGTTTCTGCGCTGATGCACGCGCTCTATCGCCAACGCAAAGATATGGCCGACGTTCTGCGCGCGGGACGCGGCGAGCTCGACATTTTTGAAGCCGCCAGCCTGGGGCGCTCGGATCTGATCGAGGACCTGGTGAACCGTGATCCGCGGCTCGCGAATGCGCGCTCGGGTGACGGATTCACGCCCTTGCACTTCGCTGCATTCTTCGGACAAGAGAGTGTCGCGCGCGTTCTGCTCGAACACCATGCCGACGCGGCCGCGGTCACGAACAATGGCATGCAGGTGATGCCGCTGCACTCCGCCGCGGCCGGAAGAAATCTCGCCATCGCGCGCGCTCTTCTGGAACATGGCGCTCCCGTCAATGCGCGCCAGCAAAAGGGCTGGACTGCCCTGCACGCAGCCGCCCAGCACGGCGATCATCCCATGGTGGAGTTGCTGCTGAAATACGGCGGCAATCCGAATGCCAAGAATGACGACGGCCTGACCCCGGACCAACTCGCACACGAGAAGGGTCACCTGGATGTCGCCGAGCGCTTGCGCGCCGCCTAGGAGTTGTCGGCTGGGGTGCCATGGAAGATTCCTCCGCCGCGCTCGGCTTCGGAATGACAAAACGAGAACGCAGGATCGTGGTGGCATGCCGTGTCCAGAGGCACAGACCGGCAGGTCAGTTGAACGTCAACGAATCACTTGTTCCCACGTAACCCTAAAATCTTGTCATTCCGAAGCTGAATGCGGCGGAGGAATCTGCGGTACCACGATGGGCGAACAGCGATATCTAACGCGAACATCCTCGCGCGTGCCAATCGCAGCCAACCACGCATGACACAATCCCTTCGACCGGCCCTGATTTTCTGTTTGTACTCCTGAAGATTCCCGTCTCTGCGCAGACTGCAGATTCCGCAACCGCTCAGCGATGAAGCCTCCGCTTTGTTATCATCGAAACAGTTTATGCATTTCGAAGAAGAAGAAGACGAAATCATTCCGTACATTTCAGGGACAGGGGAGGCGTTCATGGATGTGCCAGGAGTTCCCGCGGTCGGATCGCGTCGCGACGAAGACATTGCACTGGACCTGATGAAGTTCGTCGCCATGACGACTGGCTATGGCAAGACCACCTCGGCCGGTGGCGTGGGTTTCGAGAAGAGCAGCGGTGCCGCCAAGCCCGAGGATTATGCCGCGCATCTGCTTGAGCTCTACGCCAAGTGCCTTGATCGTGTGAAAAAGAAGTAGGCTCGCGTTCGAAAACTGCTGAATTGTGGTCCGGATGACTTGCGTATCCGGGCCATGTCTGCCACAATGCGCCGCAACTCTTCTTAATTGCGCCAGCTAGCAGAATGTCCACTTCTTCGGAAAGGAATTGCCATGGCAGCCACCACGCCCGCGGCATTGATAAAACAGGCATCGAAATGGGGAATCGTCTGGGGAGTGCTGCTGATCCTGCTCGGCATTCTCGCGATTGGCGAGCCACTGCTCGCCGCCATTGCGCTGGCTACATTCATCGCCTGGCTTCTGATTTTCGTCGGAGTCGTGCATGTCGTAGTGGCGTTTCAGGCGCATTCGGGAACCAGCCTGGGCTGGAAACTCCTTGTCGGAGTGG
>QIAH01000307.1 GCA_003225465.1 Acidobacteriota bacterium | reverse complement strand
CGCATTCAGCAGCGTGGCGTAAGCAATGTCATCGGAGGACGACACGAAATTCTCAAGCAGGGCGCGTAACTCAGATCGTTCCACGTGCCTACCCCCGATGTCCCCTCCGCTGGCGATTTGGATGGCGGCGGAGAGATTCGCCAGCATCAGGCGCAGCGACGCCTCATGTTGCGAAATGTCGTCGGCCAGCGAGCGCGTGACCGTATTCTGCAAAAGCTTTTCGTTGGTCTT
>QIAH01000306.1 GCA_003225465.1 Acidobacteriota bacterium | reverse complement strand
AGGGTTTTTCACCACAGAGGCACAGAGATACAGAGGAAGAAACACCGGGCTTAGAGGTGAAGCGGTGAGCTAAGAGCTAAAAGCTAATAGCTTAGGGCTGCAAGTCACAATTCCGTTTCGCTCTTGGCGCTGCGCGTCATGAGTTCGTGAATGGCTTCGCGCGGGGATTTTCCCTCGTGCAGGATGGCGTGCATTTTTTCGGTGATCGGCATCTCGACCCGGCGGGTCTTCGCCAGTCCTACGGCAGCACTCGTGGTGAGCACTCCTTCGGCGACCATGCCGTGCATGCCGGCGATGATGTCGGGCAACTGCCGCCCGCGCCCAAGCTCTACTCCAACGGTTCGATTACGCGACAGGCCACCAGTGCAAGTCAGCACGAGATCGCCCAGCCCCGCCAGCCCCGACATGGTTTCGCGCTTGCCGCCACAGGCCACCACCAGGCGGGTCATCTCCGCCAGCCCGCGCGTAATTAAGGCCGCCACCGAGTTGTGGCCGAGCCCCAGCCCGTCGCAAACCCCGGCCGCTATCGCGATCACATTCTTGAGTGAGCCGCCCAGTTCCACTCCTACCACATCCTGATTCGTATAAAGACGGAAACGCGGATCGCTCAAAGCCTGCTGCACGGTCTGCGCCAGTTCCGCATCTTCGGAGGCGATGGTGATCGCGGTGGGATCGCCGCGCGCCACCTCTTTCGCGAACGATGGCCCGCTCATCGCGCCAATGCGAGCGGGAAGCTTCTTCTTCGCAGACAGCACCTGCGCAATCACTTCGGTCATGCGCGCCAGCGAGCCGTCCTCCAGGCCTTTAGTTGCGCTCACAAACAGCATCTCGGCGCGCAGCAACGGCTGCATGTTTTCGAACAGCCGGCGGCAGTGATTCGAAGGCATCACACTGATCACGATCTCAGCGTTCTTCAAAGTCTCGGCGAGATCGTTGGTGGCGTGAACGCTCTCCGGAATCGTCTGCTCCGGCAAAAACAAATCGTTGACATGCCGGGTATTGACGGACTCGCACACCTCCCTCTCATGTGCCCACAAACGAACGCGATGAGTGCCATTGCGTCCCGCCACGATCGAGATGGCCGTGCCCCACGCTCCCGCTCCGATGACGGCGATCTCGCTCATTTGTGCGCCTGTCGAAACTTATTTTCGGTCCTCGCGAGCAGCCGGCGGATGTTGGGATGATGCTTGACGATGATCAGTAGCGAAGAGGCGGCCATGAATCCCAGCACCGGCGGCGTGTCGTGATAATCATGCAGGAGTCGCGCGGCCGCCGGAAAGATCGCCGCGGCGGTGATCGACCCCAGGGAAATGTAACGAAACACCGCCACCATCACGACGAAGACGATGACCATGACCAGGACGCCTTTGGGCGCCAGTCCGACCCAGGAACCCAGCCCAGTGGCCACTCCTTTGCCGCCGCGAAACTTCAGCCACACAGGGGAAGTGTGGCCGAGGATTGCGAAAAAGGCCGCCGTCGCAGCGAGCACATACGGAGGATCGACCCAGCGGCGGCCGACGGACAATGCCATCGCCACGGGCACAAATCCCTTCAGGGCGTCGAGCACCAGGGTCGCCATGCCCAGAGCGGGCGATTTTCGCGACACATTGGTCGCGCCAATGTTGCCGCTGCCGCTGCGCCGGATATCCTCGCCGCGGAAAAGTCGGACCAGTAAATATCCAAATGGGATCGATCCGGAAAGATAGCTGAGCGCGGCGGTGAGCAGGTAAGGAGTCACGGATTGTCTTGAACGTCGTCTCTACCGGCTGCTCCAGGCCCGCAAGGGAAAGCTTTGCAGCTTGGTGTAGCGCGATCCTTTCGGCGAGAGCTGGCTCTGATAGAGAAAGAACTCGCGGGCCGTCATGGTACCAAACTCGGGCTCGGGCAGCGCCGCTAATTTCTCTTGCAGGTTTTGAAAAACACGGTTGGGGCCGTCGCCTTTTTGACGGCGCGGAGCTCCCGCGCCCCCGCTCTTGCGTGCCAGGGTCAGGTGAGGACTGAAAGCATGTTCTTCTTTCTCAACTCCGAGCGAGGCGGTTACGCCGTCCACCGCCTCGGCTAACTTCTGCAATTCGGGTCCGGCGTGAAGCCCGGCCCAGAACACGCGCGCGGATTTCGCGGTGGGGAAAAAGCCGTAGCCTCGGAACGCGATCTCGACCGGTGCCACTCGAATTGCACCTAGCGCCTCCGTCACTTTCGTTACAAAGTCTGTGGGTTTTTCGCCGATGAACTTGAGCGTGACGTGCAGAGAATCCGTTCGGACCCAGCGCACGTCGGGAGCAAATCCGCGCAGGCCATCCATGAACCCGGCCATCCGCTCGCGGATGGCATCGTCGATATCAAGAGCAATAAAGAGTCTCACGATCACTCGCTTGAGCGAAGAAGTCACTATATCGAGCGACTGGCGTCCTCGCCGGTCGACGGGCGGGACGCCCGTCGCTCCACCAAAAACCATCAGCTGTCAGCTACATCAGCTTTCTTCGTATCATGTCGAGCGCGAGTTGAGTAGCGAACCAGCGCACCCGCTTCCGATCTCCGGGGAACTTGCGCTCTTCTACTTGCGTGCGGTCTTCACTTGCGAGGGCGATATAGACGAGCCCCACCGGCTTTTCCTCCGTCCCGCCCGCGGGACCCGCCACCCCCGTGATCCCGATCCCAAACGTCGCCTTACAGCGCTTGCGGATGCCCTCGGCCAACGCGGCGGCGACCTCGCGGCTCACCGCACCATGCTGGGTGATTAAACCGGCCGGAACGTCCGCAAACTTGGTCTTCAGTGCATTCGAGTACACCACGACCCCGCCCAGGAAGTAGCGCGAGCTGCCGCTGATCGACGTGACCCGCTCGGCCAGCAGACCTCCCGTGCAGGACTCCGCTACCGCCAGCGTAGCCCCCCTCATGCCCAGGTAATAGCCGGCGATTTGTTCGAGCGATTCGCCCTTGCTGGAGTACACCGCATCTTCGAGTTCGTCTTCGATTTCTCCCGCCAGCTCATCGACCCGTTGTTGCGCTTCT
This sequence comes from Acidobacteriota bacterium, assembly GCA_003225465.1. Lineage (GTDB taxonomy): Bacteria > Acidobacteriota > Terriglobia > Terriglobales > Acidobacteriaceae > Gp1-AA133. Next base: position 11,188 of record QIAH01000306.1, on the reverse strand, counting down.
TCCATCGAAGCGGCGCGCGTAAACAGGTTGAACTGCACATCGCCGGCGCCTGCGAGAATCGTGGTCTGAACGTCGGTGTAGCGCTTGTAGATGGGAGCCACGCGCGAGTCCACCAGAGATTCGCCCATCATCGCAACCTTCAGCACACGGGTGGCGATGTAGGCGGGCGGAAGCTTCGCCCGCAGACGCTCGGTGCACTGCTCATCGAACATGGCTTTCAACTCAAAGGGTGGCCCGGGCAGAAGAATGATGAGACGGTCGCGGCCTTCGTAGTGTCCGGTGATCCACTGGCCGGGGGCGCTGCCGTTGGGATTCGGCAGTACGGTGGCGCCCGCAATCACGTCCGCCTGCTGGGCATTGTTGGGCGTCATCTGGTAACCACGCGCAGCGAAACGTTGCTCCAGTTTTTTGAGGATCTCCGGATCGCGGTGCAGTTCCACTCCGAGAGCTTCGGCGACGGCTTCGCGCGTCAGGTCGTCTTCGGTCGGGCCGAGTCCGCCCATGAAGATCACGATGTCCGAGCGAAAAAGCGCATGCTGCGCGACGGAAACCAACCGCTCCCGGCTATCGCCCACCACCGTCTTGAGGACGACCTCGACGCCCAGCTGATTGAGTTTCTCGGTGAGGTAAAGGGAATTGGTGTCTTGCCGGAACGGAGTCAGAAGCTCCGAGCCGATGGCGATGATCTCAGCGTTCACGGATAGAAGTCTAAATGATGCGGAGTGCGGGTAGATGAACCCTGTCTTTATTCGCACGTCCTCAACGATTGTCATTCCGAGCGCAGCGAGGAATCTGCCGTGCGCGGGTCTGTGCAGGAGGAGATTCCTCGCTGCGCTCGGAATGACAAGTGTTGAAGGCTTGTCGTTGAAGGACTTGCCAAGGATCCGGGCGAGCCTATTCCGGCAACAGCGGCGCCCCCTGAATGTTCCACGAAAGATGGTGCACGGCGCCGGTCGTCGCCAGAACCGCCGACCTCCCCGGCGCGAAGCATAGTCCCACCAGATTCTGTCCGGAAACTTCCAGCGACGCTTTTCCTTCGGGCGTAATCTTCACAATTCCGCGCTTGCCCGAGAGCGACGCCGCAACGTAAAGGTTGCCGTCCACATCGAAAACAAGTCCCTGCGGGCGGCCCACTCCGCGAAAGAAATTGCTGACCGTGCCATGCGTATCAATCCGGTACACCGCGTCAAAACTCGACGTGGTCGGCCCAGTGACGAACAGGTCGCCGCTCGGACCGAAGGCCAGGTGATACGCCGAAACGCTCGGCTCGAGGGTCGCAAAGACAAAGGTCTGCCGGTCGCGCGCGATCTTGAAGATGGTTCCGCTGCGGTCCCCGACGTACAGATTCTGCTCACGGTCAAACGCAATGCCGGTGGCGATGCCCATGCCTTCCGCGTACGAAGACATGGTGCCGTTCGGAGCCACGCGATACACCGTCCCGTCGTGACGGGATGAAACATACATTTGCCCCTCGCGATCGAAAGCGATGGCGGTGGCGTTCATCATGTTGCTCAGAAACGGCTTCATCACGTAGTTGGTGTCGATCTTGAACAGCGATACCGGCACCTGCTGCCCGCGCGAGCCAGAGAAGGTCACGTAGATGTTGCCCTCAGAGTCGATGGCGGGGTTGGTGACGGGATGCAGGTTGTCGGCGATGGGAACTGCGACCTTTACGGTCTCGGCGTTGCTGACGGCGCCATTGGTGGCGACTACGACCGGGCCGGAGGTCGCGCCCTCGGGAACCTTGGCGACGACGAACGCATCGGAGCTGATCACGACCGCGCCATCGATTTCGCCGAACTGCACCCGCGGGCGCTTCAGTTCGCTGGGACGCAGGCCGCTGCCGTTGATCCGGATTTCCCCTCCGGGCAGGGCTGCGGCGGGCGCCACACCGTCAATGTGTGGTTTGCCGTTCACGTTCTTCTTACCCAGCAGACGGTCGGAAATCCCCATGAACTCCAAAATCCTGGCTGCATTCGGTGTGATGCAAGTTAGCGGCCGAGCAGACCGAAATGCAGGAGAAACTGCATGACGGCCAAGCCATACAGCCCGGCCGCGACATCGTCGACCACAATACCCGTACCCTCCGGCAGGCGTTCCAGTTGTCGCACCGGCGGTGGTTTCACGATATCGAATGCTCGAAAAAGTATAAAGCCCGCCAAAAAAGATTTCCAAGCTAGAGGTGCCCCGATCAGCGTAATTAACTGGCCGGCGGTTTCATCGATGACCACAAATTGCGGATCCTTCAGCCCGGAGGCACGCGCCACCTGGGTAGCGGCCGGGATGCCTACCGCCACAGCTAGAAGCGCCAGGCAAATATTGGCCGGAATAAGCCAGGAACTCGGCAGGAAGTGAGCGAGAATGGCCCAGAGCGCGACCGTGGCCAGCGAGCCCCACGTGCCCGGACCGGGCTTCAGGCGGCCTGCGCCGAAGAAGGTCGCGATTAGACTCGCCCACGCGGGAGCAGCGCCCGTGGTCGCGTCGTGGGCCGGAGGCGCTGCTGAAGTGTCACTCATCGTCAGGCCGCTCCGCCTCCGACTCCGGTCCGAACTCGTCTTCGGTGTCTTTTACAGGCGAGGAAATCACGTACTGTCCGCTGGCCCATTTGCCCAGATCGATGGTGCGGCATCGCTCACTGCAGAAAGGGAAGTCCGGGTCGGTGCTCTTCACGGGCTTCTTGCAGATCGGGCAGCGCAATTTGACGGCGCCTTCTGCCATGATTCAAGAGTAAACCAAAACTCGTACTTTGGAACGCGGCTGCTCCTGGGCTACTTCGGTGGTTTGCGGTTGAAGAAGGAGGGAGCCGGGGTGCGCGGGAGCCTGCTAGAGAACCCTCGCCACCAGGTCGTAATCGTGGGCTTCCGTGATTTCGCAGCGATAGAACTTACCGAACTCCGGTTCCACGCCGTCGGCGAATTCATTCACGAAGACCTTGCCATCGATTTCCGGAGCATGCATCGCCGTGCGGCCCTCGAGCAGGAGGTCGGTTTCTTCCGAGGTACCTTCCAGCACCAGGTCAAATTCCTTGCCAATCAGGGCCTTCTTGCGCTTTTTGCTGATCTGTCGCTGGATCTGCATGAGGCGTTTACGGCGCCGTTCAATCTCTTTGGGCGAAAGCTTTTTCTCCAGCGCGTATGCGCCCGCGCCGTCCTGATCGGAATATCCGAACGCGCCCATCCAGTCGAATTGTGCTTCGCGCACGAACGCGCAAAGTTCCTCGAATTCTTTTTCCGTCTCGCCCGGAAAGCCCACGATGAAGGACGTCCGCAATGTAACGCCGGGAATCGTCCGCCGCATCTTCTCGACGAGGCGCAGGAACAGATCCCCGCTGCCGCCTCGCTTCATTCGCTTCAGCGTGCTCGCCGAAGCGTGCTGCAGAGGCACGTCGACATAGGAACAGATCTTCTCATGTGCCGCGATTGTTTCGAGCAGCCGCCCCGTGATCTTGTTCGGATAGGCATACAGGAAGCGCACCCAGCGTAATGGCTCGATTCTCGCCAGCTTCTCGAGCAGCAGCGCCAGGCCGTCTTTCAGGCCGAAATCCTCGCCGTAGCAGGTCGTGTCCTGGCCGATGAGGGTGATCTCGCGCACGCCCTGCTCAGCCAGCCGTTCCGCCTCCGCGACCACCGATTCGAAACGGCGCGAGCGGAATTTTCCGCGCAGCTGCGGAATGATGCAGAACGTGCAGGGATGATCGCAGCCTTCGGCAATCTTGATGTACGCGGTGTGCGACGGAGTCGCCAGCACGCGCGGAGTGGTTTCGTCATAGAGATAGTTGGGCAGGTCTGAGATGGCGCCATCCCAGCCTTCCCGCGAAAAACGTCCCTGCACTTCGCGGGCGTTGCCTTCGGCCCGGGAGGTCAGGATCTTGAAAGGGGAGGTCGATTGCGGCGGGGGCGCGACTCCGGCTGCCGCGAGAATGTTTTCCAGTTCGCCCGTGCCCACTACCGCGTCGACTTCAGGAATATTCTTGCGGATCTCATCGCGAAAGCGCTCCACCAGGCACCCGGCGACCACCAATTTTCTGGCGCGGCCCTGGTTTTTGAGTTTCGCCATCTCGAGGATCGTGTTGACCGACTCCTGTTGTGCGCTGTCGATGAAGGAGCAGGTATTGACCACGATGATGTCGGCGTCCTCGGCGCGCGGGGTTAAGTCGGCGCCCGCGTGGGTTAACATGCCCATCATTACTTCAGAATCGACGAGGTTCTTCGGGCATCCCAGGCTGATGAAGCCGACTTTTTTCGTTGGCGAGGCTTCGGAGGAAGCAGTATTTTCGCGGTCCGGAAGCGCTACAGTTGTCTCTTGATCCAGCATGCAATCTGATTATTCTAACATCCTGTGGATGGGAACCGGCGCTTTCGGCACAGTCATGGGGAAGGGCAAAGTCTTAAACCGCAGAGAACGCAGAGAACGGCCGCAGAGGACGCAGAAATTCAGGGAAAAGCTTCAATGGGCACTGAGTCTTAGGAAAATCCCCACCCTAACCTCGCAACGAACGCGAGGTGAGGGTGGGGCACTCACGGACGATCTAGTTCTGCGGAGCTGAAGTGATTTCTTCGTACAGTTCCGGAAGCTTTCTTGCTTCTTCTGGGGAATCTCCAAATCTGGCGGCTTCGTAGGCGTGGGTGAAGCCTTCGATCTTCTTGCGCATGCCAGGATCCTCAATCCGTGTCAGAAATTCTTTTGGAGTCTGCATGGGAGTTTTTGTCCAGCCGTGGCGATCCAGCCAGCGCAGCATCCGCTGATACCACAGGGCGGCCGCCTGGCTGGGATCTTCTTCCGGATGTCCGGCAAGCCTTCGTTCCCGCACCCATCGCAGCAGCGTGCGGATGTTGGTCAGTGCGAGCAGCAATACGCAGACCAGAATTCCTATGCTGCCCCAGGCTCGCGGTGACTGCGAGAATTGTTGCTGCGCAAGCCGGGCGCGCCCCAGCATTCTCTCGTAGTGCCGCTGTGCCCAGTCGCGCATCCCGTCGATGAGCGAGCGGCTCCCCTGCATCGCGTCTTCGCCCAGCGATCTCTGATGGCTGGCGTCGTAGTTGACGACCCACTCCCGCCAGAACGAAGCCATGGCGTCGAGATACAGTCCCACGCGGCTCCAGCCCGTCGCGCCGCTCAGGGACGAACCCGGCGTGGGATCGAAACTGATCCATCCGTAGGAAGGGAAATATGCTTCGACCCATGAATGGGCGCTGCTGGCGCGAATCACATAATTGCCGGTGAGGTCGTTGAATTCGCTGGTGCGGAATCCGTTGACCACACGCGATGGAATGCCCAGAGTGCGCAGCATGATCGCCATCGACGAAGCGAAATACTCACAGTGGCCCCGCTTGCGCACGAAGAGAAAATCCGCCAGCGGATCTCGAGGCGTCTCCCGCGGCAACTCCAGTGTGTAACCGAAGGTCGTCATCAGGTAGCGCTCGAGCGCGGCGGCCTGATCGAACGAATTTCCTGCGGAACTGGTAATACGCTTCGCCAACTCCGGAATGCGCTGATCTAACATCGGCAGCTGCAGGTACTGCTGCAGTTCCGGCGGAATTCCTCCCGCGGCGCCACGTAACTGTGCGGGCGTAGGCGTCGCGAGGTCGGAATCCGCGTCGTAGACACTGACGGAATGCTTGGGATCGAGATCGTAGATGGACCCCGCTCTGTCCCTCGCGACCGCGACATAGGTTCCATTGAGATAACGCGGCTGAGACGCGAGAAAAAAGATGTTCGTGCCGATGGGCTCCATCAGCACCCGGTAGTGAATGGGTTGCCTTGAGCGTGGTGTTGCTTCGCGTGACGCCGCCCATAGGGGAAATCGACCGTCCGCTTGCCTTGCCAGTGGAAACTGCTCAGTTGGATTCGACCACACCTTGCCATCGAAACGTCCCAGCGAAATGCCGCGCCATTTCAGGTTGTAGGCGCCATGCGGGTCGCCATCGATCTGCACGTGCATCACGACCGCGCTCGATTGCTGAATCTGCCCGATGCGTCCCAGTTGCACGCGATCGCTGAAGCCGACGGTCATGTCGCTGCCGCCCGCAAACGATCCCAGGTAACCGGCCGACATGCGCGGCAACAGGAAGAAGATCGCCGAAGCGCCCGCCAGAATCAGCACAACCAGCACCGGCGACGCGCCTGCCAGAAAGAAAGCCATACGGCGATAGCTCTGTCGATCGATGGGCTCGCGCGCGGGAATGCTGGCCGTCTGCGTGGAACGGCGCATCTCCATCAGCACAAAGGTGGCCACAGCCATCAGCATGAAGGCCGCGAACGCGAACAGAAACACGCTGTCCACGGTCAACACCGCGGCTGCCAGCACCATCAGAAACGCAAGAACCGCCAGCATGTAGTGGTCGCGTTCCTTGTGCACGGAGAACAGCCGCACCACCATGCCGAACAACACCAGGTGCACGGTCGCAGTCAGGAAGCTGTGCGAAAACAGCGAGTAGTCCGCCGCGTAGAAGAGCACGTAGCCGAGCGTGAGGTAGTTCGTCACACGCGTCGGCATCTGAAAGTCAGTCCGCTTACTCAACAGATAGCCGCGTACGGCGAGCGCGCCGCCCACCAGCACAACTGTGGGCGCATCCAACGTTCCCGTGCTGGCCAGCGTGCCGAACCCCATCAGCACGAGCAGATAAAGCGATACCTGGAAGTAGCGTTCGATTGCCGCCGGCAGCGTAATCACGGATTGTCGCGGACTCGATGCCATGGAATTTCCCATTGTTCGCGATCCTGGCCGCGAAGGGAAGGGTACGATGGTGCCCAGCTCGAATGGTAAACTACTGAGGGTCAGGTATCGGTCCCACGCGACGCACTCTCGCCAACCCCGCCAGGTCCGGAAGGAAGCAACGGTAACGAGCTCTGGCGTGTGCAGTGGGTTCCCGGTGCCTGGCTTTTTTTCATTTTGCAAAGGAAAGTTTTAGCGAGCACCCCAAAAAAGCTGCGAGCCGCGAGCTTTGAGCTTCGAGCAACAGGACCACGCTAAGGCGGCTGCGAGGGTTCCGCTGAACCGGTGCTGCAGTGGCTGAATCCAGCGATTGAGATTGCTTGCGGATCGACGTCGGTCGGATCGCGAATCAGCAAGGGATCCAGCAGCAACGCTTTCGAGTGTAAACCGCAATACAGTTCCTCCGAACACAACTGCCGGCTCCTGCCGAGCATCGAGCTCTCGGGAGGAAAACCGCGATGAAACCCACAAATTTGCTAGCTATCGTCGCCGTCCTGCTGGCCTCGTCTGCCTGGGCGCAGACCCTGCCTAAGGACAGCGAAATTAAAGTTCGCACCGACACTTCCATTCCGGCCAAGCCCCCTGCGAACGCCAAATACGCCGCCAGCATCAGCAACGACGTCACCGACAGCTCTGGGTCGGTGGTCATTCCGAGGGGATCGCGCGCCCAGCTGGTCGCTGTCCAGAACGGCAACGACACCACCCTCGATCTTCATTCCGTGACTGTGAACGGAAAGCGCTACCTGCTCACCACCCAGGGCAAGAGCTCAGCGCCCGGAGGCCTGGGAGCGAATCAGCGCACGGCCAAGTACGTTGGCGGAGGCGCTGCGGTGGGCGCGGTTCTGGGCGCCCTGCTGGGAGGGGGCAAGGGAGCGGCTATCGGAGCATTGGCCGGCGGTGGCGCTGGCGCCGGGGCTCAGGTGTATACCGGACGAAAGAAAGAAATTCCACCTGAAACCGAACTCAAATACAAGCTTGCCCAGGATCTGGAGATGCGTCCTCTATCGAGAACCAAAGCCGCACCTTCAGGCGAGTGAAATTTTGCGCGAAGGATAGGATGGCGCAGTTTATCTTCCGAGGTTCGGCGGTCGCCGCGCCCTTCATTCTTGGAATCCCCACCCTCACCTCGCAAAGAACGCGAGGTGAGGGTGGGGCACCTTCAATGTTTGACCACTTACGGAGTCCTATCCCATGATCCCCAGCGTCGGTGTCGTGAAGTTGGCGAGATTCGGGAAGATTGACGGCAGGTCCGCGGCGGCCACTCCGAACCAGGAGGCTAGCGTCGCGGCGTATTGATCCAGCGAGGTCGTCGGCACCCAGCGGCCTTGCCCGGTGGCATCATCGGGACCGTTGACGGCCAGTGTCGGGAACGTGCCATAGAAATCTCCGCCCTTCACGGCCCCGCCCATGATGATGTGGTGGCCGCCCCAGGCGTGATCGGTGCCGTCGCTGTTGGGCTGGTAGGTGCGGCCGAAATCCGACAGCGTGAAGGTGGTCACATTCGGCGCCACGCCCATCTCCACGGTCGCCTGGTAGAACGCGCTCAGCGATTGGTTCAGGTCGTTGAAGAGGGAATCCTGCTGAGGAAGCTGGCCGCTGTGGGTGTCGAATCCTCCCATGGATACGAAGAAGATTTGTCGCCGCAAACCGAGGGCCAACCTTACCTGAATAATCTTCGCCACCTGTTGCAGCTGGCTGGCGAAATACGAGTTCTGCGGAAACTGCGTGGCCAGCGGCGTTCCGCTGGCGAGCGCGGTTGCCAGGGTTTGTCCATTCTGAATCGCGTTCCCGGTGGTGGTGCTCGCCGCCTGAATCAGCGAGAGACCGGTGTCGAACGTCAGCAAGCTCTGCAAGGCGGAGAGGCGGGCGTTGGAATCAGTCGAGCCGCCGAAGCCGTTGAGCAGTTGGGTGGGATTTCCGTTTGACTGGATAGCCTGCGCGACCGAGATCGTGAAATTCCCGACGGGAATCGGCGTTGGCAGAGCCGCCGTCACAACCGGGATATTGCTCAAGAGTGTGATGGCGGAAGCTGCGCTGGTCGAGTGCGAATCTGCCGCGCTGACCGCATTGATGGTCAAACTCGTTGACTTCGGCAGTACCGCGGGGGCGGTGTAGAGTCCGGTGCTGCTGATGGTGCCAACGGTGGCATTTCCGCCCGGCGTACTATTCACTTGCCACACCACATTCTGATTCGTGGTTCCGGTCACAGTCGCCTTGAACTGGACGGTCTGTCCCGGATGAAGCTGAGCGCTCGCGGGAGTGATCTTGACGACGATCTGCGGCGTCTGCGGCGCGTTGACTTTCACCGCCATCGTGGACGAGGCGATCGATCCCGGATCGGGATTCACGACCGTCACCTGGATCGACATGCCTTGTTGCGCCGTGGTCGCCGTGCCGGTGGCCGTCAGTTGGGTGGACGACACGAACTTCGTGGTAAGCGCCTGCGTACCGAACATCACGTTGGTGCCACTGACAAACTTGCTTCCAGAAATCGTGATTGAAAAATTACCGACCGCGACGGCTGTGGGGGAAACACCCGTCACGGTTGGTACCGGATTCTCCAGCGTGATCATGCTCTTGCCGGAGAGGCTCTTATCGGACGAGGAAGTCGCTTCGATGTTGATGGAACTCGGATTGGGGAGGGTTGCGGGCGCCGTGTACTTGCCCGTCGCACTGATCATACCGTCGGTCGCGTTGCCGCCCACTACTCCATTCACCGACCAAACAACGGCCTGGCTGACCGTGCCGCTGACCTTGGCAGTGAACTGGAGCGTGTCCCCGGCGCGCACACTCCCTGTCGCCGGCGTGACCGCCACGCTCGACGATGGTTGCGTGTTCGCATTCCCTGCACCCATGGCTGCGCAGCCGGTAAGCAGGCTGAGCGCCAGTGAAAGGACAAGCGTCGTACCAAAACGAGTCGATCGAATCCAGACCATCTCGCGCATCTCTGATCCCCCTTCCAGGCAACCGAGTTCAGAGCTGTCATGCTCGGTGCAGCCTAGTCGAGACGCGTGATTGCATGACAGGTCTCATGGGTCCAGCGCGGAACTCGGCTTCTGGCGCGGCTTTTGCAGGTATATGGCTTCGCGCATCGTTGCTATCCGGCCATTGTGAGAAGTACATCGCATCGACGGACGTACATGTCCGCCGGTAATGAACAAGTGAGTTCAAAGAGGCCCTTCGTTTTTCGTTTGGAAGTTGTGAGCTCGCGGCTTACCTAGAGTTGGACACAGTAGGCTCGCGTGCCGCACAATAATGCGTTCTTATCTAAGTTATGGAGACGCAAGAGTGAGCCAACTTGTGCGCGCCAAGATCAGCGCCCTCGGAACCTACGTTCCGCCACGTGTTCTGAGCAATGCTGACCTGGAAAAAATGGTTGAGACCTCGAATGACTGGATCCTCGAGCGCACCGGCATTCGGGAACGCCATCTCGCCGACAAGGGCGTTGCCACCAGCGACCTCGCTGTCGAGGCTGCACGGAAAGCCCTTGTCCAGCGCGGCATTCCTGCGACCGACCTCGAAGCAATCCTGGTCGCGACCGTTACGCCCGACATGTTTTTTCCCTCGACCGCCTGTCTCGTGCAGCACAAACTCGGCGCTAGCGGCGTCTGGGGATTCGATCTCTCCGCCGCCTGCTCCGCGTTTCTCTACGCGCTGCAGACCGGCGCGCAATACATCTCGACCGGGATGCACAAGAAAGTCATGGTGATCGGTTCCGACGTGATGTCGTCGATCATCGACTACACCGATCGCGCCACCTGCGTGATCTTCGGCGATGGCGCGGGCGCCGTGATTCTCGAACCTGCGGAAGAGGACGGCGTTGGCCTGATTGACTACATCCATGAAGTCGACGGCTCCGGAGGAAATGCACTGTACATGCCCGGAGGAGGAAGCCTGAACCCCTCATCGCGTGAAACGGTCGAGAAGAAAATGCACTACGTGCACCAGGACGGACAGGCCGTTTTCAAATTCGCAGTTCGCAAACAAACCGAACTCTGCGAGAAGCTCCTCAAGCGAAATAACCTGAAGGGCTGCGACATCGACGCCTTCATTCCCCACCAGGCCAATCGCCGCATCATCACGGCCACGGCGGACCGCCTCGGCCTGCGTCCGGAAAGCCTGGTCATTAACATCGATCGCTTCGGAAACACCACGGCCGGCACCATCCCGCTCGCCATGCAGACCGCTGTCGAGGAAGGGAAGCTGAAGAAGGGAAGTCTGGTGATGCTGGCGTCGGTGGGGGCGGGATTTACGGTGGGGGCGACGTTGTTGCGGTGGGCTTACTAAAATAACGGGTTCAAGTTTGCAATTGCCTCGATTTGACTGTGAGTGCGCGTCGAGGAAACCCGAACGACAGACGAAACGTGAAGATTTTCGTCGTATCCCCAATCCATTTGCTGACAACTGTCAATGAGCGCTATGGCCTGATTGAAAAAGTTAACTTCCGGTTTGCGCGTGATCCAGGAGTTTCTG
>QIAH01000257.1 GCA_003225465.1 Acidobacteriota bacterium | reverse complement strand
AGTGCACCAGCTGCGGGTATCGTGCCACCATCTCCTACAACAGCTGCCGCAATCGGCACTGCCCGAAGTGTCAGACCGGTGCGCGCGAACGCTGGATCGCGGCGCGTCGTCGTGAACTCCTGCCCACGCCCTACGTCCACGTCGTCTTCACCCTGCCGCCGCAACTGGCTTCGTTAGCACTCCAGAACAAGAAGGTGATCTACGGTTTGCTGCTCCGGGCCAGCGCCGAAACCCTGCAGGAGGTCGCGCACAATCCCGCCCATCTCGGAGCCGAGATCGGCTTCTTCAGCGTGCTCCATACCTGGAACCAGAAACTCCAACTTCATCCCCATGTCCACTGTGTCGTTCCCGCCGGCGGACTCTCCCGCGATCACGCCCGCTGGATTCGATCCCATCCGCGCTTCTTCCTTCCCATCGTGGTGCTGCGGCGCGTGTTTCGCGGCAAGTTCGTCGCCGGTCTGAAGTCTGCCTTGGAGCGCAGTCAACTGCACTTAGCCGGGGAACTCGCACCGCTCACCCATCCCAAGTTCTTCGCTGCCTGGCTGCGTCCCCTCTTCCGCAAAGACTGGATCGTCTACTCCAAACCACCCTTCGGCGGACCCGAGTACGTGCTCCAGTATCTCGGCCGCTATACCCACCGCGTCGCCATCTCCAACCACCGCCTCGTGGCTCTGGCGCACGGCCAGGTTACCTTTCGCTGGCGTGACTCTGCCAACCACAATCAGCAGAAAGTGATGACCGTCTCGCGCGATGAGTTTCTCCGTCGCTTCCTACTTCACCTGCTCCCCAAGGGCTTCGTCCGCATCCGCCACTTCGGCTTCCTGGCCAACCGACGGCGCGCCGCCCTGCTGCCACGGTGCTTCGCCGCGCTCCACGCCACTCCCCCGAAAAACGAATCGGAACCTTCGACCGCTGCTACAGCGCACCCGCTGTGGCGCTGTCCCAAGTGCGGCGGACCGATGGCCGTCGTCGAACGATTCAACGCCGCACAACTCCAACTCCGTTCTCCACCGCTCCTGGCCACGGCTGCATGAAATCACTCGCCCACACACCGCACGGTCGGCGCGTTTCAGAGCGTCTCGCCGAAGTGTGTCTCCCTTACCCAGACATCTTCTTCCTGTCCCCGCCTAGGCTCATTTCGGCCATCGACTCGTCTTCGCACATTGTCGCTGGCTGCTACTCCAGCGGCCTGGACGACTCCTGTGAACTTCTACACCTCTCCCTCGCTCCATTCAATTTGCATAAGGCCCGCGTCCGCCGCGCCAGCGGCTTCCTTCTGACGGCTTTTTCGAACGCGACGCCCCACTTTCCGGGCACCATCTAGCACTCATCCCGGCGTCGCGTCCGAAAAAGCACTAGCGTCATCCGGATCTATGCAGTAGTTCGGCAGGTATCGCCAACGGATTCCATCGATCAGTAATAAAACTTTAACGCAAACTGTATGTTGCGTTCGCCTTGCGAGCTATCAACCAGGCCGAGATTAAAATTAAGCCCTGTACTGGGAGCATTCAGAATCGGAGTGTTGGTAACATTGAAGAACTCAGTCCGGAACTCCAATCTTTTGGATTCGCTGATTGGGAATTCCTTCTGGACACTTAGATTTCCCGAGCGTAGACCCGGACCCCGCACTGTGCCCACACCACAAGTTCCGAACGTGCCTGGAGCGGCCGGTCCGTATGAAGCGGGATCGAACCATTGGAAACCAATGAATTGTCCGCTCGAAGCATCGAAAGCGGGTTTTCGCCCAAATACGTGCGGTGGCGCAACGCAGTTGGCGCGTGACCCGCGCGAATTGGTTCCGGAGGCGTCGTCGAAGGTAAAAATCGTGAACGGAAATCCACCACGGACTTGGACGATACCGCCCACTTGCCAGTTTCCGATAAGCGCATTGACTAGCGGATTCAAATTCTTGCCCCATCGCTTATTGCGGCCGAGGGGAAGTTGATAGATCGCATACCCACTGAGCGCATGTGTAACGTCGTAGTAGCAGGGCCCCCACTCGGCCCGCCGATCGTAAAGGTTCTGCCAATAGGCCGCCGCCGCCGCTGCCTGGCCCCCTGAGCCGAAATAGCCGATGGAATCGGTCATGCACTTCGAGTAGGTGTATGCGATCTGCCCCTGCAAGCCGTTGCTGAAGTGTCTCTGCAAGGTGGCCTGGAGCGCGTCGTAGCGCATGTTCCCGATCGAGGCAGTTCCAGAGATCTCAGATAACTCGGACCTGAGGGTCGGGTTTCCGGACAGGAATGGACTCGGAGTGATAGTTCCATCCGCATGCAACTGGCTTTGAAGGTAGGGCATGGCGACCATCAAGTGGGTAGCGTGCTGGCCGACATAGCCCACCTGAAGCGTCGTCGAATCGGTGAACTGGTGCTCAATGGACAGATTCCATTGCTGCGAAATGGCGGGTCGGATGTCCGGATCCCACAAGCGAATAACGGCGTTCTGAAATAGATCGGTAGTCGGCGGCAGCAAACCTTGCCCAGTTCTGGTTGCCGGCAGATTACTATTAGAATAATTCGTCTGAAACTCAGGGCTGGTAAAAGGTGGGTTCATGGGGAGCCTGAGATTGTTGCCCGTACCCTCCAGATACGAGGAGATCCCGAATGCTCCGCGCAGCACGGTTTTTCTGCCAAGGAACGACGGAGTCCAAGCGAAGCCGATCCGTGGCTGGAAGTCCAGGCCGCCGTTGTACGAATTGTAGAGTGCGCGGCAATTGCTGTAGATGCAAGGCTGACCTGCGAACTGGATTTGCCCTGTGATTGGCGCGAAGTTAACCTGGCGGTTCTGCACCTCTACCCAGGGACTGTGATTTTCATAACGCAATCCCAGATTCAAGGTGAGCGTGTCCGTTGCACGCCAGTCGTCCTGAAAATAAATGCCGAATACATTGGCCCGCTGGCCCCAAGGTCCAGTGCTGTTGATCCCCCGGCCGAAGGAGTCCGGTAGCCCCAAGAAGAAATCAGCTTCCCCGGCGCCGGTTCCACCACCTGCCACGGTCAGCTGGTCGGGACCTGCTGTAAAGCGTCCGGCGAAATTCATGAACCCGGTTCGGCCATTAGTGCCTGCTTCATAGGTGTTGACGCGTTGCCGCCAATACTGGAAACCAGCGTGGAACAGATGGCGGTGGTGGGTGATAACGAGATCCTCTTTGTATTGAAACACCGTGTCCGCAAAGAGCTCCGCCGTACCAATATTTTGATTGCCAAAGAAAATACCGGCTCCGCCAAAGATGTTAATAGCTAAAAGGCCCGGACCATGGTCATTAGCATTGGCGATACCGAGCTTCTCGCCGAGATTCCCGAAACCATTGTCAACCCCACCCTGATTCAAACGGACGTAATTCACGCCTACAACCGCTTCACTCAATACGTTGGGGCTAAAGTTGTGGGTCCAATTGATCACCCCATTTTCCAGGCGGGCTTGATTGAACGTATCGAAAAGCAATTTAAAGGAGTTAATTACGGGGTTATTCTGATAGCCCTCCGATACTCGACCGTATAGCCGATCCTTTGACGTGATCTTGTAGTCGATCCTCACATCTCCCTCGTCAACATTGTTGCGACTTCGTGTGGTGTTGACAAAGTTGTTCACCAGATCGCCGTTTACAGGCAGAGGATAAATACCCGAGGAAAAGAGGTTTCCAGCCACCACATCCATCAGGCTCAACGGAATGTGATTGTTCGGAAATGGTGTCCGGTTGCCCTTCGCATCAAGCTGGAATGGGTTATACAGCTGGCTACCTTGCTCTCTCAGAAGCTGCGAAAAGTCACCCTGTCGTTCAGCTACAGTGAAGAGCGTGAGTGGACTACTGGAGGCAGGGTGATCGAAACGCTGTCCCTGATAATCGACGAAAAAGAATAATTTGTTCTTAACGACGGGACCGCCAAACGTAGTCCCAAACATGTTCCAGCGGAGTGTAGGCCTGGCGAACCCTCGAAAGTTGTTGGCCCAGTTGTTGGCGTTGAGGACATCATTCCGGAAGAACTCGAAGACGTTGCCGTGATAGCTATTGGTGCCCGACTTGATCGAAGCACTGACGATGCCCCCTTGAAAACTTCCGAACTCGGCGGAAGCGTTCTGTGTAATCAAGTTAAATTCCTGAATCGCGTCCACACTCGGGGTAAACCCATCCAGGTTGTCCGAGACTTGGTTATTATCCATGCCGTCGAGCAAAAAATTGTTCGCCTGCTCACGGTTACCGTTGATAAATGGTCTGCCGGCACCGAATGGGCCGTCTCCGCTGGTTAACGTTTGAGGATCGGGATGCACGCTGCCGGGCGCGAGCAGGGTCAACTGAACATAGTTGCGTGATAGCAGGGGCAGACTAATATTAGTGTACGAATCGATCACGGTGCTGAGCTGTGTAGTGTCGGTCTGCAGCAACGGCGTCGCCGAGGTGACTTCCATGGTCTCTGTCGCTTGTCCCAGCTTCAGTTGGAAACCAACACGTGCTGTCTGGTTGAGCACCAGTGTCAACGAGCTATAGACGGCGGTCTGAAATCTCGGCGCTCCAACTTTGAGGTCATAGGTCCCGACGGGCACGTGCGGTAGGTTAAAAACACCGACGCTATTCGTTTCTACCGTGTAGACGGTTCCTCGTTCTGTGTCTTTCGCTGTGACGGCCGCGCCAACAATGCTTGCGCCTGTGGGATCCACAACGCTGCCGGTGATAGTGGCCGTTACATCCTGGCTCCAAGCAGGGACCGCGAGGCACGCGGCCAATAACGCGAG
>QIAH01000305.1 GCA_003225465.1 Acidobacteriota bacterium | reverse complement strand
TTCGGGGTCTTTGACGCATAGCCCGGTTCGCGGAGCTTGATGAAGTAGGCATTCTCGGCAAAGCGGCACGCGTCGAAATAGAGCGGAATGGCGTGTTTGCGACACACGGCACTCACTTGGCGAATGTTTTGCATCGAAACCGGCTGACCACCGCCGGAGTTATTGGTGACCGTCAGCATGACCAGCGGCACACGCGCACGCCCCACGTTGCTGATCAGAGTATCCAGCGCCTCCACATCCATGTTGCCCTTGAACGGATGTTTCAGGCTGGGCTGGCGGCCTTCGGGGATGACAAGGTCCACGGCCTCGGCACCGACGAACTCGACGTTGGCGCGAGTGGTATCGAAATGCGTGTTGTTCGGAACGATGTCTCCCTTCTTGCAGGCGACGTTGAAAAGAATGCGCTCCGCAGCCCGGCCCTGATGGGTGGGAATCACATGCTTGTAGCCGAAGATGTCCTGGATGGCGTCTCGAAAATGATCGAAGCTCCGGCCACCCGCATAGCTTTCATCACCTTCCATGAGCGCCGCCCACTGGTGCGTCGACATCGCGCCCGTTCCGGAATCGGTTAGCAGGTCAATCAGAACGTCTTCCGCAGGCAGGACAAACAGGTTGTAATAAGCAGCGCGCAGCAGCTGTTCGCGTAATTTGCGTGTAGTCCAGGAAATCGGTTCGACGCTTTTGATGCGGAACGGCTCGATGATCGTTTTGGCGGGCATGCCGGTCCCCCGTAACAGGAGACCGCATCTATGCTGCAGACGTCAGTGACAAGCATCACCCGGAGGTGTCCCTTTACTCGCATCACTCCGAGGATCTCCTTTAATTATCTGTCATCTTGAGCGTAGTGAGGCGCCAGCCGAACGGAGCCGAAAACCTGCTCTGAGCGCAGTCGAAGGCGACCCCGCCACTTTCTGGATCTGTCGAGAAGCCGGGTGCCCCATCCTAACCTCGCGTTCTTTGCGAGGTTAGGGTGGGGATTTTGGCGGAGAATGGATTTTTACGGAACCTTTACCGACTCCCGGCGTTCCACGGGAGCTTTTACAGCCGCGGTTCTCTCCAGCTTATCCCAGGCGAATTTCTGCCCTTCGGCGGCCCGCTTCAACGTCTTCAGAAGCACAATCGAAAACAGCTGCCGATAAGCGAAGCGTTGCAGCCAGACCTGACTGAGGAGCCAGATGTCCTCTTTCGTGTCGGGCCTCCGCCGCTCGAGAGCAAACGCGATAGCCGATGCGAAGAAGTCGATCACCAGAAACGCCAGGAAGAACACGACCAGTTTTTGGAAACTGGCCGGGTCCGTGGATTCAGGATGGAAGTACTTCTGAATGAAATACCAGGCCACGCCCACGATAAACATCACGTCAATGAAGGGCGAAACCAGAGGGAGAAGAATCTGGAAGACCAGGATGTTAGGGAGGGCGATCCATCCCAGCACTCCCTTCCGGGCAAACACGCCGCGATGCTTGAACACGGCCTGCAAAATCCCAAACGACCAGCGAAAGCGCTGGCGCATGAGGCCATTCGCACTGGTCGGGGCTTCCGTGTAAGCGAGCGCCTGATCTTCGTACTCCACGCGATAACCGCGCCGCAGCAGCGCCATCGTCAGATCGGCGTCTTCCGCGACCGTATCCACGTGGAACCCGCCCGCCTCGCGCACCGCAGCAACGCGCCACGCACCAATCGCTCCGGGGACGACGCTTACTGCGCCCATGGTGTCGAGCGCGCGGCGCTCGAAATTCTGGCTGGTTATGTATTCGAGGGCCTGCCAGCGTGTCCACAGGTTCACGCGATTACCGACCTTCGCATTCCCCGCGATCGCTCCAATCTTCGAATTCAGGAAGTGCGGCACCAGGTGCGAGACCGCGTCCCGAGCGATGATGGTGTCCGCGTCAATTCCAACAAAGATCTCCTCGTCCGTCAGGTGCTCCAGTCCGTAGTTGAGAGCTTCCGCCTTGCCGGCATTCGGCTTGGTCAGGATGAGGACCCGACCCTCCGCTTCTTCCTGCGCGAAGGCCCGGCGCGCCACTTCCAGCGTACGGTCTTTTGATCCATCGTCGATCACGATCACATGCAGGTTCGGGTAGTCCGAATCGAGCGCCGAGCGCACCGTGCGCTCGATGACCTTCTCTTCGTTATAAGCGGGAATCAATACCGCGACCTTCGGCTTGTAAGCTGCGATTTGTCCCGGGGCGCCAATCTCCTGCGAGCGTAGCCGGTCGTAAACCGCGAGCGCGCCAATCAGAAGCAAGCGGGAAGTCATCAGCAAATCGCCCAGAAAGAAGATCCAGGTGATCGAGGCCATCCCTACGCCCCATAGCCAGAAACCAATCCAGGTCAGCCACGCCGCCCAGCGCTCGTTGCTACGAAGTGGAGGCATAACGTCCGCTTTGGTTTTCCCCAGCAATTGGTACACTGGCACGATCTCGTATCCACGCGAGCGCAAACCTTCGATGATCATCGGCAACGCGCGCACGGTCTCGCGACGATCGCCACCTCCATCGTGCAGCAGGATGATGTTGCCGCAGAGCTGATCATTGACGTTACAGGGCGGCAGGTCCTTCATCACGGCTGCCGTGATCTGCTCGGCGCTGCGATGCGGATTTTCGCGCCAATCATTGGGATCGATCCGATTGCCGATGGTGACGTAGCCCATGTCTTGGGTTACTTCCAGTGGCCGCACCTGGTCGGCAGTATCGGGTTCCTGATCGATCGAATATGGAGGCCGAAACAGAATCGTCCGAATCCCCAGGCGGCTCGCGAACAGCCGCTCCGTGAGATTCAACTCCAGCCGCATGTGGCTTCGAGAGATATTGCTGATGTTGGGATGGGTGAAGGTGTGATTGCCGATCTCATGGCCTTCGTCTTTGATCCGGCGAGTGAGGGCGGAATTATTTTCGGCCTGAAGGCCAATCAGAAAGAATGTCGCCTTCGCATTTTCGCGCTTCAGGACATCCAGTATTTTCGGCGTCCATTCCGGATCCGGGCCATCATCGAACGTAATGGCCACCTGCTTGGGCATGGCGCCGTAACGCGCAACCCGATACGGTTCCGGTAGCGTCTGGAAGACCTGATCCTCGATCAGCCCGGTTGAAGCATCGACGGTGATGTCGCGCTGCCCGTTGGCAGGACGCGCCTCGATGCGCAGGATTTCGCCCTGCCCTTCCATATCGACGTCCTGCCCGGGAGGAACCTCCTTGAGCTTGTCAGGCGCAGAGGGTTCGTTGGGCAAATCCCAGACTTTCCAAAGCGAGCGATCTTCCGATCCGAGACGCCAGAGCGCAAACGTCTTGATGCCGAGCCTGCGCGCAGCGCGCATCTCATTGAGTGCCGTGACTCCATCGAGGAACCACACGTCATGGCGGAGATTTTTCTCGTCCATGTAGCTGAAATGCGGATTCATGCTGTCATAGTCGAAGTCAATGTCTTCCTCGGAGTCACGCGCCCCGATCCACGCCTCCTGCACGGTCACGTTGACATTCTTCAGGTTCGGCGGCGGATTCTTCCTGGGTTTCTTGACCCAGTCGTAACCGTAGTTTCCAATCGCACAGATCAGCTTATCGAGCGGAACTTTCTGCTTCGCGATCTCGAGATTCTTCGTGAACCATTCTTGCGAAGCCACCGGTCCGGCTTCATTCTCCGACTCGTGCTCGTCATAATTCATTAACACCAATCCATCGGTCCGCGCCGCGATGGTGGCGTAATCAAAATCCCGGTCGCGCGCAGGCACGCTGACGTACAACTTCAAACCCTTGCCGTGCAGATCGCTCGATAACTCACCCAAAAGCGCCAGGTAGCCGGGCTGCGCGCTCTTCGCGAAATCTTCGAAATCGACCATCAGGCCGCGATACTTGTCGGAGCCGAGAAAGGCGTCGATCTGCTGGCGGAAGTTCGCGCGCGCTGCAGGATCCATCAGGAATTTGGCAATCTCGGGCTTCCACTCCGTCTCGTCGAAGTTGTTGACCAGCGGGAACACCTCCATGCCCGTTTCTTCGGACTTCAAAAAGGGCATGACCTCGTCGTCAACCGAGCGGACTTTTCCATCCTGGACGACATTGAAATAGTGATAGGTCTGCTGATCAAGCCCCTGCACATTGCCGTCCGGACCCAACACATGCAGCCACTCGGGATAGAGCATGTCGATCTGGCGAATGTTCTCACGCAGAGAGGCAAAGCTGGCAGCATCCCACTGGACGTAAAACGCGGCCCGGATGCCTTCGTCCGCGTTCAAGGTGACCTGGGAAGGCGGTTTCTTGGTTTTGCGACGCGTGCGCAGTGTCGCCTGCTTGCGCTTCTCTTTTTCTTTTTGACTCTCCTTTTCTTTCAGCGCGTGATACGGACGCTTCTGTTCGGGAAGAAACAACCCCGGCAGTTGCTCGTCGCGAATGGCCGTATAAACAAAGAAGATGACCAACAGCGTGATGCTCACGCCCAGCACGTCAAAAAGCCGGCGCAGCCAGCGCCAGCGGGATTGCGCGGGATCGTAGAAAACCGGTTTCGCCATTGGGCTTCTCACCATCGTATGATGCGCCTTCGCAGGGGGTCAAACAGTGATTCAGGCCGAAACCATGCGGGGAAATGGCTCGAATAGGTGGCGGCCTTCCGAAAACAAGCTATATTCTTACCGTGCGCGAGCTTGTGCGCCAGAATCTTCGCTATTTTGTCTTCGCCATCCTGGCCGCATTGGCCTTGCGGGTCTTCTTTCTTCTGAAGTTTCCGCACATTACGGATGACTCCAGGATCTATGCAGACATCGCAAAAAACTGGCTGCTGAACGGCGTTTACGGCCGAACTTACGATCCCGGCCAGATTGTCCCCACCGATTCGCGCCTGCCTGGCTATCCAGCATTCCTCGCGCTGGTCTTTGCGATTTTCGGCATTGAGAATTATCGCGCGGTAATGGTGATCCAGGTCCTGGTCGATCTAGGCACCTGTTTCGTCATCGCCGACGTGGCTCGGCGCTCTCTCTGCGATCGGGCCGCAAAGGCGGCCTTTCTCCTGACCGGACTCTGTCCTTTCCTCGCGCAGTACTCTGCCGCGGCTCTGACTGAGACGCTGGAAATTTTCTTCACCGCACTCGCGCTGGAGTTCGCAGCAATCGGCCTGAACGGTCTGGGCTCAGGACAAATCCGGCCATGGCTTCAGTGCGGAGCAGCCGTGGCAGCGTGTATTTTGTTGCGGCCCGATGGAGGCCTGCTGCTGGCGGCATTTGGAGTGTACTTTGGGATTCTCTGGCTGCGGGCGTGGCGAAAAGGCTCGGAGGGTGCCCCACCCTCACCTCGCGTTCTGTGCGAGGTTCGGGTGGGGATTCTTCCCAGACGAACGCAGAGAACGCAGGCGACCGTCCCTATCGTGCGCGCTGGATTGGTGCTCGCCGCGGTGGCATTGTCTCCGCTGACTGTATGGGGTGCGCGAAACCTGCATACACTCCATCGCTGGCAATTTCTCGCACCCCGGTTTGCCAACGAGGTCGAGGAGTTCGTTCCCCTCGGCTTCAACCGCTGGGTCAGTACCTGGATTGCCGACTACACCTCCACCGAAGAAGTTTACTGGAGTGTGCCCGGCGAAAAAGTGGACGCCTCCAACCTCCCCGCGCGCGCATTCGACAGCCCCGACCAAAAGCGACGAACACTGCAGCTTCTGGACGAGTACAACAACGCACTGAATGTCAGCCCCGAACTGGACGCGCGCTTTGCTGCACTCGCGGAAGAGCGAATCCGTGCCCATCCGCTTCGGTACTACGTGATCCTGCCCGCACTGAAAATCGCCGACATGTGGCTGCGTCCGCGCACGGAAATGCTTCCCCCATCGAGTCGCTGGTATGAATTCGACGATGACCGGAAGTGGATTGGGCTGGCGGTCGGGCTGGGATTTTTGAATCTGATCTATGTGGCCGCGGCCATAGCGGGACTGATCCGAGGTCGGCCGATTGCATGGGCCGGCCTCGGGATCTCTTATATCGTATTGCGATCTTTATTTCTAGGCACGATGCAGAATCCGGAATCCCGCTACACCCTGGAGTGCTTCCCGGTCGTGATATGGTTTGCGTCGGCACTGTGGCGGCGCTCTATACACGCTCACGTCTGAGTCTGCGTCACGGCGGCCACTCATCCACGATGTTTCTCATGAACTGCGCAGACGTCACACCCGCTGCTTTGCCTCCTGCATAGCTTTCAGGCGAACCGGAACCCCCGCGAGTTGCTCGAGTAAGCAAAAGTTCTCCGCCTAACATAACAAGCCTCGGGCGTGGAAAGCTTATATCCCAGCTTGATTCGGGGAACAGCGCTCCTGCGGCTCTCAAAAATCGGCATTTCTCCAACTTTACATAGAGATTGATGGATTTTGGAATCCTCGCTCTGCCGTGCAAACTACGAAAACTTGGCCCGAGTCCCGTGGGCCGCGATTTCGTCTGCCACAGCGATTTCTCGGATGGAAATTATTACAAATAAGCTCTTGTAAGTTGTCGCCCTTCCGCTGCAAAATATCGCGCCAATAGCGTCCCAGGGTCTCAATCGTCTTTCAATCCTTGGGCAACACAACCAATTCGTCGCCCCTCATTCCGGGGGTAGGGAGCTTCTGATGCGCTCAGCCTCATTCGTAGTCATTCGGCTTGTCGGATTCTTGCTCGCCATCAGCGCGATTGTGTTCGCACAGTCGGGCACTACTTCCCTGCGCGGGACAGTTACGGACCCGAGCCAGGCTGCGGTATCGGGCGCGAAAGTTACGCTAGCCAATCCCGAGCGCGGTTTCACGCGCACGGTGACGACCGGCGACTCTGGAAGCTACGAATTTCTCCAGTTGCAGCCGGGCGTCTACCAGATCACGATCGAGGTGCCCGGTTTCCGCAGGGCAGAACAAAAGCACGTCCAGTTGCTGGTCGACACTCCCGCAACGCTGAACGTGAAACTGGAAGTGGGCACCGCGACAGAAGTGATCGAGGTGAATGCACAGGCGGCGGTCATCAATACCGCAGATGCAAGCTTAGGGAACGCCTTTGACGAAACACAGGTGAAGTCGCTGCCCCTGGAAGGCCGCAACGTGCCCGATCTGCTGAGCCTCCAAAACGGCGTCGCCTATACAGGCAACCGCTCCGACATCAATCAGAATGACGATACGCGCAGCGGCGCGGTAAACGGAGCCCGCAGCGACCAGAGCAATCTCACCCTGGACGGCGTCGATGTGAATGACCAGGTTAATGGATACGCCTTCACATCCGTGCTGCCCGTCACCCTGGATTCCGTGCAGGAGTTTCGTGTGACCACGACCAACTACGGGGCGGACGAAGGCCGTTCTTCGGGCGCGCAGGTGTCGCTGGTCACAAAAACCGGCACCAACAGTTTTCATGGCTCCCTTTATGAATACCTGCGCAACACATATACCAGCGCCAACGATTACTTCGTGAAGTCGTCGGAGATCGCGAGCGGACAGCCGAACCAAGCTCCCAAGCTGAATCGCAACGTATTTGGCGGTGCCATCGGTGGTCCCATTCTCAAGAACCGCCTTTATTTCTTCCTGAACGTAGAGGCCGCACGGCAACGCGAAGAAAACAGCGCGGTGCGCATTGTGCCCAGCGCAGCCCTGCGCGCAGGCTATATCACGTATCTCTGTGCCGATCCAAGCCAGTGCCCCGGTGGCAACGTTACCGGCGATCCGACCCCTGTTGCCGCCGGCTACAACGTAATCTCACCTGACGACATCAAGATGAAATTAGATCCATTACAGATCGGGGTCAACCCGGTGGTAATGAATTTTTTCAATACCTTCCCCGCGGCGAATGATAATTCCCAAGGTGACGGAGTCAATTTTGTGGGATACCGGTTCCGCGGAGCCGCCCCCTACGATAAGAATTGGTACATCGGCCGGGTCGATTTCAAGCTCTCCGATAACCACGCACTTTTCTGGCGCGGTGCCCTGCGCAATGACAAGAGATCGGACCCGCCATACTTGCCTGGCACCGATGCGCTCGAAAAATTTACGGACAACAGCAGCGGATTCACGGTCGGCTATACTGCAACCCTGCGGCCGACGCTCCTGAACAATTTCCGCTGGGGCTACACCCGGCAGAGTATCGGCAATCCCGGGAACACCAACACACCCATCATCCAATTTCGCGGATTGAACGACAACAGCCTTCCCAATAACTCTACGCTCGCCTTTGTTTACGGCCGCTCTTACACGACACCGGTGCATAACTTCGTCGACGACATCTCTTGGACAAAGGGAGCCCATACCATCCAGTTCGGGACCAATGTGCGGTTCATTCGCAATCCCCGCACCAGCTTCCTCAATTCCTTTCCGTCTGGCGTTACCAACTCTTCCGGACTCGACACCGCCGGGATTGCCAACACGAGCAGCCCGCTTGACCCAGGGAACAAGGGATTCCCCGGCGTCGATACGGGCTTCAACTTGAACTACAACTATCCGCTGATGGCCATGATGGGACTGGTCAGCCAGCTCAATGCAACCTACAACTTCGACAAGCAGGGCAATGCTTTACCACTCGGTGCTCCGCTGAAACGGCGCTATGCCGCCAATGAGTATGAGTTTTATGTGCAGGACTCCTGGAGAGTCAAAAAGAATCTCACTGTGAATTACGGCCTGCGGTATTCGTTGTTGTCCCCACCCTGGGAGACCAGCGGCACTCAAGTGGCCCCCACCATCAGCCTGGGAAAATGGTTCAAGCAGCGCGAGTTCAATATGCAGCACGGCATCGGCTCCGGAGCCGATCCGACTGTTGAGTTTGCTTTGGCTGGGCAGGCGAATGGAAAACCCGGCTACTACAACTGGGACTATCACAACTTCGCGCCGCGCCTCTCATTTGCGTGGAACGCCCGGCCGAATACCGTTATCCGCGCCGGCGCCAGCATCGTGTATGACCGCATCGGCGCCGGCCTATTGTCCACGTTCGACCAGAACGGAGCGTTCGGCCTGTCGACAACCTTGACGAATTCCACGATCCCCAGCGCGAGCACCGTGCCGCGCCTCACCAGCCTGACCCAGGTCCCATGCTGTTCGCCCGACGGCACGAATCTGTTTCCGCCGCAGCCATCAGGCGGCTTCCCGTTCCAATTCCCGGCGGCTGGCACGGGATTGGCCATCTACTGGGGCTTGGATGATTCCATCAAGACTCCGTACACCTATGCCCTCAACTTCTCGATTGGCCAGCAACTGTCTCGGAATATGACCCTGGACTTGTCCTACGTGGGACATCTAGCTCGTCGTCTGCTGTCCCAGGAAGACATGGCGATGCCGCTGAACCTCCGCGATACGAAGTCCGGAGTCAATTACTTCGAGGCAGCGAACCGCATGTCGAAATTGGGTGCCAGCGGTCTTCCGACGTCCGCCATCAATGCAGGCGTTGTTGGGCCGACAGCCGCGTACTGGCAAGACATGATTAAGCCGCTACAAGGGACGGACCAGTACTCCCTCGCCTGTAGCGGGGGCTCCACGCCAGACCCAGTACAAGCCATGTATGACCTTTATAGCTGCGGCGGTGGGCCGATGAATGGTTTCGGCGACGAGACTACACCTTTGGCACAACTGGACTACTGGGGGTCGGACTTCTCAGGCACAGCCGGCATTGCTGGCGTCGATCCCAGTACTTGTGATCCGACGACTGGCATCTGTACCCCGACCGGCAACTTTTACCCTTCGGTTCTCGGTCCGAACTCCTTCTTTAACAGCCAGTTCCACTCGCTGTTTGCATGGCGCTCAATTGGTAATGCCAGCTATCACGCGCTGCAGGCCACGTTGCGGCGATCGATGTCTCATGGTCTCCAGTTCGACTTGAATTACACCTGGTCAAAGTCGATCGATCTGACCTCCGACGCTGTCCGTGTGGGCTTTAACAGCGGCCTCTCGTCGGGTCTTGGAGGCATCATTAACACTTGGGCTCCCAACCAGTTACGCGGAGTCTCGGATTTCGATACTGCGCATCAGTTCAACGCCAACTGGATCCTGGAATTGCCATTCGGCAAGGGAAAAGCCTTGGCTTCGAACGCACATGGTGTCGTAAACGCCATCATCGGTGGCTGGGAACTGTCTGGAATCGCGCGCTGGACGACTGGATTTCCTTCGAACATCAGTAATGGCGCGACTTGGCCCACAGACTGGCAGTTACCCGGAAACGCCACCCTGATCGGCACGCCTCACACCAAGACGACCAAGGGAACCGACGCAAATGGTCCTTTTGTGTCGGTGTTTCCAAGTCCCCTACCAACGTTGCCGAATGGTTTGGGCCTTGGTCCCTTCCGGCACGATTTCCCAGGGGAAAGTGGAACCCGCAACCAGATTCGCGGCGATGGATTTGCTACCTTCGATGCGGGCCTCAGCAAGTTCTGGAAGATGCCTTACGCAGAGTCGCACCTGGTACGGCTACGTTGGGAGGTATTCAACGTGCCGAACCTGACGCGTTTCGATGTCGCTTCCATCACGAATGGGTTGGATCAGGGGGCTGCTTTCGGAAAGTATTCCGGTCTGCTCACCAACCCGCGCGTTATGCAACTCGCCGTGCGTTACGAGTTCTAGCGCGAACGTAATAGCTCTTCAGCAAGTCAAAAGGGGCGGAAATTCCGCCCCTTTTTTCTCGCGCTCGACAAAGTACTGGGCTTGGGAATCTGGACCCGCGAGTCTACTTCAGAGGCGAGTCGCTCATGCGGAAGCGCGTCCTTACATGCTCGGAGAGCAGCTCAATCGCGGGGCGGTTGGCGACCGGATCGGACTGTGCCAAATACTTCATGGCCTCGACCAGGCAGCGCTGGCCGTCAACGTAGCGGGGATCAGAAGTGCGTTCTCTTCGTTTGCGACCGAGATTAGGGACTACTGGAATGGTAAA
This sequence comes from Acidobacteriota bacterium, assembly GCA_003225465.1. Taxonomy (GTDB): domain Bacteria; phylum Acidobacteriota; class Terriglobia; order Terriglobales; family Acidobacteriaceae; genus Gp1-AA133. Next base: position 3,745 of record QIAH01000305.1, on the reverse strand, counting down.
AACTTTGGCCATCGAAAATTCACCCGCCGCTTCTGTCCGCTGCCTTCAAAAATTCAGTATATCTACCCGCTCCGCAATTTTCAGCCTTAATCTTGGCAATCTTCGGCTTTTAGACTCAATAAATTAGCCCTTGGGAGAAGAAACATACTTGGTATCGCCCGGGGTCTTCAGTTTGAACACGCTATCGGGAATTTTCTGGTTGAGTTTGATGTCGGAGTACTTGGCTAGCCGATAGTCGCCGGAGGGTTCAAAGAACTGCTGCTGCACCGAGAGGCCACGCGCCGGGTCGATCCACAGCCAGATTTTCGCGAAGATCCCGCGCACCCGGTCGGCTTTCGGAATGAGTTCCAGGTTAGACCCGTTCATCCCGCCCACTTCTTCGGCGCCCAGATATTTCACGTCAAACGACTTCAGCATGTCGCGCCCGCTCCCGCCGAAGCCCAGCACCAGGAAGCTCTCCACCGCCTCGCGATTTTTCCCGGCCTCGTAGGCGGTGACCCGCTTCAGCTTGGGCTCGTACACCTGCACCTTGCCTTCACTGAAGAGCACGGTCTTGGGAGGATCGCTGATTTCGGCCATCATCTGGATCTCTTTCCCCGAACGGCGATAATAGACCGTTCCCTTCTGCGTATCGGTTTCGTTGACCACTTTGAAAAATTGTTCCCAAACAAAATTGGCTTGCGCAGTATGGAAATTGGCGGCAGCCGCATCCATCTGGCTGAGAACTTTTTGAAGATTGGGATCGTTCTGAGCTGGAGCGATCGAGGCGCACAGGCATAGCAGGGCCGGAATCAGGCTTCGTGCCAGCCGGATGCGCGTGGAATCAGGAAATTCCATGCTGATAGGGCGCCCTCTATCTTGCGAGAACATGCGGCACTTATTCTTTCTCAACCCAGACTTTGTAACTCTGGATGTGGCCTTTGCCGTCTTTTACGGGCTCGATATTCGAAATGGCAGCCGCACCCGTAATGGACTCGATGATGCCAAGCATCTGTTCGCGGAGAGCCGCATCGCTCTTCGCAGTCAACACAGATGCATCGATCTGGTAGACAAATCCGCCCTTTCCATCGGGCTGGATGACCACCCCGGTCTGATGCGGGACCCGCTCAATCGGTTTGTCCTTGAAATTAATCCAGTAGGGCGAAAGAAAAACGAACAGCAGAATGAGCGTCACCATCACGTCGTAGTGCAGGCTGCCCCGCTCATACGACCACAGGATGTAGCCGCGGATTGTGCGCCAGATCGAATTCATCGGCAGCGGGGGCACGCCGGAAACCGCCGGACTTGCTTTCACGTGTTCCAAGTCTAGTGACTGCTCCCCGCGGTTGCAACATCAGTCGTCCGTCTTCAGTCATCAGTCTTCCGCAAGTTTCTTAGATTTTGCTGACGACTGACGACCGACGACCGGCGACTGATTCTAGAACTTCTTCGGCGTGATCCGCTCCACTCCCATGTAGGGACGAAGAGCTTCCGGTATCACCACGCTGCCATCGGCCTGCTGATAGTTTTCGACGATCGCGACCCAGGTCCGCCCGACCGCGAGCGCGCTGCCGTTCAAGGTGTGCACAAATTCGCTTTTTCCCTTGCCTTCGGGACGGAAGCGAATGTTGGCGCGCCGCGCCTGGAACGCTTCGAAATTCGAACAGGACGAAATCTCCCGGAACAGTCCCTGGCCCGGGAGCCACACTTCAAGATCGTACGTCTTGGCAGACGAAAAACTTACGTCCGCCGTGCAGAGAGTCACCACCCGGTAGTGCAAGCCAAGCTTCTGCAGCACGGTCTCGGCGTTGTGTGTAAGCTTCTCGAGTTCGTCATACGACTTTTGCGGCTGCGAAAACTTCACCAGCTCCACCTTCTGGAATTGGTGCTGCCGAATGATGCCCCGTACATCCTTCCCATACGAACCTGCCTCGCTGCGAAAACAGGGCGTATATGCCGTCAGCGAGATGGGTAGGCGCGCTCCGTCGAGGGTCTCGTCGCGGTACAGGTTGGTGACGGGAACCTCCGCGGTTGGAATGAGCCACAGATCCTTCTCGCCATGCGGGACGCGGAATAGATCCGCTGCAAACTTCGGAAGATTACCGGTACCGTACAGGGACTCCGAGTTCACCAGGAAGGGCGGCAGCACCTCGGTGTAGCCGTGCTCGCGCGTGTGCAGGTCGAGCATAAAATTCGCCAGCGCACGCTCCAGTTTGGCGCCGACGTCCCAGTACACGGCAAAACGCGCGCCGGAAAGCTTCGCGCCGCGCTCCAGATCGAGCACGCCCAACTGTTCGCCGAGTTCCCAGTGAGGCTTAGGAGTGAAATCAAATTTCGGAGCTGTCCCCCATCGCCGGACCTCCACATTGTCATCGGAACTCTTGCCGACCGGAACCGAATCGTGGGGAAGATTGGGAACACCTTGCAGGATGGACTTGAATTTCTCGTCCGCCTCCGCGACGCGCTGCTCGAACTGCTCGATCACCGATTTCTCCCGCGCCACCTCCTCGCTCAGGGTCGCGAGTTCTTTCAGTTGCTCAGGGGAAAGCATTCCCTTTTTCTCAGCTTGCTTCAGAGCGCCGATTTTGGGAGAAAGCTCGTTGCGGCGCTTTTGTGCGGTTTCGAGGGTCGTGATGTAGGAACGCCGTTCAGTGTCTACCGCGCGAAAGTCGCCGAGGACCTCCGCGGGATCCATTCCGCGCAGGCGTAACTTTTCCTCAACCAGGGCGAGGTTGTTACGGACGAAGGTCAGGTCAAGCATGCAAACTTTTAGTGTATCGAAAAAGCGTGCGAGTGCACACAAGTGCATGGAATACGGCTGTGCTTATCCATCTGACGGACCGGACCGCCCTTCACCGGAAACATCATTTCCTGGATGCGCTCGTCGCCACGGGTGCCAGTGAGCGCAGGTACGCCACGATGGCGCTCGCATCCTCCTGATTGAACCTGTACTGCGGCATTGGCGGGCGCCCGGGGAGATTGTTGTAGGCCATGCCGGTCATCAGGAACTTCACGGCCTCCTTGTCCTCCCAGCCGGGCAGTCCGGCAAGGTTGGGAGTCTTGTCCGCCCAAACGGGGATGGGAACGATGGGTTTGAACGAGAGAGGAGAGCCCTGCAGCCATTTTTCGCGAATCGGTTCACCTCTTTCGTCATGCGGCGTGTGGCAGTCTCGGCACATGCCGACGCGCTCCACTAGATACTTCCCGCGCTCGATTTTGAGAGCCGGTGCGGTGGGCGGAGCTGCCGTCAGGTTTGTGATCGCGAAGAGAATCAGGCACGCGCCGATTACCATAGCGATTGCTTTCATCGAATTCCCCAAGCCAGCGTGATCGGAGGCGCAACTTATACTACGAAGCTTGCAACCCCACAATTCTTCTTCGAGGCACGGCTTGTTCAGATCGGTGAAAAACTCACGCGATAGCTTCGCTTTGAAAGGGCTGGGCTTCACGCTGCCCAGCCGTAAGAGTCACAAATTCAACGCCGCTTCAGCCGCTGAGGTCGTCGTTGTCCGCGAGCAGCTCTTTTTTCAGCAAACTTTGTTGGCTTTGGTCCTTCGGCAGGCAGGCTGTAAACTACCGACGCGATGAAAGGCTCCCTCCGACCTCTGTTTGCCAGCCTGCTGGCTTACACCTTGTTTTGTTCCTCGTTCGCTCGCCTGGCGAATGCTTCCGCCTACAACGGCCATCCCAAGCTGATTGTCATCATCGTCATTGATCAATTTCGTGGCGACTACCTGGAGCGGTATCGCGATCAGTTCGTGGAGGG
>QIAH01000304.1 GCA_003225465.1 Acidobacteriota bacterium | reverse complement strand
CGAGCACACTGGGCGACGAACTGAAGCTTGCCACGCAAGGCCGGTCTCACGTTTTCGGCATTGCCTTAAAGGACCGCGCAGCGATTTTGCCTGCCGGTTATGCCGCCGACGCTGCCTTCTGGATCGACCATCAATCGGGTGCATGGGTGACGTCCACTTATTACCGCAACGACCTTCCCAAGTGGGCAGCTGATTTCAATTCCAGCAATCGCTCCAGCAAATACTGGGACCGGGATTGGCGTGATAGCAACGGCAACACCCTCCGCACCACCGCCCATCGAAAGACGAAGGACGGCACGGATGCGGGATTCTATGAGGTGGTCGGCTCCACTCCGTTTGCGAACG
>QIAH01000185.1 GCA_003225465.1 Acidobacteriota bacterium | reverse complement strand
CATACGGGTTACTTTAGTGACCTTCTTGCTTGCGATATGTGCGCTTGGGTGCTTGGGAATTTGGCACACTTTGTAGTTGGGCGACGCATCGTTCCGCCGTCCAACCCTGGTGTTGATCATGAGTCCCGCTTCTAAGCAATCCGAATCACCTCGGCGCATGACGCGCGTAAGGGTCGAGATCCCGGTGCGGGTGGCTACGCTTGCTCCGGCCCCGGTGTTTGCCGAACAGTCGCATACGCTGGTGGTGAACCCTCAGGGGTGTGGCGTGAAGTTGTCGCGGGCGCTCGATCCGGGAACGCGCTTGCTACTGGATGGTTTGCCCGGGGGCCTGCACGTCAACGCTCGCGTGGCGAATTGCCTGCCGCTCGGGACCGATGGCAAGTCCTTTCTGCTCGGCCTGGCCCTGGAGAGTCCGGGGAATGTGTGGGGAATTCAGAACCCGCCTGCCGATTGGAGTGACGAGGGCGCGGAGATCGTCGCACCGGTTGCTCCCGCCGAAGATCCCGTCAAGAAGAAGAATTGGCCTTATTCGCTGTTCTCCGAAAAAGGCGAAGCGCACCCTGGACGTAGATAGCGGCGGATACTCCTGGGCTCCGGTCTGAATGAAGAGTTTTCTTAGCGCTCTTAGCGGCCGTTCCTGGCGAGAGAAAAGCTGCCGCGGCAAAGAACGCCGCGGCTGGACAGGCGAGGGCGCCTGTCCCTACGCGAGAACAGCGTTTAACCGCAAAGATCGCGAAGGAGTCGCAAAAGGGCGCAAAGAAATTATTGACCGACTGCCCTCTGAAATCTGCAGTCAAAAATCTTCAATCTGAAATCTTCAATCTGATCTTCGCCGCGCTTACTTTCTTCCCAGCCGTGCCAGGTATTCGTTGTCGTACATGCGGGTGGAGCGCTCGACGAACTCCAGGATTTTCTGCAGGTGGGCGCGGCTGTCGCGATTGCCCTCTTTGAATTTGATGGCCAGCCCCATGCCGGGATCGGCGCGAACCACGCTGCCTTCGGCTTGCAGCGCGCCTCCGTCGATGGAGAAGTTCAACTGCAAGCGGCTTTCGGGCGCGAGGATGACGCTGGTCTCGATATAACAGCCGCCCAGGCTGATGTTGGTGAGATTGCCAAGCACCGGAATATCGCTGCCTTCCGGACGAAATTCAATCGTGATGCGACCTTTCATGCGCGGATAGGTGCGGCGGTTCTTGCGGTTGGGCTGCTGCTGCTTCTCGAGATACATGCGGCGATCGGCTTCGGCGAGCAGTTCCTCGGCATCGAGGCCGTCCTGCGGATACATCGAGCGGCCCACGCTGAGCGAAAGGATGTCTTCCTGGCAGATTTCCTGCCCGACCTGGCGGGCGAGGTCGCGCATCTGGTCGGCTTTCTTCAAAGCGGCTTCCGCGTTCAGTCCGGGGGCGATCACAACAAACTCGTCTCCGCCCATGCGGGCCACATAGTCGTATTCGCGGCACGATTGCCGCAAGGCCTGGGCGAACAGACGCAGCACGCGATTGCCTTCGAGGTGGCCGAAGCGATCGTTGATCTGCTTGAAGCCGTCCATGTCGCAGACCATGACGGTGAGCGAGGATTCTTCGCGCTTGCAGCGGGCGAGTTCCTTGTCGAGTTCGAGGAACAGGGAACGCGCGTTGGGTAGTTCGGTGAGGAAGTCGGTGGTCGCCGAATTTTCCGCCTGCTGGTACTTGAGGGCATTCTCGATAGCCAGCGCCATCTTCGAAGTCACGGCCAGCAGAATGCGCAAGTGATCGGAAGTGAAGGCATCAGGTTCCGATTGATAAAGAGCCAGCACTCCGACCACGCCGCCGAGGCCTTCCAACGGAAGCGCCAACGCGGAACGCAGCGTGCTGAATTTCGTGGGATCGTTCAGATAGCCCGGCTCGACCGAAGGATTGCCATTGATGATCGGCTTGCGGTTCTGTGCCACCCAGCCGGACAGGCCTTGTCCCAACGGGATGCGCAGCGCTTCAAACAACCGGAAGTTGTCTCCGCTGACGTGCTGGGGCAGCAGGAGATCCCCGCGGCGCACGTAGATGGCGATCGAATCGTAGGGCACCAGGCGCTTGAGTTTCACCGAGAATACCGACAAGGTTTCGTCGAGGCTGAGCGAGGCGCCCAGATCCTGGCTGAGTTCGAACAGGGTCTGCGCTTCCTGCCGCGCCGCGGCGATGGAAGCGAGGAAGGTCGCCTCTTTGTCTTTCGTGCCGGTTGCGACGAATCCGGCGGCGGGAGCTGTCCCGCGTTCCACCTTCAGGTCGGTGGAAAGTTTTGACCACTTGACGGTCTCGGAACGCTGGACCACCAATTTTTCGAGATCGCGGTAGCGCCGCTGTAGCACGTCGACGACTCGCGGGTCGAACGACCGGCCCGATTCCAGTTGCAGCCGCTTCATGACTTCGTCGAGCGCAATGGCGCGCCGGTATTGGCGATCGGAGGCCATGGCGTCGAGATAGTCGACCGCGCTCAGAATGCGCGCGCCGATGGGGATTTCGTCGCCTTTGAGGCCGTACGGATAGCCGCTGCCGTCGTATTTCTCGTGGTGCGCGCGGACAATCGGCACCACCGGATAGGGAAAGCGGACGCGCTCCAGGATCTCCGCTCCGACTACCGGGTGAATCTTCATCTTCTCGAACTCTTCCGGGGTAAGCCGGCCCGGTTTCGAAATGATGTGTTCGGGAACGGCCAGCTTGCCAATGTCGTGCAGGAGGGCGGCGGCTTGCAGAGCTTCCATCTCCTCCGGCGTGACGTGCAAATCTTTCGCGACTTCGATGGCATAAACGCGCACGCGCTGCAGGTGATCGTGGGTGGTGTGGTCTTTGGCCTCAATAGCGAGCGCCAGGGCTTCGATGGTGCGCATGTGGAGATTCGCCATCTCCTCCACGTGACCTTTTTCGTCCTCCAGCTTGGCGAGATACAAGCGATAGGAGCGGTAAATCAGATAAACCGCGGGCAACACGAGTAACGAGGTCTGCCATTCGAGGAGGTGGTTCAGCCAACTCACGAGGCCCGCGACGCCGGCGCCCACCAGGTAATAGGGAAACGACCAGAAATAGCAATCGGCCCAGATGCGGCGCAGGGACTTATGCTCGGTCAGCGAAATGATGGTCGCGACCGGAAGAGTATTCGCCGCGAAATAGGTGGCGGCGGTCACCACCAGCAGCACCGCGGGATTGTTCTGCGCCCGGAAAATTGGCACGTGGTAGACGCAGTAGGCGAGCCCAATCGCGAACGAGGTCGCACAAGTGTTGAAGACCACCTGCACCATCCGAGGCCGGTCGCGATAGAAGCACTGGGTCAGAATCGCAGCACACCCGAGCGCGAGCGTCTCAGCGAAACTCAGCTCCAGGATGCCCAGCAGAATGAACAGGAAGTTGACCGACATGGTGCCCGTGATCCCGGGCAGATTGACCTTGAGGCGCGACGCGGCCACGGCGACCAGCAGGTAGCAAGCGAACTTAATGGGCTGGTGGCAGCGGGGGTGCATCGCCCCGGCCAGCAGGACCAGCGAACCCAGAGCCACGATCACGCCGATGTAGAGGCGCGCACTCAGGCTCATGGCACTCCAAGACTGTGCTTTGCTCGCCATTTTCAGTCAGACCGGCGCTCTCGCTGCAGTCTTCAGGGGCCGAAGACACCAGGGCGCGTTCTTTAGAAATACCAGCTAAGCTGTGCAAATCCAATCGATTACGGGAATTCGGGGAAACTTTCGTAACCTCGTTTTGCGCAGCGGTGTTGAACGTTTATGAAATT
>QIAH01000303.1:16345-52505 GCA_003225465.1 Acidobacteriota bacterium | reverse complement strand
TTGCTCACATCTCAAGTGCAGCACGGACCCTTTTGAGCAACAGGTGATGATCGAACGGTTTTGCAAGGAACTCGACCGCACCTTCTCTCATCGCTCGAATTCTCATCCTCGCATCCCCAAGAGCCGTGATGAAGATGATCGGAATATTGCATTCCTGTTCTTTCAGCCTGAGCCGCAACTGCACTCCCTCCTCATCACTTCTGTCGAGAGAGTTGGAACGATTCTGCGACCATTTCTTCGCCTTTCTTCCAGAGTGCCTCGGCGTTTTTCGGGTCAAGAGCATAACTGCGCACACCTTCGCTGACCGCGGCAATAGTCACATCACCTGGAACTATTTTTCCCATGTGGCAGTTCTCGCAATAACTGTCCGTTGACCTCGTCCGCCGGCGCAACCACCGCGGCCCATACTGAAGTTGCCGCGTCTTGCGGAATGGTCTTGAATTGAATCATCTGGAACTATTTTGCCTACGTGGCAGTTCTGCAATACTGTCCGCCGACCTCGTAGGCCGGTGCAACCACCGCGGCCCATACTGAAGTTGCCGCCCCTTGCGGCAAAGAATGGATCATAAGGCGTCCGCACGCTGGGCAAGCTTGTTGGCGAGGTCAACAACGGCGTCGGCGCCGCCAAGCCCCCTGGCGCGAACTTCGGAGGGGTCGAACCCCCGGTCGCGGATCGCATCGGCAAAGTGCTCTATGTCTTTCCGCATGAGGGATTGGAGGTGTGCGGCGGCAGTCGCGTCGATCTGCGTACCGATCGCCTCTAGAATGGCGCTCGATCCGCTGCTGACAGCAATCAGGTCCTGGAATTGGGGAAGGTCGATGTCGAGCTGGTGCGCGAGCCCGAACACGTCGGCCGCGTTCTTTAGGTTGGTCATCGTAAGCGCGTTGTTGAGCAGCTTCGCGAGTTGGCCGGTCCCGACCGGTCCCATGTGAGCGACCTTGCGCGAGAAGCTGTCAAATATCGGCTGGCAGCGATCGAACGCGCTCTGTTCGCCACCCACCATCGTGGTCAGTGTGCGCGCAACCGCGCCGGGCCGTCCGCCGCTCACGGGCGCGTCGAGATAGCGCACGTCCCGAGCGGCGAACGCCGCGCCGATACGCTCGTTCTCCTTGGGGTCGCCCGTCCCGTGGTTCACCACCGTCGCACCGGGCCGAAGGGCATCGAGCAAGCCATGCTGCTCGATGAGATCGCGAATGTCCTGATCGTCGCGCAGGCAGAGCGCCAGCACGTCTACCGCGCGGGCAAGCGACGCCAGATCGTCGTGCCGCTCGAAGGCGGCGCCGCCCAGGGCGTCATAGGATTGTGCCCGCCTGGCCCAGGCGTGAAGAAGGAAGCCCGCCTCCACGATCGCCAGGGCCATCGGGCCGCCTTGGTCGCCGAGCCCGACGAACCCGACCCGCTGATTGCTGACGTCGGTCATTCGCCAATCCCCCGGACAAGCTGCTGCGACACATCCCAAAGCCTGTCGGCGTTTTCGGTATCAAGGGCATAGGCGGCATAGCCGCCCGTCAGGTCGGCCGGCCGCTTCGTGAGCAGTTCCGCCTCGTTGCAGTCCTCGAAATACCGTCCGCTGATGCCTTCGAGCAGCGGCGACGCGGCGAGCAGGACGCTGGTCGCCGCGCCCTGTTCGGGCGTCTTGCGGCGCTCAACAGGCGTTTTCAGGCCACCGGTGTGCTTCTGCAGCCCGGTCGCGATGGCTCCGGGGTTGAGCGAGTTCGACAGGATCCCGTCCTCTGCCCATTTCCGGGTTATGCCGACCGACAGCAGCATCGCAGCCGACTTGGACTGTCCATAGGCGCCGAAGGGCGTATAGGGCACGAAGTCGAAACCCAGGTCGTCGAAGATCACCGGGGAGAAGAGATGCGCGATTGAACTCACCGAGACGACGCGCGCGCCATGAGCTGCCGCAAGAGCACGGTGCAGCCCCAGCGTCAGCGCGAAGTGGCCGAGATAGTTGGTCCCGAATTGCAGCTCGAAGCCTTGCGGCGTCTTTTCCAGCTCGGGCACCGCCATGATGCCGGCGTTGTTGACCAGGATGTGGAGCGGTCCTGTCCAGTCATCGACGAAGGATTGGACGGAGCGCAGGTCCGAAAGGTCGAGCGGCCTCACCTCCAGGGCGGCGTTCCCGGTGGCCTGGCGCAACTTTTCGGCAACCGGTCGCGCGGCGTCGGGGCGGCGGACGGCAAGCGTGATCTCGGCGCCCGCAAGCGCCAGTGTCCGGACGGTCTCGATGCCGATCCCGGCCGCGCCACCCGTCACGATGACGCGCTTGCCCGTAAGATCGACGCCGGCGGCGACTTCGGTCGCTGTCGAATGAAACCCGAATGGTGTGGTAAGCCCAAGAATCCGCTTGCCTCGCAGATCGGTCCCGGACAAAACTTCTTCTGTTGTTGAGGTTGCTCCAAATATGTTCGTCGTTGTGCTTGTCATTTTTCCACCTCTGTACGCTTACCGTTTTATGCGCTCGTAAGTTCCCATAAATACGAAACCAATAGTTTCATTTCTACATTCGAATTAGATGCTTGCCAAAGCAAAACGAAACAAGTATTTTCGTAATTGGAATCGTGGTGATGAAAGGACCTAAAACCAAGATCGCACCAAGACCCCGTGGTCGGCCACGGAGTGAGCAGGCCCAGCAGGAAATCTTGGAAACCGCTTACAAGCTGCTGAGAGACAAAGGTTTCAACGCTGTCGGTTCACACGAAATAGCGAAGGCAGCCGGCGTGAGCAGTGCCACGTTATACCGCTGGTGGAAGTCGAAGGAAGAAATCCTGTTCGACGCCTGCTTTGAACACATGAAACCTATTCTCGCGATTCCTGAGACTGGTTCTGGTTTGACGCGGCTTCGCCGCTACATCCTGCGTGCGAGTGAGTTTCTGGCCTCTGAAGAGGGTACGGTTATGGCACGCGTCCTCACCGGCATTCATGAGGACCAGCGACTCCGACGGATGTTTTTAGAGAGATATGTCAACCAAAGGCGTCAGATCCTACGTGCCATCATTGAAGACTCTATCGCCTTAGGCGAACTGAAGCCGACGACCGATCCGGAATTGTTGATCGATATGCTTAGTGGTCCCCTGTTCTTCCGATGGTTGCAGGGTCACGCTCCGCTTGATAAAGGCTTTGCTAAAAGGCTTTTCGACAACGTGATTCACGCGTTTCAGACACAGTGATTCGGTCCGACCGATACCGAGAAACGCGCCCTTGTTTCCGGAAACTCCGCCAGTTCGCTGATTGTCGGCCATACGGAAACTATCCCGAATCCTCATCGCAGTGGGAAGCTCACACGGTGTAGTGAACCAATTCGCTGCGGAACGGAATACTCAAGAATTGCCTATTTGGTACGTATCGGGGCCCCGCAACCAACCTCATCAAGAACTTACAGGCCGGCCATCTGGCGCTTTTTGCTTTTGTCCTTGATTTGTCCATGTTCTCGAGGGACGGCGAATCGGACTCGCGCGGCTCTGCTCGAGTTTATCTCCGCGATCAATGATCAAACATGCTGAACAATGGGCAACGAGAAAAATCCCCGCGGAATGAGGACCCAGTGTCGCGGTCACCGCTTATCGGACGTGAGCGCAGATCGGAACAACGCTGCAGAGCACACGGCGGAGATTGCGGTCGCAAGCCACAGGGCCGCTGAGATCGAATAATGTATAACAACTGCCCCTAACGCCGCACCCAAAAACATTGCGGCGATCGACGCAACCCTTCTCGCCAATCTCGGGTTGTTGCCGTTCGCGAGCGAAGAGTCCGCGCCGATGCCCGTGATCGTTAGTGTCAGGACCGTTGTCGTCAGATCCGGGATTGCGAGTTTCCGGACAGCGGCATTCCGTGTGCCCATCGCGAGCGCCGTCAAGGCGATCAGGGCGAATGGCTGAAAAGAATGTTCCCGCAAATCGCCTCGGTATCCAATGCTGCAAAACGACGCAGCAAACAGAAAGGCCACCTCCAGCAGGAATGCTTGTACCGCGAATCGAATCTGTGAATCGGCATTCGCCCGAGCCATTACCCGTCCGCCTAGTATCGCCCCTACAAGAAAAGCCAAGAGTGCCGTTAACGAACGTGCGATGGACAGTCCGGATACGCGCGCTGTTGCAAACGCGAGAAGCACGATATTCCCGGTCATGTTCGCAGTGAAGACGCGCCCGAGCGACAGAAAACTGACGGCGTCCACTAGGCCAGTGACCGCCGTCATTCCGAGCAGGGCGTAAGGTATAACCTTTTCAGTGGTTGGACTGTTCGCCATAAACAATTAGCCGACCGAGCACATTGCGATTGCTCATTGCCGGCCCTCCCTCTCAAAACGGCTGTACCACGATCGTCCCCTAGAACTTATAGCCGGCCCACACTGCCCAGTCTCAATCAGGCGGCTTTTGCATTTGCTGCTGTTTTGCAGAAGGCAAACAAATCTGCGTTGATCTGTTCGGGATTCGTGGTACACATGCCGTGCGGGAGTCCCGGATAAATCTTCAACGTTGACTTCTTCACCAGTTTGGCCGAGAGAACGGCTGCGTCTGCAAAGGGTACGATCTGATCGTCGTCACCGTGCAGGATCAACGTCGGGACGTCGATCTTCTTCAGGTCTTCTGTGAAATCGGTTTCTGAAAACGCCTTGACGCAGTCATAATGGGCCTTGATGCCTCCCATCATGCCCTGCAGCCACCAGTGCTCCCGGACGCCCTCCGAGACCTTCGCGCCAGGGCGGTTATAACCATAGAACGGAAGCGTGAGGTCCTTGTAGAACTGCGCCCTGTTGGTCGCAACTCCGGCTCGAATAGCGTCAAACGCTTCAATCGGTGTGCCTCCGGGATTCGCGGCCGTCTTTAACATCAGGGGCGGTACGGCGCCGATCAGGACAGCGGCGGCGACACGTTTCGTGCCATGGCGACCGATGTAGCGCGCGACTTCGCCCCCTCCCGTTGAATGGCCGACGTGAATCGCATTCTTAAGATCGAGTTTCTCAGTCAACTGCGCGAGATCGTCAGCATAGGTGTCCATGTCATTGCCGTCCCAAGTCTGCGTGGAGCGACCGTGACCTCGCCGGTCGTGTGCGATGACGCGATAACCGTTCTGACCGAAGAACAGCATCTGCGCGTCCCAGTCGTCCGCCGTTAGCGGCCAGCCGTGTGAAAAAACGAAAGGCTGTCCTTTTCCCCAATCTTTGTAGAAAATCTGAGTTCCGTCTTTCGTTGTGATGTTACCCATGGATACTCCTCCCTTGTTCGATTTATGACTTCGAATCGAGATCTTCAAACTTGGCGAACCGAGGCGCGCCGTCGCAAGCACCACCATTCCGCCGATGAGCACACTACGTCGACTGAACTTTGTGGTTATAAACTACATTGCGATTACTTATTGTCGGCCTTCTCTCTCAAAACGGTTGTACCGTTCCACGATCGTCCCCTAGAACTTGTAGCCGGCCCACAATGCCCAGTAATTGAGGTTGCGGCCTGGCTGGCTATCCTTAACAAATTTCCCCGCGTAAAAAATTCCGTAGTCGGCTTGAAACCAGAGGTGACGATTCGCTTGCCAGCGTACCTCCGTGCCTGGACGATGCCCGACGAAACGCGCGTCGCTCTTCCCTGCCGGAATAATCAGAAATCCCGGGACGGAATATACACCGTCGCGCAAACTTTCCCGCCACTGAAATATCCAATCCACGGAGGCAGTGACACTGTGCGGCAACACCGTTTCCACATGAGGGTGTACGTCGATAAAGTTGATGGGACCAGGACCTGCCGTGGCGAGGACGCCAAAATAATTGCCCTTCGGAAACAAGGGATTGAACGTACCAAGAGTATTCGTCCTAGGATCGTCGCCACTGGAGATGTCTACCTTGGCGCTGAATCGTGGTTTCAGCGGAACGGTCGGAAACCGGTAACCGGTTTCCGATGCCACAGTCCATGCCCGGATATTTGCGGAACCGAAGCTGCCAAATTGCCCAAGTGCTTCATAATCGAAATCCCAACCGGGTTTCGTTTGAGCGACGGCACGAGAGAGACGCGCACCTATACTGTGCCGTACCTCTTGGCCGACGCCTCGGTTGAATGCGGCTGCTTTTCGATCGAGGCCCAGGTAGTAAGTATCCAGCGTGAGGCTCTTTTTGAGAGATCGGACGCCGTACACACCCCAGAATCCGACAGAATGATTCGGAACGTTATTGAAGAAGCCCGGCTTGTCCAGGTCCGGCCGCATGGCGAAGCCGTCAATCTGCCAAGAGCCGATGCCGGTCTTTACCTTGAATCCGTCAAAACTCAAGCGGACATTTGGGCCCTCTCGCACATCGATCAGGCGACCAGAGCCGTATTCCATCTCCTGTCTGCCGGCTCTAAACTTGATCCAGTTCCGATCACCACCCGTTCCGACTTCGAAAAATGCGGCCTGGAAATCCAGTTTCTTTTCGTCGATCGGCCTTGGGCCGCCGATACGGTAGGAATTCGAACCGCTTTTTAGCTCCACGAACGAGCGCACGTGCTTGCCGTAGTGAACGTCAAAGTAAAACATGTAACGTTGGTTGAAATAGCCGTTCATGAACGGCTGTTGGCCCCAATTGTCGTTTCCAATCTGTTCCCAAATCTCACGAGCTTCGCCGCCCATGGATAGAAACCAGTCATTCCGGCCTGATCGCAGAGGAATGTATTTGATGGGATCCCAAAAATCCTGTCGTTCCGCCGGATCGGCAAGGAAACTCCAGTCGTCGTCCTCGCGAAGCAAGTGATATGTTCGGGCCGGGGACGGGGATTCGTTAATCGGAATCGATTGTCCTTGAGAGAGCAGCGAACTCACGGAAGACAGGACGATCAACATCACAACAATTCGCATCTGTGTCTTCCTCGTCATGCCGCGTGCGGCCCTGCTTGTTCCATCGCATCATCCGTTGTGTGTCCTATTTCTTCGTGACTGAGTGGATCTCAGCGATGTATCCTCCCGGAAAACTGACAACTACGGCGTCTCGCTCCTCGGTCTTGTATGGAGGAACGAGCACATCGGCACCAGCCGCCTTGGCCTTGGTAAGCGTCTCCGCGAGATTCGTCACTTCATATCCCATCATCTCCCGCCCGTAGGGATATGAAAGGTGACCGTCAGTAACGAAAGCGGTCAACTTCCCGAACTTTGATTCGATCCTCACTCGCCGGTAGGTTTCCGCAGGTCTTCCGATTTCAACGCCCGGGGCTCGAGCTTCATCCGAGACAACGCTTCCGTGGGAGAAAGCAAGAAAGCTGCGCACGAAGGCGTCCACTCTGTCCGGAGAGACATACACCCGATTCTCCGGGACTGTCTGGAGCGGGGTGTAGGACGGCGCAGTAGTGTGCCAGTACAGTTGCGTGTTCACGCCACCCGGCCACTGAATGATTGCTTCTTGACCGATCGGATCGTTGAAGGCTGCGACCAGGACGTCTGCACCAGTTGCTTTGGCGGCGCGGACCGCTTCGTCCATGTCCGTGACCAGATAGCCTGTGCGCTCCAAGCCGAAGGGATACGGGATCGGCGTCTTGAACCCAAAAACCGATTATGTTCCTACGGGCGTTAATACCAACTGAATCCTGGTGCTGCTGGGTGTTGGAGTTACAGTGAGCACACCAGCCTGCGCGGTCTTGCCACCGAATGTCTGAAGTATGCTGGCAACGAAGTGATCGAAATCCGCCGATGGAACGTACACATGTGTCGTGTCGTATTGTGGCCCTACAGCCACGCTTACGGTTTCGGCTGTCTGCGCACTTTGGGCAAAAGCACTGACGTGTAGAGATCCAACCGCGAGACCGAGCGTCAGAACTAGCGCAACGCACCTTCCAAAGATAATTTTGTTGAAGCGCATTTCGTCTTCTCCTAAATTGACAATCACTTAATTCGCTCGACAAGCTCGGGCCCTGACACTGCTAAAGCATTTCGGGCGGATGCCGCCGAATCGTAGGACTCGCCGACGAGGCAGACGGCCGCAGCACGCGGAACGTCGAGCTTCTTGGTTTGCATCCATATCCCCAACTGTTCACCAAGCACCATTCCTAACAGGCCGAGCAACGCTACGATCGGCGGCGCTGGACTCTTGACTCGGATGAGCCCGTAAAGAACACCCACACCGAGACCAACTACAAAAGATAAGAACAACACCTTCATCTCCATCCCTCCTCCATCGCCCGAATTAGAATGCAAAGCAGTCGCAACCCAACCCCCAAAGGCCGAGGTCGCCCAGCACTTGCAAGTGGGATTTTGCCCGGCCAGGTGCGGAGTTCTCGATATGCGAACAGGAAGCGGAGTGGGACGCGCCAACTACCTGGTCCTGCCCCTTTGTATAACCACCAAACTCTTTGACAGGAGACCAGCTTGGACTCACCGGTAATGCCGGCGGCGCGAGTTTTGAGAATTCTTCGGTGGCATAAACGACCTTCCCACCGACAATCGTGAGCACGGATTCGAGCTGCTTGATCTCGTCATCCGGAATCGAGAAATAGTCCGCGGAAAGAACGGCCAAGTCCGCCAGCTGTCCGGGAGCAAACGCTCCCTTCTTTCCATCTTCTGTTGAAAACCAACTGCTGCCCATCGTGTAGAGCTTGAGTGCTTCCGCCCGATCGAGCCGATTTTCTTCCGGATACAGACCAAGACCGCCTATGGTCTTGCCGGTAGTAAGCCAATAGAGGGAAAGGTACGGGTTGTAGCTTGAGACGCGCGTTGCGTCTGTGCCAGCCCCAACCGGAACACCGATCTCGAGCATTCTTCGAATTGGTGGTGTACGTTTGGCTTGCTGCGCCCCGTATCGCTCGACAAAATACTCCCCTTGGAAGGCCATGCGGTTCTGCACCGCGATACCTCCCCCCAGCGCCTTTACACGCTCGATATTGCGATCGCTGATGGTTTCGCAGTGATCGAAGAACCAGTGCAGGCCGTCAAACGGAATCTCTCGATTGACTTCTTCGTAAACGTTCAATGCTCGCTCGATCGTCTCGTTGTAAGTCGTATGTATGCGAAATGGCCAGCGATTCTCTACGAGATGCCGGATCACAGCTTTCAGCTCGCTTTCCATGACGGGGAGCATGTCCGGCCGTGGTACAAGAAAGTCCTCGAAATCCGCAGCGGAAAAAACCAGCATTTCCCCTGCGCCGTTCATGCGATAGAAATCGTCGCCGTCCCCGTGCTTTGTCATTTTGGTCCAGCTCTGGAAGTCGCTCAGTTCCTGTTTCGGTTTCTGCGTAAAGAGGTTGTACGCAAGCCGAAGAGACAGCTCTCCGTTGTGGTGGAGTTCGTTCACAACGCCGTAATCGTCAGGATAGTTTTGAAACCCGCCGCCGGCATCAATGACACTGGTGATTCCAAAACGGTTCAGTTCGCGGAAGAACAGCCGTGAGGAATTTAGCTGATCCTCGCGCGAAAGTTTCGGACCCTTGGCCAGGGTCGAGTACAGAATGTTTGCGTTCGGCTTTGCAATGAGAAGGCCGGTGGGGTTCCCGTGACGGTCGCGCTGGACTTCACCGGCTGGAAAGTCGGGGGCGTTCTTGTCATAACCCACAGCACGAAGCGCCGCTCGGTTCAACAGCACTCTGTCGTACAAATGCATCACGAAGACAGGCGTATCCGGAGCCACCGCGTTGATCTCATCCAGCGTTGGCATCCGGCGCTCAGCGAACTGAAACTCTGTCCACCCTCCGATAACTCGGACCCACTGCGGAGCAGGTGTCCGCGCCGCCTGGTCTTTCAGCATGCGCAGAGCGTCGGCGAGCGAAGGTACACCATCCCAGCGCAACTCAAGGTTGTAGTTGAGCCCGCCGCGGATCGGATGCATATGCGAATCATTTAGTCCAGGAATGACGGTGCGCCCCCGGCCGTCGATGACGCGGGTCGCCTGCCCGCGTAGACGCAGAATCTCTTCATTTCCACCGGTGGCAGTCACTTTTCCATCAGAAATCGCGATCGCCTCGACAAACGAGGGCACCTTGTTCGTGGCGATCTTGGCGTTGTGCAGGATGACTTCAGCAGGCACGGTAATCTCCCTTTCAGGTCTTTCCAAAACGGATTGAAAAGGGCGGAGGAGACTCCGCCCTTTGAGTTTTTACTTGTGAGTTCCAGCCAGCTCAGGAACTGCGTACTCGGGAAATTTCGTGGGCGGAGCACCGTGCACCATCGTGTACACGTACTCGACTCCAATCCCGTAAGCTCCGTAATGGTTCTTCACAATGTCCATCACGGCATCGTAAGTTTCCTTGTGAGCCCAGTCGCGCTGCCATTCCAGCATGGTTGAAAGTGACGTCACAGGTTTTGCTCCCGCTTGGATCACTCTCTTCATCGCGTTGTCATGAGCGAGTTGGCTCACGTCCCCGCAGCAATCTTCCACCACGTAGACTTCGTAGCCGTCGTGGGTCGCCTGCACCGTGGGAAGCGCCACGCAAGTTTCCGTCCACAGCCCGGCAAGCACGATCTTCTTGCGTCCGGTCTTTTCAATGGCCGCTACAAAGTTCTTGTCGTCCCACGAATTCATCGAGGAACGCTCGATGGGTTCCTGCCCCGGGAATACCGCTCGCAGCTGTGGCCACATGTTCCCGCTGAAGGACTTCGTCTCGACCGTGGTCAAAATTACCGGTACATCGAACACCCTTGCGGCTTTTCCGAGTGCTACGGTGTTGTTGATGATTCCTTGGCGATCGAAATTGCTTGTTCCAAACAGCATTTGGCCCTGATGGTCGATCAGCGCCACGACGCAATTGTCCGGAGTCAAGAGTCCCTTCTCACTCAGTTTTGGACGATTTCCGTTTGATGAATAACTCATGCATTTCTCCTTTTTGTACTGGCGATACCAGCAATCCTAAGTTGATCGCGAGGATCGCGACCGAAAGCGAGAGTGTGCAGAGTGGTTGGCCCCGGCAACGTTTCTTTGCAGCTGGGGTTGCGCGATAGCTTGCGGATCCAATGTGCCGAAACTTAACTCAGCACCTTCGCTCACGAACATTGCGATTGCACGACAAGGGCCAACATGGAACGGTCGCTCTCAGCGCGCAAACCTCCGGAGATTCTAGGGTGTGAAGCCACAGATGGGCCTGGAGTCAAGCGTGAAGAAGTGTCACGGCATGAGTCGCGTCATGAAAATGACGCCTGACACCAGACACCTTGAGTCGGTTTCACGAAAAGGAAGCAACAATACGTTCAGGTGCACCGCAGCTGTGGCGAGTAAATCTGATTTCCATTTCAATCGAACGTGATGGCAGATGAATTGCTTCGTTAGACGGCGACGAGCCAATGAACAACAGTGAACCGCCAGAGCGAGGTTCGTACGGAAAATGCCGTGGATGGCAGAGTGAGACATGACCTCCTCATCAATGCAAGCCAATAACGGTTCGCAATCGAACCGTACTTCGAAGATCGGGGGAACTGATGAAGACAAGTAACGTGTTGCGTCGAGTCTTCGGTGTCACAGCAGCACTCATAGGGGTGCTATTCTTCTTCATCATTGTTGGAGTATTCGGCTTACAATTCGCGATTGGCGGGCTGGCCGTATTCGTACTCGGTGCTGTTGTTGTCTGCCGGGCGTTTCCACACGAGAGAGCGGAACTATGAAACTCGATCCTTCCATTCTCGCCAGAATTCAATTTGCCTTTACGGTGAGCTTTCACATCATTTTCCCGACAATGTCGATCGGCCTTGCTTCCTTCTTAGCTGTGATCGAAGCGCTCTGGCTGAAGACCAAGGATCCCGTATTCCTCCAGATCTATCGGTTCTGGCTCAACATTTTCGCTATGGGCTTCGGAATTGGGGTTGTCACCGGCATTGTGCTTTCGTTCGAGTTTGGTCTCGGATTCGCGCGCTTCTCACAGATGGCTGGGCCAGCTATTGGCCCCTTAATCGCACTCGAGGTATTGACCGCCTTTTTCCTCGAGGCAGGCTTTTTGGGAATCATGCTCTTTGGTCTTCATCGCGTCGGCCCAAAGCTGCACTTTTTCGCAACTTGCATGGTGGCGGGCGGTACGCTTCTATCGGCTTCGTGGATTCTTTCCGCCAACAGTTGGATGCAGACACCGGCTGGAGTCGCAATTCAAGATGGCCAATTGACCGTTGTGAACTGGCTCCACGTGTTGATGAACCCGTCCTGGCTCTACCGACTACCTCACATGTTGACAGCGGCCTACCTAACGGCATCATTTATGGTCGCGGGAGTAGGTGCTTGGTATTTGTTGCGCGGCAAGCACCAGGATTTTGCGCGGAGGACTGTCGCTCTGGGAACCGCCTTCGCGACCGTGTTGATAGCCGGACAGGTTTTTATCGGAGACCTTGTCTATGGCACGATGCTCAAGTACCAACCGTCAAAAATGCAGGCGGCCGAGGGCTTCTGGGAAAAACAATCGCAGTCGCCGGCACCGTATTACTGGTTCATAATCCCGGACCAAAAGAATCAGCGAAATCGATTCGCGGTGGGAACACCTTATCTCGGAAGTATTTGGCTGACCCACAGCCTCAACGGCCGTGTCGAAGGTCTGAAAAATACACCCTCATGTACTGTTTGGCGATGCTCATGTTCGCCATGGGAGTTGCTTCACTTTGGTTGCGATTCCGCGGGACGCTCTTCAATTCTCGATGGTTCCTTTGGCTGCTTGTTTTCATGACCCCGTCAGGGATTATTGCGACATTGGCGGGGTGGTATGTTGCAGAGACTGGACGACAACCATGGGTCATCTATGGCATCCTGAGGACTGTAGACGCAGTATCTCCTGTTCCTTCGCAAGCTCTCCTGTCGACTCTGATCGCGTTCGTCTGCGTTTACGCCGTCTTCCTAACTGCCTTCCTGATCTTTACATTCCGTATTATTCGCCGTGGGCCTGTGGAAGCTCCTCCATACGCAGAAGCGTCTGGTTCTATAAAGAACGCATTCCGGCCGCACGTGCTAGACAGTCCGAAACGATTGGCGGATAGCCAGTTCTCGTAAAGGAGTTGAAAGAAATGGATCTCCCACTGCTGTCGGCTTCCTTCCTGGCGTTCACACTCACGCTTTACGTGATCCTGGACGGCTTTGATTTGGGAGTAGGGATCTTGCTCCTATTCCAGCCAGCGAAGGTGGCTCGTGACCATATGGTGGACTCGATTACACCAACCTGGGATGGCAACGAGACTTGGATCATTATGGCCGGCGTAACACTGCTTGCTGCATTTCCGATTGCATATTCGATTTTGTTACCAGCCTTCTATCTTCCAGTGATACTCATGCTGCTTGCGTTGGGATTTCGAGGCGTCACATTCGAATTCCGCGTGCAGTCAAAAGGGCATCGTCGTGCGTGGGACGTTGCATTCGGAGTTGGCTCGCTCGTGGCTGCATTGACGCAGGGATTCATCTTGGGTGGCCTCATGCAGGGGGTGACCGTCCAGAACCGGCATTTCGCAGGAAGTGTTCTAGATATCTTTCGTCCCCTACCCATAATCAGTGGCATCACCCTTCTGTTCGGCTATGCCGTACTTGGAGCGGGATGGCTGAAACTGAAATCGAATGTATCGCTGCAATACTTTGCGAGTCGCTCCCTTCGTGTTTTTGCACCTGCCTTTGCTGCCTTCTTCGGCATAGCTTGCATATATGCGGTCAGAATCCAACCAGGCATTCGTGCGCAGTGGGCCTCACATGGAATCGCTCTTGCTTGCCTTGTTAGCTTATTTGCTATTGCGGCAGGAACGTTAACGGCACTGTCCGGAAAGAGTAGACCCGCACTGCCATTTGTGCTCGGGCTATTGCTCTTTGTTGTAGGCATCTCGGGAACAGCTCTTATTGTATTTCCACAGATCGTGCCTTTCAGTGTGTCACTTTGGGATGCGGCATCATCCTCCACCAGCCAACGATTGGTGATGATCGGCGCCGCCTGCGTCACTCCGGTAGTGCTCGCGTATTCCGCATTTGCTTATTGGATTTTCCGGGGCAAGACACCTGAGAACGGATGGGAAGCTTGAGGACTCAGCGGCGCCAAATTCTGTGGTTCTGTGCAATCTATGGATTGTCCCTAGGGACTTTCGCTCTTTTCGCGATGCTCGTCCGAATTGTATTGAGATGGACAAGTTGAATTGTTGTGGTTTCCCACCCTGCTACCGCGGATTACTCGCCTTCGTCTTGTTGATTCAGGACATTCCGCAACGACACTGCTGTATCAGTGTGCTCGTACGTTCTGTCGTAGGGGTAAAAGAGTTTCTTATCACCTAGCTGCCACGCTCCTGTCAGATCAGAAGTTGTGATATCCCAATCGGGTCGACATTTTCTGAGAATCGCACGCAAATCCTGGCGGAGATCCTCGATTGTGGGTCGGCCAAAGAACCAGTAGCCGTTGTAGACCTTGTAAACGACGAGACGCGGTTCAAGCACGATCGTATGTGGGATCATCGGATTGTGCAAAGGATCCGTGTATTCGGCAATATCGAGATCTTTTTGAACTACACGCCGGGGGTCGGATAGGAAAGGCCAGTGGGCGCCAACTCCACTTCGAAATTCATTGGTCTCAATGATGTTGACTGTGGTGATTGTGACTAGTCTGCAATACGCAACCTCGAGCTCACGGTGGAGTTGAACGAGACCCTCATGCTGTCTCCGCTCTTTTGGGCAGAAACCGCCGCGACTGAGGACAAGAACCATCGGATCTGGCCCTTGGAGTTCCGAGAGCTTCCGGCGCTTGCCGCCGTGGTCGGAAAGCTCATAATCGGGGAGGACAGCGCCTGGAACAATATCATCTCTCATTTACAGAACTTCTCCGTGTGCG
Source organism: Acidobacteriota bacterium (assembly GCA_003225465.1). GTDB lineage: Bacteria > Acidobacteriota > Terriglobia > Terriglobales > Acidobacteriaceae > Gp1-AA133. The sequence continues at coordinate 37,793 of QIAH01000303.1, read as the reverse complement.
ACTGCGTTTCCAGCGAAATAGCCTGTCCAGGAGTTTGGACATGGATTACCTTCTGGCTCGATTGCATAGTGTCGTGGTTAGTGCGAACAACAACGGTAGATAAACTATCGATGCGGCGAGCAGTCGGCGTGCGGCCGCCCGCGAACGCTGAAAGACAAATTCCAACCCAAAGTACAGGTAGCCGACACTCAGCAGTGCTCCGGCGCAGCCAACAATGGCAGCGTGCCGTGTCGGAAATTGCACGATGCTGATTGCGATCAGAGCCAGCAGGGGCAACAGAGTTTCCAGCGTCACGAAAGGAATTCTCATATTGCCTTTGGGCAAGACCAGATAGCCTGCTCGGTCGTAGTCTTCGCGGTACATCCATGCGATTGCCATGAAATGTGGGAACTGCCAAAGGAAAAGAATGGCGAAAAGTATCCCCGCTTCGATACTCAATCGACCAGAGGCGCCGGCCCAACCGATCAGCGGTGGCATGGCACCGGGAAAGGCGCCTACGAGAACGCAGAGCGGTGTTTTTCGTTTCAGCGGTGTGTAGACAAGCACACTCGTAAGCGGATTGACAGCGGCGGCAAGATACACGCTTCCTGTCCCTGCCAGCACAATTCCGAAGGCCAAAACAGCAGCCGGTTTGAGACGGCCGGCTGCGGCGGGGCGCCGCGCCGTACGGCGCATTTGCGCATCGAACTTTCGTTCGATGTATTGGTTTAATGTACCTGTCCCACTTGCGACCAACAACGTTCCAAGCAAAGTGTTGAACAACGCCAGGAATGACAACGGTCGTGCTGCGTCTCTGGAGCCCAAATAAAAGCCGACACCAGTGGTGATCAAAATGAGAAAATTGACCTCCGGCTTCGTGAGTGCCCAATAATCGGAGAGTGTGGATCCCGCAAAACGTCCGTGTTGCGACTCGAAAGACCCGAATTCCTCGGTAACTATGGGCTGGCCTGGCATTTAGACAGCCTCCATCTCTTGCCGGTCCGTCCGTACCGCACTGCCTTTCGACTCGAATTGCAAAATCGATGGCTCTTCCGACCGATGTGGGGAGAGTAAACGTGCAGCAACAATTGCCGCGGCAATCAAGTAAACGACGGTAACGCAAGTCCACATCAACGCGCCCGCACATTGCTGATCTTCTAGCGCAGACAGCCCAAACGATTGTGGTGAAGACGAGAACACTGGGTAAACCACGCGGTCGCAAAAGACAAGGAATCCGGAAAGAATGTCGCACGGCAGCGTAGCCACAAAAAGATATAAAAGAATCGGCCATTCTGAGCCGTTCGACGCCCCTTGCCCAGCCTTAATGACAGGCCACCAGAAAAGAAAGCCGCTTGCTAGGAACGAGACTTGCTCTATCGTATGCCATAGTCCTGATCGCATCCCGAGCGCAAACAAAGAAGGAACGTGCCATCCGACTAGTGTGGCAGCGGCTGCAAGCCAGCAGACTGCCGGATGTGAAATTGCCCTGCCCAGTCGCTGGACCGGCAGCGATCGAAACAAATAGCTCATAACGTTCCCGAGTCCCTGCGTTAGACCATGCAGTAGCGGCTTCAGCGGCGCACCCAACCAGATCAACGGAGGGGCCAGCGTCATGAGCAGCAAATGTTGAACCATGTGGATCGTTAGCAGTTCGTGGTCGAGTGCAGCGATCGGTGAAGCCATCGCAAGCCAGATCAAGAACAGGCCGAGCAGAAGACTGCCCACGCGCCAGTTTTCAATCGTTTCTAGATTAATTCTGCGAATACGAACCCATCCACGCACGTAGACTAACGCGACGAGAATCAAAGGCACGGAAACCCAGAGTGATTCGAACGCGGCGTGGTGAGCATGCTGCATGGATTGTCCTATCGCTGAGCAACGGCTTCTTTATGGTCGCTATCCCCAAGCACAACCTCGCGTGATGCATCGCGGGCGGGAGCTTGCCCTTCAGGATGCAACGATTCCAGAAACGCCACGAGTGCGGTGGTCTCCGCCGGACTTAAGTTGTTTCCATAGGCGGGCATGTTGCCGCCACCTTGAATCACTTGGCGGATCAACTGGTCGTTGGTGAGTCGCACCGCGACACTATCCAGTGCTGGGCCCCTCTTTCCGCCGGTATTGCCGAGCGAATGGCAGTTACGGCACTGCTTTACCTGAAATACCAACGCGCCCTGACGCTCCAGTGCGGTTGTGCCATGCACGAATCGGTCCGGCACCGGATCACCGCTCCACGCATTCATGTGCGGGCTCCACGGCGCAAATTGAGCCATGCGCGTAAAGGTCCCGAGTGTGATGGCAATCAGCAGCACGGTGAGAACCGCGATCGGCCGCCGCTTCCAGCTTTTTTCTCCTTCGCCGGAAAGAAAGGGCAAGAGGATCAATGCGATGATCGCCACAGGTGGGACGATGAGAAGAAATGGCGTCTCCATCGACGGAGGAAGCAGCGACAGCAAAGCGTAAAGCCACAGGAAAAAGTAATCTGGTTTCGGGGCGGTCTGGATGATCGTGGGATCCGGCTGTCCGGTCGGTCCAAATGGACCGAAGTAGAAGGCGCAGGCGGCGACGGCCAGAATGATGAACCCCGCGAAGAACAAATCCTTCCAAACCGCATACGGAACGAACGGTGCCCCTTCGCTCTTCGTAAGAGCGTGATAGTCGCGTTCATAGGTAGCGCGCTTAACAATGCGCCCCGGCATCGGCCACTCGTTGATCCCCAGCCTCAGCACCATCAATACGTGAAGTCCTACGAAAGCAATCAGCATTCCGGGAATCACAAACACATGCAGCGCAAAAAATCGGGAGAGGGTTGCGCCGGCAATGATGGGTCCACCCAGCATCAATTTCACGATCGCGGGGCCGGCAACGGGTACTCGGCTTGCGATGGAAGCTCCGATTCCCAAGCCCCAGTAGGCGTCCTGATCGAAGCGAAGCACTTGTCCGCTGAAGGCCATACCCAGAGTCATCAGCAGGAGGAAGACCCCGATGACCCAAGTGAGTTCACGCGGGAACTTGTGGGCCCCGAACAGGAACACCTGCACCATATGAATGAGAACAATCGCCACCATGAAGTTGGAGCCCCATCCATGCATGGCGCGAATGAACCAGCCGAGCGCCACCTGATGATTCAGAGCCTGAAGACTGCTCCAAGCTTCGCCAGCTGAGGGCACGTAAATCAGGGCCAGCAGAATGCCGGTGACAAGTTGGAGAATGAAGACGGTGAGCGCTGCGCTGCCGAACACGTAGAACCAGCTTGCTGTGTTCCGTGGCACGGGATGATCTGCGGCTTCACGAATCGGTGCCGCAAGCTGCAAGCGATGGTCGAACCATTCTCCTACTTTCGCAATCATGCGCATGGCGGCTTCTCCGTGCATAGACTTGCCATCGCTGCACCCGGCGTCGGCAATTCCCCGGCTTGAATCGTCAGCACGCCATTCTTAACCTCATACGGATACTCGAACAGTCCGCGCTCTGGTGGTCCCGAGGCGCGCGAACCGTCGCGATAGTATGCTCCACCGTGACAGGGGCACATAAACAGACCGGATTGTTGAAACCAGCGGACCGGGCAGCCGAGATGTGCGCAGTTGATGGCAAAAACCTGAAACTGATCGCCACCAATACGCCGCACCCAGCAGGCAGTGTCCACCGTCTTGCCATCTGTGGGCATCACGTATGGATTTTGAAACGTAGCCAGGCGCGTTTCGCCTTCAGGAAACTTGTCAATGCTACCGAGTGGCACCCACGAGAGATAGCCGCTCGCACGACCGCGCGTAACCGACGAAAAAAGAAACCCCACAACGGGCACGGCTAGTACCATGGCCGCGAATCCGTTGAACAGGATACCTAGCTTCATGAAAAACCCGCGGCGCGAGACTGTTGTGTCAGTCGGTGGGGCCATCACAGGGTTACTCGACATATCTCATCTCCTAGTGCTGCGCGTAATTCGACGCGGAATATGGTTGCCCTGGGTTCTGAACGCGGCGTGACGCGAGCCACGCAACCACATCCGTGATCTCCAGGTTCGTCATCGGCTTTCCCGGAACGTTGCCGCGCCAGTCCGGCGCACCCAGTTCAGGCCGTCCAGCGATGACGATAGTGCGCAGTTCCTGATCGCTGACGAGAGCCAGAAATGAGTCGTTGGTGATAGCGCTGCCCTTGGGGCCGCCCTGACCTCCTTGGCCGTGACAGAATGCGCAATACGTCCGGTAAACGAGTTCACCATGTCCGGCATTGCCTGCAGTGTTTGCGGCGTACGAAGGTGGATTGCTTCCGTCGAGGATCCCTTTTCGTGACCAGTTCGAGAGTATTCCACTCGTGATCACATGGATCTGTTTGTCCGTCAGCATTCCTCCCGCACTTTGATCAAAAGCTGACATGGAGGTTCCATGTATGCCGTTGGCGATGACTTTTCGCATGGACGCTTCATCCACGATGTCGAGATAAACGGGATTTGCCAGCGCAATCGCTGCTCCTCCTCGTCCTTGCGCGCCGTGGCAACCTGCGCAATTTTGTGAGTAGAGAGTGGCAAAGTCCGAAACCTGGCTCGGCGCTACAGCTTCCGGGTCCCCTTGGGGCTGACCATGCGGAGAGCTACAGCCCGAGAGCAGCAGGCTCAGCACCGCGGACGCACACAGATATTGAAATCGCTTCACTGTCCGTCCTCTCCGTTTTCTCTCGGTGGAATAATCCCCGGAGCTTCAATTCCAGCGCGCATGAGGAAGGGCAGGTTCTCCCGAGTCGGCTTGCGCGACTGTTTCGTGACCACAATGCCCGCCACAATTCCGAAGGCCACCTGCGAAGCAATAAACCAGGGCCAGTCAATGTGGCTCGCGAGCAATGGATTGAGAAAGCCCAATATTGTGTAGAGCAGTCCCGACCACAACACCGGGCCTATGAGTCCTCCCAGTACAATCGGCCGGCGCGCGAACATGGGAAGCATCGCGCCATAGAGCACCCCAACAAGGGTTGACACCAGGCCATGCAGAACCAAAGCAATCGCGAAGGTGTCCGCATGAAATGAATACAACTGTGCGGGCCCGAGCTTAAGCGATTCGGCATACACCACTGCAGCAAGAAGATTGATGGGATACCAAACGCTGCCTGCTTTCAGCACGCCGTAGGCACAGGCCAAAATGGCCATGGCTACGGCACCCGCCCATCCACCCTTCACACCCGCCGAAATCGGATACGTGTGGACGGGAAGCCATGCGCGCCGATAAGCCGGAATTGGAAGCCGCTCAACGATGCTCCGTTCGGTGGTTATGCGGATATCTTCAGGAAGCACTGGCACAACCTCTTCGTGCTCGTGAGGAAAGACTTCGCGGAACCAGCCGATGCAGCCTGCCAGAGCAAGCACAGCGCCGAAGACGCTGACCGTTATGGTCGTAACTAAGCCTGCAGCTAACAATGTGAATCCAAAAGCCAAGACAAAGGGCCACGCTGTTGGCGCGGGCACTTCAATCTCGCGCGGCGCGCCAGGGCTTTCACTCATTGGTTCGGTTGTCAGCAAGGTTGCCATTTCTTCCCTCAGCGCCCCAGAACATAAACGACGGTGAAAACTACTACCCACACAGCATCCACAAAATGCCAGTACATGGAGAGCACTTCCACACGACGCGATTGCTCCCCCTGCACGCGTCCGACCACAGCAAAGATCGCGACAATCGAGAGCATGACCAGGCCTGCAGTAACGTGAAAGGCGTGCAGTCCGACCAGCGAGTAATAGGTCGTTCCGAATAAATTCGTCGAGATCGTGAGCCCGTGTTCGTAGATCAGCCGGTGCCACTCCTGCCCGGTGCCGTACATAAACGTGCCGCCCAAAACGATGGTGAGCACCCATAAGCCGAGAAACGCTCCGACTCTTTCGCGTGCCAGCGACTTCGCGGCAAAATGAATGGTCAGGCTGCTCGACAACAGACAGATGGTGTAAAAGATCGGTGTCTCGAGCACCTCGCGCGGAGTCGGTCCGGTGAGGCTCTTGCCCACGTAGAACAAATAAGCAACCACAAAGATGGTGAAGATCGCCGACTCGGCAATAATGAGGCCGGCCATTGCGACCTTGCCGCGATCGGGTAGCCTCCAGGTTGCCGGTGCCTGTGGGAATGGATTCGCCATTGCGCTCATTGCTGTTGTCCTTTATTGGTCTTCGGGATGCTTCAAGTCCCACAACGGCCGCCGGCTCGCGACCAGGGGAATGGAAGCGAAGTTGTACGCAGGCGGGGGCGAACTTGTGGCCCATTCAAGTGTCCAGGCGTCCCAGGGGTCGTTGCCCGCCTTCTTTCCCTTGAAATAAGAGACAACGAGATTCGCCGCAAAAATCACAACAGCGATTGCCTGAATAAATCCGCCGACACTGATGAGCAGGTTTACAGTGTCCCAGCCGCGGCCAGGCTCGTAAGTGTAGATTCGGCGCGGCATACCCAATAGGCCGGGAATGTGCATGAGGTCGAATGTCAGATGGAACCCGATCAGGAACAGCCAGAAATGCAGTTTCCCGAGTGTCTCGTTCAATATTCTTCCCGTAATTTTTGGGTACCAGTAATAGAGGGCGGCGAAGACGCCGAACACAACGCCGCCTACCAGTGTGTAGTGGAAGTGAGCAACGACGAAATACGACAAGGTAAGCTGCGAATCGAAGGCGGCACTTCCCAGCATGATGCCGGTTAGGCCGGCAGTCAGGAATTGGAAGAGAAATGCGATGCAGAACAGCATCGGCACCTTAAACTGAATCTTCCCCCCCCACATGGTGCCGAGCCAATTGAAGATCTTAATTCCCGTAGGAACACCGACCGCCATCGTGGTAATCGTGAAAAAACTGTTCGCGTAAGAGTTCATTCCGACCGAGAACATGTGGTGCGCCCACACGCTCATGCTCACAAAGCCGATGCAGACAGTGGCCGCGACCATGACCGGATATCCGAAAATCGGTTTCCGTGAAAACACCGGAATGATTTCCGACATGAAAGCGAAGCAGGGAATAATCAGGACGTACACTTCCGGATGTCCAAATATCCAAAAGAAGTGCATCCACAACATGGCCGAGCCGCCGGCCTGCGTGTCGAAGAAATGGCCGCCTAAATATCGATCGATAAGCAGCATGAACTGTGCCGCGGTCAGCGGCGAAACCGCGAGTAGAACCATTCCGGCCATCACCAGGTTGAGCCATGCCAGCAAAGGCATGCGATTGAGCTTCATGCCCGGGCAGCGCATGCAGAGAATAGTCGCAATAATATTGATTGCGGTTCCAATGCTTCCAAATCCCGAAACCAACAGCGCCAGCGTCCAATAATCCGTGCTGTGGCCTGGCGAAAAGGCCCGTGCGGTAAGAGGCGCGTATGCCCACCATCCCGCGTCAGGTGCATTGCCCGCGCCATAGAGCCCATTTGCGCCCACCAGGCTGAAGTAGAGAAGAAATCCGCCCATTGCGGAAAGCCAGAAGCTGAAGGCATTCAGCCGGGGGAACGCCATGTCGCGGGCGCCAATCATTAATGGCACGAGATAGTTTGCAAAGCCAAACAGGATTGGCATGCCCATGAAGAACACCATGGTTGTGCCATGCATGGTGAACAGGCGGTTGAAGACCTGCGGCGAAACAAAATGATTGTGCGGGAACATGAGCTGAATGCGAATGATGAGCGCTTCGACACCGGCGACAACCAGAAATAGCAGGGCGTAGAGAATATAGAGAACGCCCAAGCGCTTGTGGTCAACCGTGGTCACCCACTCATGGAGAGTGTCAACCCAAGGCTTCTCGTCAATCTGCACGCCGGGAATTGTGATCGCATTCGATGACATATTAGCCTTCAACTTCCTCTAGCGAAGTGTCTCCATATAACTCACGACCGCATCTAGGTCGGAATCGTTTAGTTTCATGGCCGGCATCAGCGAGCCGGGCTTGATCGCGTTTGGGTCCTGAATCCAGAGACGGAGGTTTTCTGGTGTGTTGCTAGCTGCACCGGAGGCGATCGTGGCCCGGATCATCAAGTGTGTGAGATCCGGGCCGAAGCGTCCGTTGGCATTCGTTCCTGCCACCGCATGACAATTCATGCAGGCATTGCTTTCGAAAACTCGCCTGCCGGTCGCTACGCTTGCGTCCTGAACGGCGGGCTGCTGCTGCCCACGGACCCAGGCAGCAAAATCGGCTGGACTGTCCACCGAGACGCGTAACAGCATCTTTGCATGCTGAACCCCGCAGTATTGCGCGCACTGACCAAGAAAGATTCCGGTGCGCAGTGGGTCCATCCACATTCTGTTCGGATGGTTGGGAATCAGGTCGGTCTTACCCGCGAGTTCCGGGATCCAGAAGCTGTGGTCAGTGTCAGCAGAAAGCAAGGTCAAGAACGTAGGAGTCGGATTCGCGGGATTGCTCACCGGGATGTGCAGCTCATTCGCTGTAACGACCCCCAGCTTCGGGTAGCGAAACTCCCACCAGTATTGGTGCCCGATGGCAGTGACCTCGATGGCGCCCGGTGGTTGGGGAGCATCCTGAACCGCATGGAGTACTCTCGCCGTTGCCAAGAACAAGACGATAACGATGAGAATGGGAATGATCGTCCAGGCCAGCTCAATCTGGGTGCTTCCGTATACCTGGGCCGGTTCGCGGCCGGCATCAACAGCTCGCCCGCGGAACTTAATGACGGAATAGGCCAGTAAAGCAAACACGACGACAAAGATGATTCCGGTAATGACAAGCACAAAGACGGACAAGTCAGAGATTGCCTTGGCTGGAGTTGAGGCGGGAGCGAAGATATTTGTGCCGTGAGGAGACGAGTCTTTTGGCCCGATTGCCCACACCGCCATAGCAGACCAAAACAGAAGAAGCATGGTCTGCGCAACGAACCGCAACGTCCAAGATTTCATTTTCAACATCGCCATCTCTCTTTTTCCGTTCTCCACTTCCGAACTGCGCGCGCTATCACCAGACTTCGCAATCTCTCCTTAATTCCTATCGCAGAGCGCGCGCCACAATTTCTTACCGCCTAATCCCATTGAGTGGAGAGCAAGCGTGCTACCAAAGCGACATGCCCTCGTATTTCCTGCGTCGCAACCGCGTTGAATCCCAACATTCATGAAATCCCGATCATTATTTTCGCGAGGCGACTAACACATGCCGGGCCGGTCAGTGTCATCCGCGTGCCTCTTGCGTCAAGTGTCATCTGCGTTGTCACGCAATCGCAGAAACGAATCCCGGCCCGATGTGGACGAAGCGCGGTTTTCGGCCCTGAATTTCATGGCACGGCAATTGCATGGACTCAAGTGACGTGAACACCGAAATACAGAATTGCTCGAGAGTTGCTGGGTAGGCATAGCGACGACCTAAACGCTGAGAGTGAATCGCGCGACACCGATACCGGGTCCACAAAGAATTCCGGAGGTTTTAATGGCGAAAACAGTTGCAGACGTATTGTGGGAGATGCTGGCGAAGGCTGGGGTCAAGCGCTGTTATGGAATCGTCGGAGACGCACTGAATCCCGTGGTGGACGCACTGCGCCGAAATGGCGCAATCGAGTTTGTTCCCGTTCGTCATGAGGAATATGGAGTGTTTGCCGCGGTCGCGGAGGCCTATTTCACGGGTAACCCGGTGGTGGTGTGCGGAACTGCGGGGCCCGGAGTTGTCCATTTGTTCAACGGATTGATGGACGCGCGGAAAGAAGCAGCTCCCATTATCGCCATCGCCGGGGATGTCGAGTCGAGCCTCATTGACACATCCACGCTCGAGGAACTAAATCCGTACAAGTTTTTTGAGGCGGCGTCTCTTTATACCGCTCGGCTGGTTAATCCGGAGCAGGCCCGCGCGGTCATCAACACCGCCATACTCACGGCTGTTCTGGAGAAGGGTCCCACCGTTCTTTCCATACCTGGCGATGTCGCGGCCGCCGATGCTCCGGACCACCCTACCGACTTCACCATTGCATCCCCAGCTATCCTGAGACCTTCCGATACAGACTTCGACAAATTGGTGAGGATGATCGATGAAGCGAAGACGGTGGCGATCTTTGGTGGAGACGGTTGCAGAGAAGGTCGCGATGAAGTGGTTGAACTCGCGTGCAAGCTGAAGGCTCCCGTCGGCTATGCCTTCCGGGGGAAGCAATGGCTGGAGCATGACAATCCTAATGCCGTTGGCATGACCGGGCTGATCGGTTATGGGGGAGCGTACAACGCACTCCATGAGGCCGACCTCTTGCTCATGCTGGGCACGGATTTTCCGTTCTCAGAATTTCTTCCCGGCGCCAGTGTGAAAAAGGTTCAGATTGACAAGAACCCGAAGCACATCGGCCGCCGTACAGCGCTAGATCTCGGTCTTGTCGGCGATATCAAGTCGACGGTCCGTGCATTGCTTCCCGCCGTGTGTGCAAAGACGGATGGCGAGTTTCTAGCGAGGCAGATTGCACACACGGAATCCTTCCACAAACAACTGCAGCACTATGTCGAAAAGGGACCGGGGATAAAACCCATACGTCCTGAATTCCTCGCCGCGACGCTCAGCGAGCTTGCCGCGGAGGACGCAATGTTTTTTGCCGACACAGGTACGGCTTGTATCTGGCTTGCGAGACATATCTTCGGTGGAAAAAACCGCAGGCTCTTTGGCTCATTCTCGTGGGCGTCTATGGCCAATGCCGCACCGAACGCATTCGGATGCGCTATCGCATATCCCGGCAGACAGTGCATCGCGTTGTGCGGCGATGGAGGCTTCACGATGCTGGGAATGGGCGATCTGCTCACGCAGATAGAACGCCGAATTCCTATCGTTCAAGTCATTCTCAACAACGAAAAGTACGACTTCGTCCATATCGAACAACAGGAGGCCGGCTTCATTCCTTCTGGCGTGGAGTTCAAGAATCCAAATTTCGCCAAGGTTGCTGAGGCGATGGGGGCGAAAGGGATTCGCATCGAGGAACCCGAGGACGTTCGAGAAGGTCTGGCTGAAGCTCTCGCTTACAAAGATGGTCCCGTCGTCGTCGACGCCGTTGTAAATCCCTTTGCGCTTGCCATGCCGTCCCATTCACCATTTCACACGGTCAAGGGCTTCACTCTCAGTTTCGCCAAGCAAGTGCTGAGCGGAAGGGTCGATACGGTGATCAAGGAGATCCAGCGAAATGTGGGAATCGTCTGAGCACGAGTAAAGGATATGTCGGGCATGACTAAACCCATTCTGGTGGTAACCAGCAGTTATCCGAAGGAAGTTGAAGACCGTATCGACCGCGATTATAGCGCCCGACGAAAACAGGATCAGCTTCCGCTCTGTCCCGAGAAGCTGCTCTCCGCGGCCGAAGGAGCCGACGCCATGTTTATCACGCCAGCAGACCGGTTGGACTCTGGGTTTTTCCAGAAGGTTTCGCCCAGCGTAAGAATCGTCGCCACGTACTCGGTGGGTTTTGAGCATATCGATCTGGAAGCCGCCGCTCGCAGGAACATTCCGGTCGCTTACACCCCTGGTGTCAACAATGAAGCAACGGCCGACATCGCAATGTTGCTTCTGTTGGGTGCTTCGCGTCGGGCTTACGAAGCTCAGGGGCTGGTTCGAACGGGAGCATGGAAGCCCCTGAACCCCGACATGCTCTTGGGATGGCAAGTCGGTGGCAAAATCCTCGGCATTTTTGGAATGGGACGCGTGGGACAGGCCGTGGCGCGTCGAGCGCGAGGATTCGGAATGAAGATTCACTATGCCAACGCTTCAGAGTTATCTGCGGAAATCGCAGGCGATGCCGTCTACCACAAGGATCCGTCGGATCTGCTTCGCGCTAGCCAGTTCTTGAGCCTGCACGCCCCGGAGACTCCTCAGACGCACCATTTCTTGAACTCCAGAGCCATAAGCCTTCTGCCCCCCGGAGCCATCGTAGTGAACACGGCTCGCGGCGGACTGGTGGTCGACGACGACCTCATCGCCGCTCTCAAGAGCGGGCGGGTCGCGGCTGCTGGACTCGACGTATTTGAAAACGAGCCAAGACTTCATCCGGAATATGTTTCGCTGAAAAATACATTTCTATTGCCACATATCGGCAGCGCCACGATCGAAACCCGTACAGCCATGGGCATGCTGGCCCTGGACAATGTGGAGGCGGTACTGAACGGTAGGGCTGCGCCGACCCTCGTCCCCGGTCGCAGTCGGGAAATTGTCTGAGCCACCAGGAGGAAAGAATGAGCGAACGCTGGAAGGTAGTGATCATAGGCGGGGGATTTGGTGGGCTGTCTGCGGCCCAGCGCTTGAACTCAAATTTAGTGGACGTGACAGTTATCGACCGGCGGAACTACCACCTTTTCCAACCACTGCTCTATCAAGTCGCGACTGGCTCTCTTTCGGCGGGAGAGGTCGCCTCGCCCCTTCGGAGCGTCCTAAGCCGGCAGAAGAATACTCGCGTTTGGTTGGGGACCGTCGTGGACATCGATCCGGATTCAAAACGCGTCTTTCTGGCCGATGGGGCCATCGTTCCTTACGACTCATTGATCGTTGCCGCCGGCTCGCAGACATCCTACTTCGGGCGCAACGAGTGGCAAGAGTGGGCGCCCGGCATGAAGAGTGTCGAAGAAGCTACGGCCATCCGCCACAAAATTCTTTATGCATTCGAAGTGGCCGAGCGCCTTTCGGATCCCGTGCAGCGTCGCGCCTGGCTCACATTCGTCATCGTTGGAGCAGGCCCTACTGGCGTTGAACTCTCTGGAGCCATCGCTGAGATCGCGCGCCAAACCCTGAAGAATGACTTCCGCTCTATCAAGCCTGAGGAAGCGCAGATCATCCTGCTGGATGGTGCGCCTCGAGCACTGATGCCTTTCCCTCAGGACCTGGCAGAAAAGGCAACCCGTTCGCTTGCCAAGCTAGGAGTCGAGGTGAGGTGTGGTGCAATGGTCAAAAACGTTGACAAAGATGGCCTGACGATTGATTCCGGCGGGCGAACTGATTCAATCGCCGCGAAAACTGTGGTCTGGGCTGGCGGTATCACCGCATCGCCGCTGGGCAAGATCGTGGCTAGCCACGCAAAGGCCGAAACCGACAAAGGAGGAAGAGTCAAAGTAAAACCTGACCTGACGATTCCGAGCTATCCGGACATTTACGTAGTAGGCGATCTGGCTTCAGCGACGGATGAAAAAGGAAAACCTTTGCCTGGAGTGGCCCAGGTCGCCATGCAGGGAGGGGCCTATGCAGCCAAGGCGATCTTGCGAAAAGTAAAGGGGCATTCAGAGCTTCCACCTTTTCGTTACTTCGACAAAGGGTCTCTGGCAGTAATTGGACGCGCAGCCGCAGTGGCAGACGTATTCGGTCTTCACATTTCGGGGTTGTTAGCGTGGCTGGTGTGGGCTTTTATCCATGTAACCTATCTGGTTTCGTTCCAGAGTCGCATCCTCGTTTTCATTCAATGGGCGATACAGGACCTGACATTCAATCGCGGTGCGCGGTTAATCACCGGTGCCGCTCCCACAGATTTCAATTTTTCGAGGGAACTCTCTGAAATCAAGCGTGCACCGGTAAATGTCCCCCGTTGATCTTCTGGGCTCCCCTTTTGTGTCGACATAGATGTCTCTAGCCAGCAAGCGCGCAGGTCTGGTGAGGTCAGCAGTCGGTGATCATCCTCACGTTACCCTCGATGCCGAGGCTCTGCACGGCGTCCCCTCTGCATCATCCGATACAATCTATCCGGCGTTGTCGACCGACGCTTGATCGGCAGCGACAGAGCGAAACTTGGGAGATTTTCGCTTGATCTCCCTTCTGATTGGGGCGCGTCGTTATGAGCACGCAGGATGTGCCAACCGTATTCATTGTCGATGATGATAGAGATGTGCGTGAGTCTCTCCAGGAGCTGCTGGAGTCTGTCGGCTTGCATTCTAAGTCTTTCGGAACTGCGCAGGAGTTCTTGTCGAGTCCGCGCAGTGATGGTCCCAGTTGCTTGATTCTTGACGTGAGACTCCCCGGCATTAGCGGCTTGGACCTTCAGCACGAGCTGAAAAGAGGGAAAGTAAGTATTCCAATTATCTTTCTCACCGCGCATGCGGACGTTCCGATGTCGGTGAAGGCTATGAAGTCTGGCGCAGTTGAGTTTCTCACCAAGCCATTCAGGCAACAGGATTTGCTCGATGCGGTTCAGCGATCGCTCACTCGAGATCGCACGGTCCGCGAAAACCAGCGAGACACTGCTGAGCTGCGACAGCGATACAACATATTAAGCGTCCGGGAGCGCGAGGTGATGAGCCTCGTCGTTTCCGGGATGCTTAATAAGCAGATTGCGGCGGAACTCGGTGCCAGTGAAGCCACCGTCAAAATGCATCGGAGCCAGGTGATGAAAAAGATGCTGGCTAAATCCTTGCCTGAACTCGTCAGAATGGCGGACAAGGTCAAGTCGACAACGTAGCGAGCTTTGCCAGAATCGATGTTGCCCCCGCCCGATTATCGATAGTAAGAATCTACTCTCTAAAGTCTGGGTCAGTCAGCCTAAAGATTGATTGCTTCACCTGAAGTAATGCCGTTAAGCTGCAAACATGTCGGTGAACCGGATGGCCAAACTAATAGCAATCATTGATGACGACGAGGCCATGCAAGATTCACTGCGCGACCTAATGGAAGCGGCTGGGCTGGTCGCGCAGTGCTTTGGATCCGCGGAAGAATTCCTCGAATCCGATTTGCATACTCGGGCTGCGTGCCTAGTTCTTGATATCCGTATGCCGAAGATGTCGGGCCTGCAGTTGCAGGCCAGGTTGAAGCAAGAGGGATGCAATGTTCCGATCATCTTTATCACGGCTCATGGGGATGCGAGGATGAGAATTCGAGCGATGAGAGAGGGTGCAGTCGAGTTCCTCGCAAAACCGTTCGATCATCACTTGTTGCTCAAAAGGGTCCGTGCTGCACTTGATATGTGAGCAGCCTAGGCTATTGAAGTCGCGTGGGGAGCCTTAAGTGTAGAGGTTTCTGTGGAAGATTATGCAACAGTCATGAACCCTGGGCCCGATCACGCCGAGCGTACGTTCGAGCGGATCATCGGCAATAGTGCTGCCCTGGAATCTGTTCTTGAGCAGGTGGAGCAGGTTGCGCCCACAGACTCGACTGTCCTCATCGAGGGGGAGACCGGCACAGGAAAAGAGCTCATCGCACATGCCATTCACAATGCCAGTCAGCGCTGCGGGCGCGCCTTTATCAAGTTGAACTGCGCTGCCATTCCCCTGGATCTTCTGGAAAGTGAGTTGTTCGGTCATGAGAAGGGTGCCTTCACCGGTGCGATTGCGCAGAAGATCGGGCGCTTCGAAATGGCTGACAAAGGGACCTTGTTCTTGGACGAAGTAGGCGACATCCCCGCGGCGCTGCAGCCGAAGTTGCTGCGCATCTTGCAGGAGCAGGAGTTCGAGCGTCTAGGGAGCGGTCGCACGCACAAGGTGGATGTCAGGCTGGTAGCGGCTACGAACAGGGATCTGGTGAAGATGGTCGCTCGTGGGCAATTTCGTAGTGATCTGTATTACCGTCTGAATGTCTTCCCCATCTTGTTGCCCGCACTCCGAGAGCGCCGGGAGGACATTCCGGCTCTTGTCACGCATTTCGTGAGGCTGTTTAGCCGCCGCATGGGGAAGCAAGTCGACAGCATTTCTCCGGAAACCATGGCTGCCTTCCAGTGGTACTCCTGGCCTGGCAACATTCGCGAGTTGCAGAACTTGGTGGAACGCGCAGTGATCGTCACGCGGGACGGCGTGCTTCCAAACCCACTTCACAAAAAGCAAACTGAGCTCACGGCTCCCGGTCAGCATCACAACCGAACCTTCCATTCATCGATGACCTTGGAAGACTCCGATCGCGCTCTGATTGTGGAAACGTTGGAGCAGGCCAGCTGGATCGTCGGTGGACCGCGCGGCGCAGCGGCCAAACTGGGACTGAAACGAACCACGCTGCTGGCGAAGATGAGAAGATTGGGGATTTCGCGACCTATTCCTCAGGACGGGGCAGACCTTCTCGGCGTCGCTCGAGAAGATGCTTAAGCGTGAAATTCGACCCGCCAAAAAGTGAAGCAGCAGTCGAAGATCGCATCACCATCGCCGGCCTCTAGTCGTCCGAGAAAGAAAAGAGGAACCCTCGACTTCGAACGAGAGTGACAGCGTTCCCTTATGTCAGTGAAGCACTCTGAAATCGCGGCGGCGAGTCGCGCTGAAACAGGTTTTGCACCGTGTCTTGTCTGGCGAATCCTGAGCGCTGTCGTGTTCTTTAGCGCGGTCGCCATGGTGGCCTGCCAGGCAGACAAATCTCACGAAACGCTATCCATCGCTTTCACCAAGATTCCTCCCGCAGCCCAGGGTGGCCGAGAACGACTGGACACGATCTCCGGCCGGGTCTCTGGGGCTCGCCCAGGACAGCGAATTGTAGTGTATGCAAAGAGTGGCCCCTGGTGGGTACAGCCGTGGCCCGACCATCCGTTTATCCCCATCCAGTCGGATTCGACATGGAGCACTCAGACCCACTTGGGTTACGAATACGCTGCGCTCCTTGTCGATCCTGACTATCATCCAGCGCCCACGATCGATGTAGCTCCTTCGATGGGTGGTTCTGTAGTGGCATTGAGAATAGTGAATGGAGTTGGATCTCTGCCGGACCTCCCCACCGTACCACTACGCTTCAGCGGATATGACTGGAAGGTTCGCACTACCGACTCGGCTCGAGGCGGACTAAACAATCTGTACGATGCGGATAACGTCTGGACCGACAAGAGTGGCGTGTTGCATCTCAGGATTAGTAATAAGCCAAAAGGCTGGACTTGCGCGCAACTGATTCTTGCGCGAAGTCTTGGCTATGGCATTTACAATTTTGTCGTCAGTGACACTGCTCGTTTAGATCCTGGCGTGGTTCTCAGCTTGCACACTCATGATCAGGCGGCGGGCGATCAACATTTCCGAGAATGGGATATCGAGATTGGGCGCTGGGGCCGCGCCACAAGCAGAGAAAACGCACAATTCGGCATTCAGCCTTTCTATGTTCCTGGCAACCTCGCTCGTTTCACTGAGCCGCCCGGCACGCTCACCTACTCGATTCTTTGGGAGCCCGGGCGTGCAGAGTTCAAGGCATACCGGGGAAGCTCGATTCAGTCGGGTGCGCATCCATTCTATGAGCACACCTTCACTGCAGGAGTTCCATCACCTGGCCAAGAGCACCTGGAATTCATGTTTTACATCGTTGCGAGCGAAAAGGGCCTCCGCCAGAAGAACACGGAAGTCATCATCGACGAGTTCGAGTATCTTCCTTGACTATTCTCTCCGAATTCCGGTTGCGAGTTGGCGCGGCTGCCACCGCCGCCGCGATGCTGATTTTTTGCGCTATCACCTCAAAGGCTATCGATGCACATCGGATGATTTCGCAATATGCGCACGATCGTTGGACAATCGAGAACGAGTTTCCAGGAGGGACGACATCGGCGATCGCGCAAACGCCGGACGGATATCTTTGGATTGGTACGGAAAAAGGTCTGTTCCGCTTTGACGGGCAGACCTTCCGCGTTTTTCAGCAGGCGAGCCCTGAGTCTTTGCCCATCGGCCCCGTCCAGCAATTGATC
This sequence comes from Acidobacteriota bacterium, assembly GCA_003225465.1. GTDB lineage: Bacteria > Acidobacteriota > Terriglobia > Terriglobales > Acidobacteriaceae > Gp1-AA133. The sequence goes on along the minus strand of QIAH01000303.1, from coordinate 20,304 downwards.
ACCGACAATCGTGGCAATCTCTGGGTTCTCCTTGCCAATACTAAGCTGCTGCGGTTTCATGACGGAAAATTCGAACTCGGCCACGAAGAAGCAGAAGTAGGAGTGACAGCGATCGGAAAGCGCGCGAACGGCGCTCCTCTATTCGCATCGCTGGCGTATGGCGTACTCACCTATCAAGATGGGAAGTTCTTGAAGATTTCCCCTCCATCGGACCCCAACTCCACGCCGACTGCCCCATCTTCCGACGATCTCTCAACCCGACTGAGTTGGGCCACGAGTGTTGCTGCTCATCATCTAGCCCAACCTGACTCGGCTGTAACTTCGATCGCGGAGACCAGTGACGGTCGCGTGTGGCTCGGCACAAGCGACAAAGGTCTGTTTTATCTGGACCGCGGTCGGATTTCGCCCGTACGTCTGCCGGGTGAGAGCCGCAACGTTCGGTCCCTCCTTCCACTGGAAAATGGAGAGCTCTGGATCGGAACGGAAAGAGGTATTTTTCGTTGGAACGGAAAAGAAGCTACTCAAGTTGGCATTGACCCTGCCTTTCGTGAAGCCGAAGTTAACACCATGATTCGCGACCGCGACGCGAACATTTGGGCAGGAACCACTGCCGGACTCGCCAGGGTCAACAATGACGGAGCCTCGTTTGATGACGTTGGTTCGGGCCGCGCGAAACCAGTGTCGGCTCTTTTTGAAGATCGAGAAGGACAGCTGTGGGTAGGCCGTTCGCGAGGCATAGAGAAACTGCGCGAAACCGTGTTCATCACGTATCCGTCTAAAACGTCGCAAGGGGAGAGCGGTGGACCCGTTTTTGTCGACGCTACTGGGCGCGTGTGGTTCGCGTCGTTCAAGGGTGGTCTGCAGTCGCTAAGACACGGACAAGGGGAAATAGTTTTAAACGAAGGTTTGAACCACGACGTGGTCTATTCCATCACAGGAGACGAGAACGAGCTATGGGTGGGAAGACAGCATGGTGGACTGACGCGCTTGCGCTACGGTGCTGGTCGAATGAGAGCGAGAACCTACACCGTTTCCGATGGGCTCGCGGGAAACAGCGTATACGCCGTTTTTCGAGGCCGGGACGGTTCGGTATGGGCTGCCACTGTTAACGCTGGTATCAGTCAATTTGTGGACGGTCATTTCAAAACATACTCCACTGCGAATGGTTGGCCATCGGATACCATCACTTCGATCGATGACAACCCAGATGGCACAATGTGGCTCGGCACGCCAAACGGCCTCGTTAGCTACTACAGAAACAAGTGGAGCGTTTTTACGTCTCGTGATGGGTTGCCCAACGACAACATCACAAGCTTGCTTACAGATTCGACGGGCACTCTGTGGATTGGAACTGTCTCGGGGCTTGCTGTGCTGCGATCGGGCCATATCACGAAGTCGGACTCCATGCCTTCGTCCTTGCGGGAAGAGATCCTCGGAATTGCCGAGGACAACATCGGAAATCTCTGGATTGCAACCTCGAATCACATATTATCCGTCAAGCGCACGCGACTGCTGTCAGCCACACTGATTGAATCGGACATTCGAGACTACGGACTCGAGGATGGTCTCATCGGCAGACAAGGCGTGAAGCGATTTCGATCGGTTTTTGCCGATGCGCACGGGAAAATCTGGTTTTCCACCGATCGAGGTCTCGCTGTAGTCGACCCCGTCCGAACTGAGAGTGAGTCCACTCCTGTTATTGTACAAATCGAGAGTTTATCCGCGGACGGCAACTCGCTGGACCTGCAACCGCCGATTCAGATTCCTCCTGACACGCATCGACTGCGGTTTAGCTATTCCGGCTTGAGCTTATCTACCCCGGAGCGGATTCAGTTTAGATACAAACTGGATGGATTTGATAGAGACTGGAGTGAAACAGTCTCCACTCGTACGGCCATATACACACATGTTGATTGGGGCTCATATACGTTTCGGGTCATGGCTAGCAATGGCGCCGGCACCTGGAATCAATCTGTGGCGCTACCCTTCCGTATTGTGCCCACTTTGTACCAAACAAGAGCGTTTCGAATCCTTCTTGCAGCCTCTTTCTTGTTTGGCACCTGGGCACTTTATCGATGGCGCGTTCATCAGCTCAAGAGTCAGGAAAAGCGTCTGCGGGATGTTGTGGAAACAATTCCGGCGATGACTTTCACCACGTTGTCTGACGGCTCCTGCACATTTGTAAATAAGCGCTGGACTGAATACACCAGGCTTTCTGTCGAGGAAACTTCAGGCGCAGGTTGGCAGCGTGCGATCCATCCCGAGGATCTTGTGCGCCATTCCGAGAAGTGGCGCCTCTCCGTTGCGACCGGACAGGTTTTCGAAGACGAGGCGCGGTTCCGTCGCGCGGTTGACGGGGAATATCGGTGGTTTCTGGTGCGTGGTGTCCCACTTCGAGACCCGCATGGAAAGATCGTTAACTGGTACGGAACCCTCACGGACCTTGAAGATCGCAAACGTGCCGAGCAAGAGCGCGAGAAATTGCGTCAGCTCGAGGCAGGCCTTGCGCACATGAACCGTGTGAGCATGATGGGAGAAATGGCGGCTTCGCTGGCGCACGAAATCAAACAGCCAATCGCTGCCGCCGTCAACAGCGCCAACAGCTGCATCGAATGGCTTGCGCACGAGCCTCCCAACCTTGACAGGGCGCGTGCGTCAGCCATCAGAATCGATAAGTACGGGAATCGTGCGGCTGAGATCATCGATCGGATACGTTCGTTCTACAAGAACTCTCCTCCAGAACGTGAACTGGTCGACGTGAATGGAATTGTTCACGAAATGTTCACACTGCTGAAAGGTGAGGCCACGCGATGCTCAGTTGCCATGCACACCGAACTAGCGCCCGAATTGCCCAAAATCATAGCGGACCATGTGCAGCTGCAACAGGTGTTCATGAACCTCATGCTCAACGCCATCGAAGCCATGCAGGACGAGGGCGGAGAACTCACGGTGAAGTCACAACTGGAACAAGACCGGCAACTATTGTTCTCGGTCAGCGATACAGGCCCGGGACTACCCGCTGAGAATGTCGACCAGATCTTTTCTGCCTTCTTCACCACCAAGACGAAAGGCAGCGGGATGGGGCTAGCCATCAGCCGTTCCATTGTGGAGTCGCACGGCGGCCGGTTGTGGGCCACCTCCAATGACGGACGGGGGGCAACTTTTTATTTCGCCTTGCCAACCCATGTGACGGAGTCTGCATTGGTCATATAAAGTGTTTTGCGGCTTTGATCATGAGACCAGACACGACCGGCAAGCGCTGGTGCCGTCGCGCCGATTGCGAAAAGGGAACGCCAACGGCCTGGCGGGATTACCGAGCAAGTGAGTTCAATCATCCGGGCATACGGCTATGGTGACCGTTCTACAAACAACGTGGCAGAAGGCGGTGGTCGTCCGAATACGGGCACGACACGTCTTCGTGCTGGGTGCCGTGTTGGCGAACTTGTCGTTGGTAGCGCTTCCCCGTGCGCTCGCGCTTGATCCGGACCGGCGGATCTCCCAGTATGGTCACACTGTGTGGCGCGTCCAGGATAGCGCCATCTCCCCCTACCAATATTGCTCAAACCATGGGGTTGGCCATCAGCCGTTCCATTGTGGAGTCGCATGGCGACCGCTTGAGGGTGAGCGCTAACAATGGACGAGGAGCAACATTTCATTTCACTTTGCCGACCCAGGTGACCGAGTCATCGTCTTTGGTCGCTTGATGGCATCTACGAAACACTGCTGTCGCGCACGGATTTAGATTCACACCACGGTTGGCGATTCGGCAGCGCTTGTCGAGGCGACGTATCATCCCGTTGGCCTAAGGGCGCACAATAATGAGAAGATCGGGCATCAACCCGAGGACGCCCTTGAGCACATCGAACGGCCAAGGGCTACGTGTACGGAGGTAGCTCGGCGTCTCGGTTTGACTTTCGCCCATCATTATCATATGAAGCAGCGGTCGGAGGGATGCGTGA
>QIAH01000303.1:6755-16310 GCA_003225465.1 Acidobacteriota bacterium | reverse complement strand
GCTCGCTTTTATCCTATGCGGCTGTAGCAGGCATGCCGATCGTCCCGTCACGGTAACCATACTCGATCCCGAATGGTCGCAGCCTGAGCTATTGCCGGAAGTGGCCGGGAACAACGGGGACCAGAAGACCTCGGTTCCTTCGCGCGTAAGGCAGACGGGCGAGACGGAGCGCTTTGCCCGCGAAACGGGAATTCGTGTCGAACATTCGCCCTTACCCGAGACCTCTCTCGCCCAGCTTGCTTTAGTCCAAAAACTATTGCGCGCACACAGCGCAAGTCCTGATCTCATTGGCATCGACGTGATCTGGCCGGAAATCATTGACGAGTATCTCTTGGATCTAAAACCGTACTTTTCTTCGGAAATCTCTTCGCTGGATCCAGACTTGATCGCGAGCTTCACCGTAAAAGGCAAAGTCGTGTCCATCCCTTATCACATGCAAATTGGGGTTTTGGCCTATCGCACCGACCTTCTCCGAAAATACGGATACACCCGGCCCCCCAGCACATGGGACGAGCTGGAAAGAATGGCGGTCAGAATTCAGGCTGGCGAGCGCGCTGAGGGCAAAAAGGATTTCTGGGGGTATGTGTGGCAGGGGGCTGCGGCAGAAGGCCTTACTTGCAACGCACTGGAATGGCAAGTTTCCCAAGGAGGAGGGCGAATCATTGAAAAGAATAAGACCATCAGCGTGAATAATTCCGCCGCCATCCAGTCATGGCAAAGAGCCGGGCGGTGGATTGGCTGGATTTCCCCGCCTGGTGTCCTTTCCTACACTGAAGCGGACGCGACAAACGTGTGGGCATCGGAACGAGCCGCCTTTTGGCGCACGTGGGAATGGAAATATCGCCTGGCTCACTGGAGGGAGGCCACCTTGCCCGATCTAACCGGGTACACGAGTGTACCCGGCGGCGCCGCAGCGAGAGTCGACGTGCTTGGCGGCACCGGATTGTCGGTTTCGCGATTTTCGGGCCACCCGCAGCAAGCGATGGCCCTCCTTCGGTTCTTCATTAATGACGAGCTTGCATCCGAGCGCAACCTTGCTCCCGCACCGGGACACACTCAACCGGAGCTGTACGATCTGCCGTGGTTCGTGGGAGCGAATGCAAGCAGTCAGAAGCTCGGCAGCCCGCCCCGAATCATTAACCGACCTTCTGATGTTACGGGGCAAGCGTACGACAAGGTCTCACAGGCTTATATACAGGCGGTACATTCCGTATTAACGCATGAACGAAGCGCAACCGACGCAGCCGCATTACTAGAAAAGGAGTTGGTTGTAATTACAGGCTATAAAACAGGTCCACCTCAACCGTTAACCTCTGGTGGAAACTAACAGGAGGTTACCTCGCGGGGTTGAGACCGCTTTGCGAAGTCTTGGCGAAAAAACCAGTGATGAGACGTAAAACAATAGGGGCGGCGGCTGAGGACCTTGGGTCGAAAGGGTTTGTCAATCCTTTCTCCATTGGTCGCCGGTTGACTCTGTGTTTCGTTGGAATATTCATTCTGCTGCTTGCGGTAAACGGCATCTTGCTTTGGCAATTTAACTCCGCCCAGGTTAGAGCAGATCGTCGTCTCACTGGTGTTAGCGTGGAATTGATCGCAGTTCTGAACCTTCAGTCCAGTCTCCAGTCATTTAACGACAGGCTGGACAGAGTGGCTCAGTCCCAAAATGCGGTCATACTGCGCCAGGGATCGGGGCCGCTGCGGGACATGATCCTGGATAGTGTTCAGGACGCCCGGGACGCAATCACCCACTTGCCGCCCGAGGTCCGACCCTACCCCACACTAATACCGACTATCGAAGCCATCGAAAGTACCCTTCCGTTACAGCTCGAATCCCTGAACTCGCTCGCAGCTTCGGGGGATTGGAGCGCCTTGCGGCTGCGGCTGGCAAATGAAAAGCAACCGCTGGATGAGGAAACTTCGATGCTCGTGAAGAGCATTACTAGGGAATTGAACGACGAACTCGGGCAAACCGTCACAAACATCGCTCGTCTCCAACGTCAGATGGTCATCGTCCTACCGCTGACAGCGTTGGGCACTCTGCTTATCGCGAGCCTGCTTGGCCTGATGATTACCCGAAGTATCACAACACCATTAGGAAAGCTGATGGAAGGCTCCAGCGCCTTGTCACGCGGAGAGTTTGATCACCTGGTACCTATTTCAGGAGACGACGAACTGGCAAGACTGGGCCGGGTATTCAATGATACGGCAGGCAAGCTACGGTCTGTCTACGAGACTCTGCAAGACAGCAATGCCAAGCTTGAAGAAGCCCAGCGCATCACTCACGTCGGCTACTGGGAATGGGACCTCGCGACGGATTGCTTGATCTGGTCAGATGAAACCTACCGCATTTTTGGACTGCGGCCTCAGGAACGTCCCATGAACGCGGACGCACTACGGAAGATAGTTCATCCTGAAGATCGGGACCGTGTTTTTCGAGAAAAGGAGCAGACCATTACTAGTGGTGCGTACTATGACGTGGAACACCGCATCGTTCGTCCCAGCGGCGAGGTGCGCGTCCTCAACAGTACGCGTGCTGTAAAGAAAGGCGAGTCGGGCCGACCCACCCACTTCTACGGTACAGTCCAGGACATCACGGACCGCAAGCGCGCGGAACAGAGACTACGTGAAAGCGAAGCATATCTGGCTGAAGCGCAAAGACTCAGTCAAACTGGCAGTTGGGCATGGAACCCCGCGACCGGTGACATCAGGTACTGGTCGGAGATGTGCTACTGCGTGTTGGGATTCGATCCGGCTGGACCGCTACCCCGATTCGAAGAATTCGTCCATCGAATTCATCCGGACGATCAAGCGGCGGTCCGGGAACGGTTCGATAAAGCGATCCGTGACAAAGCGGACTTCGAAATGGACTACCGGGTCGTGCATCCGGAAAAAGGGATCAGGGACGTTCAGGTCGTCGGTCATGCGGTCCTCGACGGCTCCGGCAACCTCGGTGAGTTCGTAGGTACCGTGATCGATGTAACCGAGAGCAAGTGCGCCGAGGAGGCGCTTCGGAAGAGCCAGTTTTATCTCAGCGAAGGGCAGCGCCTCGCACAAATGGGCAGTTGGGCTTACGACCCTTCGGGTTTTTTTAACTACTGGTCTCCCGAACTTTTTCAGATTTATGGCCTCGATGCGCAGAAAGGAGCCCCGACACTTGAAGACTATCTAGCCACCGTTCATCCACAAGATCGAGACTTTATGGCTGGGACCATAAAGAAGATGCATGCGGAACGCTCTGGCTGCGATGTAAAAAAACGAATTGTTCGCCGCGACGGCGAGCTGCGCTACATTCGGTGCGTCGGAATTCCCGTTCTTGAAGGCGAGGTCCTGAAGGGGTTTCTCGGCACCGCAATCGATATCACCGAGCAAGAATTGATGACCCACGAGTCGGAGCGGCGACAAGCGTACCTTGCCGAAGCGCAGAGGCTGACCCACACGGGCAGTTGGGCGTGGAACGTGGGTGCGGACGAGCTATTCTGGTCAGAAGAGATCTTTCGCATTTATGAGGTCGACCCGGTGAAAGTGAAGCCCGCTTGGTCCCTCATTCTCGATAGAGTTCACCCCGACGACCGAGCAAGCCTTGAGCAGCGAAGGAAAATGGAGTCCACACAAACGGAATGGGCTGAGTCGGAGGCCGAATTTCGAATCGTTGTTCCGGGCGGAAAGATAAAGCATCTTCACAGCATTGCGCACCCGGTGATGGATGTCTCGGGTCAGGTCATTGAAGTCATCGGCACAGTCATGGACATAACCGAACGGAAACGAACCGAAGATTCCCTGCGCCGGAGTGAAACTCATCTTGCCGAGGCGCAAAAGCTGACCCATACGGGCAGCTGGACTTGGCGCGTACCGGATTGGTTCGCAGTGGAGGTCTCCGAGGAGTTTTACCGGATTTTCGGCTTCGATCCCGCCGAGGGAGCGCCAACTCGGGAAGAATATCTCGAACGCGTCCACCCGGAGGATCGCCTTAAGTGGACGAGCATTACCGAACGGGCAATCGTGGAAAAGGCCAATTACGATCACGAGTTCCGTATCCTTTTACCGAATGGAAAGGTGAAGTGGATCCGCACTGTTGGCCATCCCGTCCTTTCCAACATCGGAGATTTGGTGGGGTTCGTAGGCAGCTCGACCGACATCACGGCGCTCAAATCTGCCGAGCAAGAGCGTGAAAAACTACGACAACTCGAGGCCGATCTGGCGCATATCGATCGTGTGAGTACTTTGGGCGAAATGGCAGCATCACTGGCTCACGAGATCAAGCAGCCCATCGCTGCCGCTATCACCAGCGCCAACAGCTGCATTGAATGGCTCGCACACGAACCGCCCAATCTTGATCGGGCCCGTGCGGCAGCGGCCCGAATCGATAAGTATGGGAATCGTGCGGCTGAGATCATCGACCGTATTCGTTCGTTCTACAAGAAATCTCCTCCACAACGTGAGTTGGTCGACGTGAACGGAATTATCCAAGAAATGCTGACGCTGTTGAAAGGTGAGGCTACGCGATTCTCAATTGGCATGCGTACAGACCTTTCCACCGAGCTGCCCAAAATAATGGTAGACCGTGTCCAGCTCCAGCAGGTGTTCATGAACCTCATGCTTAACGGCATCGAAGCCATGGAGGACTCCGGCGGAGAGCTTACGGTGAAGTCGGAACTGCAGGACGGTCAACTCCAGTTCTCGGTCAGTGATACGGGTGTGGGGTTGCCAGCGGAGAAGATGGATCAGATCTTTTCTGCGTTCTTTACCACCAAGTCGCAGGGCAGCGGCATGGGATTGGCCATCAGCCGTTCCATCGTGGAGTCGCATGGCGGCCGGTTGTGGGCGGATGCCAACGACGGACGAGGTGCCACATTTCATTTCACCCTACCGATCCTCGTCACAGAATCATCGCCCTTGATTGCGTGAGACATTTCTTCGTTTCGTGATATTCGGATCTTCAATAGCAGAGGTATCAGAAATACAGGAATAGTAGTCCATCTAGCTTTCGGAAGGCTGTGACTGAAGCATTTGCGTGAGCACTTGGTGGACTTCCCCTGCTTTTTTGGCTTGCAAATTTTCAATCGTACCCAGGTAAAGCTCATGAGCGAGAGGATTCGTCTCCTTAAGAACATGCTCCAGCGCATCAAGCCTGATTCTGTGTTCTACCAATAGATCAACGACTCTGCTGAAAGCATTCGTTGACGTCTGACCGGCAGCTCTTCTCATTTTTGTCCTCTTTCGAGCTTAGGCTTAGATTTTTGGTCAGCTCACGGCGCGTTGCTGCTGTGTCCAGAAACGCTCGCGCAGAGTCCTCTTTAGCATCTTGCCGGTACTACTCTTGGGCAAATCCGCTTCTGAAAACTCGACGCGCCTTGGAAGCTTATAACTCGCAAGGCTTCGCCGGCAGAAAGCAACGAGGTCGTCGGCGGTGAGAGCTGTGCCTGGCTTCAAAACAACGCATGCCATTACAAGTTCGCCCCACTGCGGGTCGGGTACACCGAAGACCGCCACTTCGCGAACTGCGGGATGGTCGTAGATCACTGCCTCCACCTCTCCCGAATAAACGTTCTCACCGCCGGTGACAATCATGTCCTTCAGTCGGTCCAGGATGTAAAAATATCCCCCGGCGTCCTGATGGCCGATATCTCCCGTATGAAAGAATCCGTTGCGAAACGCTTCAGCGGTTTCTTCAGGATTGTTCCAATAGCCCCGCATGACGTTAGCGCCTCGTGCGATCAGTTCGCCTGCCTGTCCCGCATCGGCTTGTTTCCCTGAAATGTCTGTCACCAGAAGATCGACACCGGGACAGGGCCGTCCGCACGATATCAGCTTGTCTTCAGTGTGCTCCTGGTCCTGCAAGCCCGTGAGAAAACCTGTTTCGCTCAACCCATACACTTGAATCAACTTGACTTTTGGCAGCAGGTCCCGAGTCCGATGGACGAGTTCCGGCGCCATAGGTGAGCCGCCATACGCCAGCACCTGCAGGCTGCTCAAGTCATACTTTCTCGCGTCTGGGAATTGGGTGAGCAGATTGATCATCGTGGGCACGAGCACGGTGTGAGTCACGTGTTCTCGTTCCACCGTCTCGCAGAAGGTCTGTGCGCTAAATTTCGGAATTGTGATCTGGCTGGCGCCGAACGCCGGGGCCGCGAACATGCCGGGAAAGTCTGCGATATGGAAGATCGGAGCGGCGTGCAGGTAGATCCCGCCTTCGGTGTAGCGCATCCAGTAGTTGAAGTTGTGAACGTCAGCAAGAATATTCCCATGCGTCACCATGACGCCCTTTGGTTGCCCGGTCGTGCCGCTCGTGTAGATAAGCCCCAAAACGGCCTCAGGGTCGTAAAAGACCTTCGGAGCAGGGTCGTTTCGAATTGGAAGGGGTTCCTCGTCGATCACCTGCTGCCAGCTCAACTGTACCCCGGGGACGGCGAGGGAAGAGTGGCGTACGATCCCACGCGGACGCGCATCTTCGAGCACCCGGTCGATCTCTTTGGTCGACAGGCGGGTGTTCAGCGGAACAGCGATCACGCCCAGCATGCTGCACGCATACATGAGTTCGATGTAATCGGGCCCGTTAGGCAGCAATAGAGCGAACCGGTCTCCCACTCCAAAGCGTGGCTGGTGAGGGTCGCGGCAATGCCCTCTACGCGAGCGTGGAGTTCCCGAAAGCTTAGGAGTCGGCCTTCACGAAGAAGCGCGGTTCGGCCAGGATAGAATTGCAATGCCCGGCCGAGAGAGTGAACGTAGATCATCTTCTGTTCTCATTTCCTGCCCTCCACGTCACACCTGAGGGGAAACAGGCCTAATCGGCCGCAGCGTCTGAGCCGGCGTGTGCCTCTTCTTCCGCTTTCGAGCGGGTTGTAAGCAATTCCAGCAGCATGGAGTCACGCTCCCGTTCGAGTTCTGCGATCGAACGGCCATTAGCTTCCCTCAATACGCCGTTTACAATGGTTTGCTTCACCTCGGGACTGAACTCAGTGATCGTGCCGAGATCTTTCCACCATGTAGCGACGGGGCCGGACAGATGTTCCATGAAGTGTTGAATCCCGCCTTCGCCGCCTGCGAGATGGAACAGCAGATTAGGACCCATCAAACCCCAACGTAATCCAGGCCCCCAGCACACCGCAGCGTCGGAATCAGCGACATCCAAAACACCTTGTTCGATGAGGTACACGACTTCACGGTAAAGAGCAGCCTGAAGCCGATTCGCCACATGTCCAACCACTTCCTTCCGAACGTGGATCGCCCTTTTACCGATCGAGGTGTAGAAGGAGATGGCCCGCTCAACAGTTTCCGGTGATGTTTGTGCGCCAGCGACAACTTCGACCAGTGGAACCATGTGCGGAGGATTAAACGGGTGGCCAATCACACACCGTTCGGGATATTTGCATGCCGATTGCATCACGCTCATCGTTAGTCCGGATGAACTCGAAGCAATGATCGAATCCTTGGGCGCGGCAGCATCCATGTCAGCAAATAATTTGATTTTGAAGTCCTTGCGTTCAGGTCCGTTTTCCTGAACTAGATCAGCGCCGGCAACCGCGTCCTTCAGATCGGGGGTAAACCGCAAAAGGTCGCGTGAGCCGTTAGGTGAAATTCCGAGCGCCGTCAAGTCCTTCCACGCCGCATCGATGTATCGCCGTAGATTCGCTTCGGCGTTTGGCGCCGGATCCGTGGCGACAACGTTAAGGCCACGCGCCAGGTACAGAGCAGCCCAACTGGCGCCTATGACTCCCGTCCCAACAATCGCTACATTTCGAATTTCTCGGCTCTTTGCCATTTGATCCTCCAATAAGTTCACTTCAATTCAATCGCTTGTTTGCTCCGAGACTCTTACCGGGCTCGGACTGCCTCTTCCACGTTCTTGGCTGGTTGTGCACTCGGAATCGCGCCGCTCGTACGCAGAATGTCGATTTCGTCATCTCCAAAACCGAGCTCTTTCAGGACTTCATCATTGTGCTCGCCGATTTCTGGAGCGCGTCTGGCAGGCACTTTGGAAACGCCGTGCACTTGAATCGGACTGTTGATGGTAGAAGTCAGTTTCTCGCCGGCTCCTTCGAGCGGAACGATGATGTCATTCGCTCGCAATTGCGGATCATTCACGACTTCCTGCGGGTCACGAACGGCGCCGAAGGGGACGTGAACGCCGTTGAAAACCTCGTACCAGTGCGACATTGGCTGCGAACCAAAGATCTCATCGAGCATCGCCGTTAGTTGCGACCGGTTCTGCGCCAGTTTGGCAGGGTCCGAGAATCGCGAATCCGTGAGGATATCCTCACGACCCATTGCTCTCAGAACCGCGGGAACCTTGTCCGGAGTGGCTACAAGCACGAACCAGGTGCCATCGGAAGAGCGATACGTGTTCAAAGCTGCATTGGCAGGATGTGTTCGATCGTGCAGCCCATAGAAACTCGCACCACATAGAGCCGCCTGGACAAAGACGCTGGCCGACCAGACACCCGCCGCGAGGAGCGAAGTGGTAACGTAGGATCCTTTACCGGTGCGTTCGCGACGATAAAGCGCGGTCAGAATCGCAGCATAAAGGCAGACCGCAGTTGCATTGTCACCGCTACCCGCTACTGGCCATGTCGGCGGCTCCCCAGCATCGCGCGTCATGAATAACAAGCCGCTTCGTGCCCAGAAGGCCGTGAGATCGAATCCCGGAAGAGCAGCGTCTGGACCCTTCTCGCCGAAACCGGTGAGATCGGCATAGATCAGACGCGGATTCCACTGTGCGACGTCGTCATATTCGAGCTTCAATTTCTTGCGCGCGGCATGCGGTGTGTTGACGATGAACACGTCGGCCCACTTGGCCAGCCGCTCGAGAACCTGCTGCGCGCTCGCGGCTTTAAGATTGACCGCAACGCCACGCTTGTTTCGATTCGCTAATTGGAAGGGATACGCTTCTTCCGAATGGGGCTGGGGCGGGATCTTCTGCCCCTTTCTCCAGAGCTCTCCCTCGGGCGGCTCGACTTTGACAACCTGCGCGCCGAAATCGGACAAGATTGTTGCAGCGCTCGGCCCGGCAATGAAGCTCGACAAATCAACGACCTTCAATCCGGAAAATATGTTGCCTTCTGTCATTTTCATCTCCTTCTGCACGATCACCAGTTATGGCAGCAAATCATTTTGAAACTTCGAAGCGGCGCGCAAAGTTCTATTTCCCCTGAAACCTCGGCGCGCGCTTCTCAAGGAATGCCGACGTGCCTTCTTTCTTGTCGTCGGTGGACGCACAGACCGCGAAAAGTGAGGCTTCGAGGAGCAGGCCTTCGGCCACGCTCGTCTCCAGTCCTTTGTTGACCGCCTCAAGCGCGTATTTCACGCTAAGGGGAGCGTTCGCAATGATCTTCTTCAAGATAGTTTCGGCACGCTCGATGACGTGTGTGTCTGGCACGAGTTCGTCGACCAGACCAATGCGATAAGCCTCTGCTGCATCGATGATGTCGCCGGAGAGGATAAGCTTAAGTGCTCGGCCTCTCCCGACCAGACGAGGGAGGCGCTGCGTGCCTCCATAGCCAGGCATGACTCCAAGCTTTACTTCCGGCTGACCGAATTTCGCGCTCTCGGCAGCGACCC
>QIAH01000303.1:0-6733 GCA_003225465.1 Acidobacteriota bacterium | reverse complement strand
AGCCGTTCACTGCGGCGATGACAGGCTTACCAAGGTTCTCGATCAGGTCGGTCAATGCCTGTCCCCGACGAGTCGCCTCTTCTGCTTCTACAGCTGTGTTGTTGGCAATCTCCGCGATGTCGGCGCCCGCAGCAAATGCTCTCTCGCCGGCACCTGTGAGGATGACTCCATGGACGGCTGAATCGTCACGCGCATCTTCGAACGCTGCGCGCAGCTCGTTGATCGTCGCCTTGTTCAACGCGTTCATGACCTTTGGCCGGTTCAGCGTCACATACGCAATAGGCCCTTTCTTGTCGTAGACGACGTTCTCGAGTTTTAGAGCAGAAGCTAGCGAGCTCATTTCCTTCTCCTTATTAATTGCAAGATTTGCGGCTGCGTTATCTCGTGCGCTCCGGAACTTCGGCGTACGCGATGCCGGTCAGGTTCCCTTCCGCCGCAAGCAACGTCTTCCGGTTCGAGCCATCGAGACTCGCGCTGTAGATGGATCCACCCAAGTCGGTCATAAACATGCGGCCGCCCTTCAGATCCAAGGCGATACCGATTCCTTCCATCAAATGGTCGAAAACAATCTCCGGCTCTTTCTTGCCATTACCCTGAGCTGGATCCATAGGCGCCCGATTCACCGTGTTGCCGCGTGGTGGATCGCCGCGGTCCGTCCAGTAGATCGTTCGGTTGGAAAGGTCGAGTTCGAGGTCAATCGGTTCTGGCAGGCCCTCGTAGAGAAGTTCGATGTCTTTGCGATTGGCGGGACTTTGGCTCTTGGGAATCTCGAGATTGGCGCGAAAGATACGTCCATCGCCAGCATTGTCCGGCCCCTTCTGGGTCCAATAAAGTTTGCCGGCCTCGACATCGAGCACGATACCTACGCACCATTTCTTAATGTCTTTACCAGGACGCGGGTCGCCTTCGCTGGTATCGACAAGTGTTTCGATGTTGGAACCATCCACATTCGCGCGCATGACCCGCATCCCTTCACGATCGCACCAGTAAAGCTTCCGGTTCTTCTCATCGAGTTGCAGTTGCTTAGGAGTGAAAGTGCCGCCCGGAGGAACAATGTGGGTGATGTTGCTTCCGTCAAGATTCGCGCGCTCGATGGAGCCGTCATTGGCGCTGGGGTTGCCCATGTTGGTCCAATAGAGGTGACCTGCCTCAGCATCCACAACGATTCCGTCCGGGAGTCGCCTTCCCTCGCTCACAATCATCTTCAGGTCGGAGCCGTCGGGGTTCGCAGAAAACACCTGGCCACTGCTCGCACTGAGAAAGAACAAGCGGGCCGTGGTGACTTGTGCTACTGATTGTCTGATTTTTGATTTCGAGACCTTAACAGCCATGAGTTTCCTCGCTCCATTGTTACTTCAGTTTTTTGGCAGACAGGTTGGATAAGAACCGCAATTAGCTTTCCCTACACGAAGGCGCTGAACCCGGTTATGGCTTTACCGAGAATCAGGTTCTGTATCTGGAATGTGCCTTCGTAGGAATACAGCGCTTCGGCATCGGCGAAGAAACGGCCTACGTTGTAGTCGGCGGCGATGCCGTTACCGCCCAAAAGCTCTCGCGCCCACGCGACCGTCTCGCGGCACTTGGCAGTGGTGAACGCTTTGGCAAGCGAGGCATGTGCATCGGTCATCTTCCCTTCCGCCTGCAACTGGGTCATGCGAACCAGCAGGCACTGCGAAGCCGTGATGTTGGCGAGCATCCTGGCGAGGAGGTCCTGCACCATCTGGAATGAGGCGATCGGTTTTCCGAACTGAAGTCGTTCCTGACAATACTTGAGTGCGTTCTCGTAGGCGCCCATGGCGCATCCAGTGGCCTCCCAGCCAACCATGAAGCGCGTCATCTTCAGAACGCGGGCCGTGTCGCGGAACGACTTATCCTGTTGCAAACGGTTCGCTTCCGGTATTCGGCAGTTTTCCAGCGTGATCAGCCCGTTCTGGACCACTTTGAGGGCGATTTTGTTCTGGATTTTTTCGACTTTGAAGCCAGGCGTCGTCTTGTTCTCGACAATGAACGCTTTGACTTGGTTGTCCGCTACGTCGCGTGCCCAAATGATGGAGATGTCACACCAGGGAGAGTTACCGATCCACTTCTTCTGACCATTGAGGATCCAGGTGTCTCCATCCCGCGTGGCAGTGGTCAACATCCCGCCCGAGGTTCCTGATCCAACTAACGGTTCCGTCAGGCCGAAGCAGCCGATCTTTTCCCAGCGAGCCATCGGCGGGAGCCATTTCTGTTTTTGCTCCTCCGACCCGCCCAGGTAGATCGAACCCATCGCCAGGCCGTTGTGCACTCCGAAGAATGTCGCGATCGATGAGTCGAAGCGCGCCATCTCCATGGCAATCAGGCCAAACAGTTGCACACTTCCGCCGCTGCAGCCATATCCCTGCATGCCGGCGCCGCCAATGTTGAGTTCTTTCAGCGCGGGCAAGATTTCGAATGGGAAAGCATCTTCGACCCAGTACTTGGTGATGATGGGCGCGATTTTCGTTTCCATGAAAGTGCGCACCCGTTTCACAACCGCCAACTCTTCCGCTGGCAGTGTTTCGAGAAGTTCATAGAAGTCGCTATTGGGTGCGGGTAACGGTGCAGGCTTTCTGTCTTTTGCGGGGCTTGCCATTAAAACCTCTCTTCCGATTGTTTTTGTCTCACTGCTCGCGACACTTCACTTAAAGCAAGTGGGCCGCCAAACGTACCCGAAAATTCCCTACTGAAAAGAAAGCGAGTTGCAGTCTGAAGGGAAGCGTTGATCAACAGATCAGTGTCATCAATAGATCAGTGTCAAATGGCGGTGACACAGATCGGATCTGCTCGCCTTGAAGAAGCCAATATCGCGCGGCACGCACCGCTTAAAGCCTGCTCCGTTGTATAATGTACTAGCAGGCTGCGGAAAAACTCCTATTAAGGCTTATGTCGAGCGAAAATTCGCTCGTAAGTCATTGAGTTCTCGTTCGCCGAAACGCTCGAAATTACTACCCTGTTTCTTTTTTCCGCAGCCTGCTAGACGCTGTCGCTTGGTCAGAGGCCACCATGGGTCGGCGGGCGGTTGTAACGACAGAGCCTGGATCGGTGACAGGAGCCACTCCCGCCGTGTTAGAAAGGAGATTGGCTTGAGTATAGTGCTGCGCGGAAAGTGAGCGCTCACGATCAGAGGCATGCTATACTCGCACAAACGCGTCTTAACGTCCTCATCTGTGAAAATCTCCTTTGTGCTCCCAACTGGTTGTGACGCGCGCAGCCTCTCAAGACCGCGCGCGTCGTTAATAGGTCAACCTAATCCAGACCCGAACTGGAATCAGCTGAGAGGCTCAATCATTCACATAGCGACGACATCGACCGCCACTACTTCTGATCGTGATTGTGGGAGTGCCCGCCTCCGTCTTCCGAGTGGGCCAGACTAAAGGCGAAGACTTTGTTGTTTCCGGCTCCACTGATTTCCCTGTAACCAGATCCCCAATAGAGGGTGCCGTCTACGATAGATGGCCCATCGATGACCGACCCTCCACTCGCAAAGCTCCAGAGAATGTCTCCCGTTGTCGTGTTGAGGGCATACATCTGCCCTGAGTTCGAGCCCACATACATGACACCGTTTGCGACACTGACCGAGCCTCTGTCAATGGTGCCTGGAGTAGGATCTGCAGTCTGCCAAAGGATCTTTCCCGTAGCGACGTCAAGTGCGCTCCACGCTCCCCAAGTAATCTGCTGTCCCGAGGGCACCAACGTGTAGGGGAGGAGATCGCTATTCGAGCCTGCGACATAAATCCTCTTACCGTCAGTGGCTGTGCCCCACTCGATGCCTCCGAGCGAAGCGCCTGGCCCAACCGGTGTGCTCCAAACGATGCTGCCGTTATCGGGATTAAGTGCCCAAAAGATGCCGCTCTTCTGGCCAAAGCCGACAATATCGCCCACGAGATTGGGCCCTGATCCTCCGAGGTCGAAATCCGGACTGCTGGGCACGGGACAATTCGGGTTTGGTCCGGAAGAAGTTAGACATGCAACCGTCCAAGTATCAAAGCCCTGCAGCTTCTTCGCCCACTTGATGCTACCGGTCTTCAAATCCAACGCGAGGGCCGTGTCAAAGAAATCGTCAGGCGCAGTGCAGTTCGCCATGGGGTTCGCATTCTGACAAGCAACTACATCGGCAGGAACGGTATAGTTGTTTCCAGTGCCGATGAAGAGCGTACCGCGCTTAGGATCAATCGCGGCCGGTTGCCATACGGCGCCGCCGCTGTATTGGTCTGTCTGTCCACTGTTGTCGGGCATGTCGAAGGTTTTCCAAAGGATGGCACCGTTTTTCGCGTCGAGCGCCACTATACTGCCGCGAAAACTGCAGCAGGGATACGAGGGATTTGTTGCCAGACTTTCTTCGTTCGAAGAGACAGCGATGTAAACAATGCCGTCGAAGACAACGGGAGATCCAGTGATGATGGCGGCTGGATGTGTCCCCACCTGTGTGATCCACCGCAGTACTCCTGTTTCTCGATCAACCGAGACTACGTTCGCGCCGTTGGCACCTGTTTGGAACTGAGAATGTCGCCGATAATTAGTTGATCGTGATCAACTGCGGGACTAACCCGAGAGATCGCTCCCGCGACGCCATCATAGTCAGAGATCTTGTGAGACCAGATAAGATGGCCATTGTTCTTCTTGACTGCGAAGAGATTGCCGGCCCAATCGGGGAAGTAAACGGCGTCACCATCTACCGTAGGAGTAGCAGATACATCTCCACCGGTTGTGAATACCCGTTTTGGTTTCAGGCCCTTAACGTTGCTGGGACTGATTGAATGTTCGGCTGGCTGGCTCCATGTGTTGCTCAGATTCTGACCAGCTATTTGCCATTGTCCGGCCCGAGATTCATCTGACGGGCTTTGCGCCCTTAGCGTCGGGACTAATAGCAATAAAAGGACATTGATGAATGCCGCCTTTGGAAATGAAGCGTTACGATTCTTTGTAATCATACACATTTTTCTCCTTAGATTTTCAGTTTGGAGTTACGGTCGCCGGTTAAGAGCGCCATGCTGATGGCCAAAGTCGGTACACACCGGTCCCCGTTGGGATCTCATCTCCCAACTAAAGACGTTTCGAGCCCGCCGCATCACGGGGCTGCCGATCGGTTCCTCGTGATACGGCTTCGTCAAACGCTCCGCAAGACCGGTGTCACCACAATCAGCGTGCTGGCTGGATGAGCAGAGAGAGCTCGGTGCCAGACGCCGGATTCCTGATGAGTTCCCTTTCCCTGCTGCTCTCCGGCAACTCGTAGCAGTTTTCGTTGCCAGAGATGAACACTCTCTTCAGAAACACTTCGCTTCCATATCGAATGAAAACAAGGTGGGATTCCTGGCTCTCCCTGTCAGAATCGCCTGGAAAAGTCAACGCGAACTTGTGTTCCCTTCCGTCCTCGCTGCTAAAGGCAAGAATTCCGGATTCCAGTCGCTCGACCTTGTAGCTACCCGCTTTCAGCGTAGTATTCCCTACTGAGAAATCGAACGGTATGTTTGCTGAGACTCGACTGCCGCTCTGGGCGTGAGCTGGCTCAATTGTAAGTGCGGCACCAACCACAGTTAGTACGGCAAGTAACATAGATTTCCACAAATACTGCATGGTCTCCTCTTCTTTCATGATGAGTCGCGATGGTAGTTATTTACACTCTGCATTCTTTTGGTTTAGAGGGCCTGACTAAGGGCTTCCCAAAACAACCAATGCTTGAATGCATGTAGTGTTTGATTCAGCGATGGGAATCTGGACTGTCAGGATTTGTCAGAATTGTCGGAAGGACGTAAATTGATTGTCTGCGCGCACGGACAAGACTCGAGATCGTTGCTCCTCATCGCAACGGAGCAGCATCTTGGTCTGCAGATTCACGCTATCGGCGACGAGTCACACCGGAGGATTCATGTATGCCCTACTAATAACCAGATGGAATTGGAGGAGGGAAGGCGATGCAACAATGCGAGCATGATAGTAAGGAAAACAGGCAACCTGCGAACCATCAGGGCACAAATTTGTATCCCATACCGTGTATTGTCAGAAAGTGAGACGGATTCGACGGATTGCTCTCCAACTTCTGTCGCAGCTTAAGGATATGGTTATCCACAGTTCTGGTAGTTGGATGGCTCTGGTAGCCCCAGACTTCGTCGAGAAATTGATCTCGCGAGATGACACGGAGCTTATTCTTGATCATAAACTCCAGCGTCTTGAATTCCTGCGCTGTAAGAAGAACCTTTTCGCCGCGACGGGTCACGTCCATTGTTGAAAAGTCCACCGTGACATCGTCAAAAACGTATGGGAATTCTCGACTGGCAAGCGTCACCCGTCTCATGAGAGCTCGCAAACGTGCTGCCAGTTCTCGGGGGACAAACGGTTTGGCTAAATAGTCGTCGGCGCCTATTTCCAGAAGAATGATCTTGTCCAAAACATCCGAGCTGACACCGAGAATCACGAAGGGTACCCAAGGAGCGGACTGTGCAATCTCACGACACAGATCGTACCCCGAGGATCCAGGATCCCGTAGATCCAGGATCAGAGCCGAGGGCGGTGGTCTTCTGCGAAGCTTCTTCAGAGCAGTGGAACTGTCTGCCACGACCTCCACCTCGTACCCTTCCAGACTGAGAAGGGTTTGCAGTGCCTGTCTCGAATCGTGATCGTCCACAATGACCAAGATTCGATCGGCCAAGCCAACGCGGGGGGCGGGGACCTCCCCGCTCTTGATCACTAGTGTAGTGCGTCATTCAGATTGACG
>QIAH01000302.1 GCA_003225465.1 Acidobacteriota bacterium | reverse complement strand
GCTTCGCCCAACATGCCTTTGGCTTGATAAGCGTCGGCCAGGGCGGTCTCTGTGGCATAGTCGTCGCCCCAGTTTTCTACCTGTTTGCGGAAGTCAGCAATGGCTTCGTCGTATTGCTTCAGTTTCGTTTCTTCCAGGCCGATCTTGTAGAAGGCGGAAGAAAAGTCTGGCTGGGTCTGCGCCGCTGTTTTGAATTCCTCCAACGCGCCCTGATGGTTCTCTTCTGC
Source organism: Acidobacteriota bacterium (assembly GCA_003225465.1). Lineage (GTDB taxonomy): Bacteria > Acidobacteriota > Terriglobia > Terriglobales > Acidobacteriaceae > Gp1-AA133. The sequence goes on along the minus strand of QIAH01000302.1, from coordinate 14,271 downwards.
CGCCAGTGCCATGCCCAAACCAAAATGCGCATATGCGTCGTTCTTGTCGGTGCGCAGCAACTCCGTAAATTCGCCTTTCGCTTCGGCGATCCGCCGCTGATGCAAATAGACCATGCCGAGCTCGTATCTGGCGCCCGCGTGGCTCGGCTGCAACTGGAGCACACGGTTCAGTTCAGCTTCCGCCTCACTGAACTGCCCCTTATCGAAGTAGGCGTGGGCCAGCCCGAAATGTGCGGGAAGATAATCCGGACGCTGGCGAATCGATAATTGCAATTCGGCTGCGCCTTCGTCGGGCTTGTTTTCGTTGACGAGTGCATCGCCACGCTGTGCGTGAATGAGGTAACTGCGCGACCGATGCAACCACGCTGCGGCCCCCAGAACAACCAAGCCCACGCACAGCACGACCACAATACGGGGCAATGCATCACGTTCCGGAGCTCCGCGTGCAATCAGCGCGCCGAAGATTAATCCTGTAACCAGCCCGCCGATATGGGCCGCGTTATCGGTGCGGCCGGAGACTGCCCCAAAAAGCAAGGCGTAACCTGCGAACGTCACTACACTCCGAAGCCTTGACCTCACTGCAAATCCCGGCGCCGAAAACTCGCCCAGGTAGTGCGACGCGATGAGCGCGCCCACAATCCCGAAGATCGCTCCCGAAGCTCCGGCGCTCACGCCGACCGGTCTCCACCACACGCTGGTCAGGCTGGCAGCCACGCCGGAGATCAGGTACACCGCTGCGAAGGTCCAATGTCCATAAAGCGATTCGCACATTGCACCCAGGTCCCACAGGCACCACATGTTGAAAAAGATGTGCAGCAACCCGATATGGACGAAGGTCGAGGTCAGCAGTCGCCAAGGCTGGTCGCCCAATGTCAGCGGTCCGTAGTTGGCGCCCCAGTGAATCAGCTGTTGGGAATTCGGATCCATGGCGATGCCCTGCAGCGCCATGGCAGCGAAGACGGCAATGTTAATTCCGAAGAATGCCTGGGTAACGATCACTGAGGACGAGTCGCCAGCCGCCCAGGGCACGGGCATCACCGACTGGATGGCGTCTTCGGGTTCCTCGCCACGTTTCGCGGCTTCGTGGCGCACGCACCATTCGCAGATCTTCTGAAAAGAAAACGCGGGAAGTTTGCGGCCACATTGGGTGCAGTTCGCCATAGCTGGAAGGATCCGTCGTCGGACGGGAACGACTCCTTATTTCGCAGGCTCCACGTAGACGGCGGTTCCGTAGGCCAAAACCTCGGTGACGCCCTGCATGATCTCGGTGGCATCGTAGCGGGCGCCGACGACCGCATTGCCGCCGAGTTCCGCCGCATGCTGCAACATCAGGTCAAAGGCCTCGGAGCGCGTTTTCTCGCAGAGGTTGGTCAGTAGCGTGATGTTGCCGCCAATTATAGTTTGGAGGCCAGCGCCGATAGTGCCGAAAATTGAGCGGGAGCGAACTACGATGCCACGCACCACGCCCAGCGTGCGGGTGACTCGATAGCCATCCAACTCAAATTGTGTGGTGACCATGTTGTGAGAAACCATGCGCCCGGTGGGCGGACTATAAGTCGACATGGCCGTTGTTCTCCTTGGCGACGGGTGCTGTCAGGCGTCGACCTGTAAATATACCGCTGTCCACAAGGGCCGGGTGGAATCCAGTCCTATCTTTAGCGCCCCAAAGTGAGGACGAAGTCTTGATTTTTGGTCGCGATGCTAGAGACAGCACTATTGCCCTTCCATAGACAGTGTCTGAAAGGCGTTTTCTAATGCTGCGCCTTGCGGCGCGCCCTTCGACTTCGCTCAGGGCAGGCACTGAAGGCGCGCCCCTTATACGAAACAGAAGTTACAGCCAAGATCTCGAACTGGGACCTCCGATAAGCTCGTGAGACCGCGGCTGAAGCCGCTTTAGGTTGCCGCACTAACGGCACGACTGAAGTCGTGCCCTGATACAACCTGATCGTGATTACACGATTGTTGGCCGCCTCACCGCGGTGGTGTTCGAGGTCATTCAAGTTCAGCAGCGATCACGAACTCCTGCGTTTCTGGATTGTAGGAAACGCGCAGCAGATTCGGCCGGCAACATACTTGACAGTCTTCTACATAGCTTTGGACGGAGCCGGAGGATTCATCCACCGAAGTCTCGTTCCATTCTCCGCAAGCGGCGCACTGGAAGCCTGCGTCCATGCCTGATTGTAGTAGGTCGGATCCGGGCGCGGTGCAGCCCTGAGCAGCAGCGGACCTCCGCAGTCGACGGGCGGGGGGCGCCCGTCGCTCCACCGGCTTCGCTCAGCATCACATGCCTTGCAGACTCCCCGTGGATATGACGATGCGGCGGTGCGTCCTCATCATCCCGCGACTTTCTGTTATCGCTGCGGATGGGTGGACGCCGTCTCGCTTGCTCCGGCGCTCGTGAGATCTCCGATGGCGTCGCCCGACAGCACCAGCTCGACTCGCCGATTCTGCTTGCGGCCGTCGGAGGTATCGTTGGACGCAACCGGCGCAGTTTTTCCGAAACCGCTGGCGCTAATTGCATCCGAAGAGATCCCCTGCTGCACCAGATAATCGCGCACCGCGTCAGCGCGTTTTTCGGAGAGCTGCTGATTGTAGTCGTCGGTGCCAACGCTGTCCGTATGGCCTTCCACGGACAAATGCAAGCTGGGATAGGCCAGCACAATTCCCGAAACCTTGGCCAGACGCTCACGCGCGCCCGCCAGCAATTCGAAGCTGCCGCTCTTGAATAGAACGTCCGACATGTTGGCGATGAGTCCGCGAGCCGTGTCGCGTGTCGCCAGCACCGTGTTCAACTGCTGCAACAGGCGCGCGCGGAGATCCTGCTTCTCCTTCTCCGCCTGCTGGCGAAGCTGTTCCGATTGGGCTGCAGCCTGGCGAGCCTTATCGGCTTCCGCGGCCAAAGCTTGCTGCTGCGCCAAAGCTTCCGCTTTGGCTTGCTCGGCTTCCTGCCTCTGGCGAGCGGCTTCCTGCGCGGCCTTCTGGGCCTCGGCTTTCGCCATCTCGGCTTGTGCACGCGCAGCATCCGCGTCGGCACGCGCTTTTGCCTGCGCGTCGGCGTCCGCCCGGGCTCGGGCTGCACGGTCGTCGGCTGCTTTCTTCTCTGCAGCCGCTTGAGCCTGGGCCTCATCTTCGGCTTTCTGCTTCACGGCCATGACGCGCGCTTCTTCCGCAATCTGGGCAGCCTCCCGCGCGGCCGCTTCGATCGATTTTTTATCCTGCTTGCCCCGATAGGCCGACTCTGCTTCCTTCAGTTGCTCGTCTGCCTTCGCGATGATGGCGGGAGCATATTTATCGGCCGCAGAAAGGTGTGCGATCCGCACCGCGTTGCGCGCTTCAAACAGTTCGCGGGGCGTGGTCGGATCGATTCCGAAAATCGCGTCCTGGATATGCGTGTTTACCGAAGAATAGGTGCCCTTCGCCAGCAGCTCATAAGTAGCGGCGATATCTTCTCCAGCCACCACGTTCTCAAAAACAACCGTGTTCCCCGGCTGTGACACGGCGGCGTAGGGCTCGGCGGTGACGATCATTCCGAACGTCTGCATGTCGGTGAAGGCCTTCAGGCGGCCCTTGCCATGATCCAGTGCGAGTTCGCCCAGGTTCATGGCGCGGCCTTGCGGAGAGACCGCCCATAGAACATACGTCAGATATTCAAGTCCGAACTTTGAGGGATCATCCAGCCCCTGGAACCGGGCATCAACCTCGATGTTGTTCTTCTTGCCCTCGACCTTGGCTTCGCCAGTAGCGCCCGACATCTGTTCGGATCCCTGGAATGGGATCTTCACCGCGCCCACCTGACCGTAGTGCATCGCCTTCGTGGTGTGTACGACCTTACTGTTTGCGGCACTGGTAGCACCGGCCGTTTGGACCTGCGCTGCCGCGAGCATGCTTGCGGCAAAAATCAGCGTTCCTGCAATTAAAGGCTTTTGCACCGGAAATCTCCCTGTTTTCTGGAATGTTCAGTCCCTAACTCTACGTGGAAGGCGGAGGAAGGAGAGAGATGCGACAGGTGAGGGGTCATCAATTGAACTTTAGTCACCCTTGCCTGGCAGTCGAGCCCGAAAGTCACGAAAGTTTCTGACAAGCGCGGCTGGGCTCAAACAGGTCGCCCGGCGCTTCAGCCCAAAAAGGAAGGAGGAGCGTTCCCGAACTCGGGAGCGCTCCCCCCAGACCTGTTTTCTCGACAGCCGTATACCTGAGTTCTAGTGCTTATTACCAGCGGAATTGGAGATCCGGGAGTGCCTGCGTGCCTTCGATTCTCACACCGTCGAGGGCATTCGGGTTGAGTCCCAGAACCTGGAGAATGGTGGGAGCCACTTGCACGGTCTCGACCGGGCTGGACACGATGCTCGGCCGGAGAAAAGGATTGGAGACCAGCAGCATCACGTTAACGTCATCGTGGGCAAAGCCGCCGTGCTCCATCAGCTTCTTATTGCTGCCCGTGTAGGTCACGCCGATGTTGGGCGTGACAATGATGTCGGGCGTCCGCGGATCTTTTGGCGGCAGCCCCGGGGTGTTGTAGTTGAGCGAAAGGCTGGGGCCATAGTAGATCTGCCCGATTCCGGTAGCGGCGCGATTGTTTTCCAGAAGAGTGACAGCCGCATCGGTGTACGACGGATCTGTCAGCCACAGCAGCGAAACGTCGTCCTCAGTGGAACCAATGCCGCTGCCGTTGGGGTCTTCCGAGGGCGGCATGGCGGCGTGCAGTTGATTGGAGATCAGCGTCGCGGGCGAGAGACCGTTCATCGTCTTTCCGGGAACCGCGTCGTAGGCATGGGGATCGACGGGCGACTGTCCGTGCTTGGCGGTAATGATGATCAGGGCGGATTCCCGCAGGCCGCGATCATGGATCTTCCTGGTCATCTCGCCGATCGACTGATCGACAAACTGGATCTCGCCGAACAGGCTCGGCCCCGGGGTTCCAGCGGCATCGAGATATCCGCCCTTTACGCCGTTCTCAATCAGCTTCTGACCCACACTGACTGCCTGAAAGTTCATTCCGAAAATGGTCGGCGTCTTGGTTTTGGCAGTGCCAAGGTGATTCTTGCCTTGGATTTCATTGAGGATGGCATGCACCTTCAGCGTGTCGTAGCACTGGATATTCTCGAAACTGTTGGTCCACGCGGTGAGATCGGCATTTGGGTCGCGTACGGTGGCGCAGCTGGCGCCGGCCGGAGTTCTGACACCGGGAAGAGGAACAACATTGGAGTTGATCTCCGGGGAATAAAAATCGTCGAGTTTCCCGCCCGGACCGGCTACAGAGGAATAGGCGGGGTGCTTGTCGGACCAGGCGGTGTATCCGCCGGCGGCATGGATGATGCCGAACACGGTGTTAGTGCGCACGAAATCCTGGGGAAGAACCGGGGCGCAGCCCTTCTTCGGATCGCGGTCCAGTTTGGATGTGTCGATCGAGGCAATGCCTCCATCGGTGAGGCTCGCTCCCGGAGCTCCGCCGTTCAGCAGGGTCTGATCGAAATCGATGCCTTCTTCGTACTCGGTGGTATAGCCAGTCGGCGGTTTTGTGGCATCGCAAGGCGCCGCAGGGTTCCCGTTGCCGGTAGTGGTTGCGGGTCCATCGAGCGAGCGGTCATAGGCTACATCGTAGTAGACGCCCATGGTGCGCGGAGTGGCTCCGGTGATGATGTTCATCAGACCGGGGAACGAGTCGGAGGGCTTGGATGTGCTGGCCGCGAGATAATCCACGCCCCTGTTCGCAAGAGCAGCAAGGTTGGGGCAATACGGCTCGCCGTTGTTCACTCCGGCAGTGCCTCGGGAGCAGTTCAGGAAATCAACCGCGTGCATGCCATCGATACTGATCAGCAGGATGTGCTGAATCTTGTGTTGGCCGGAGCCGACGCCAGATTGCGCTGGAGACAGCGGGGCCATCGTTAAGAGAGCTATCAGAACAACAGAAAGAATCCTTCGCATGCTTCCTCCGTGTGGCGTAGTCGAGATCTTGCCCATGAACACACTGATTACGGGGTCACATGTTGATAAGCGAATCAGGTTACAGTGCGGTTAGAGGAAGGTTAAAAGCGTGTTACAGATGCGCAGACGGTGCTCGTGACACCACTTTTGAGCAAAAGCCGCCTGCGGAAACAGATCCGAGTTTTATAATCCGGGACGACCATGTCCACCCGACGAGCTTTCCTCCAAACCGGCTTCGTGGCCGCGAGCGCTTCATTCGTAAACAAAAGTTCAGCCCAAAATCCCAGTGCAACCGTGCCGGCTTTGCCACCAGCGATAGCTGGTTTGAAATCGATGAAGGAGCAGGCACATCCCATCAGCAGCGAAGAACGCCAGGGCCGCCAAGAGAAGGCGCGCGCCCTGATGGAAGGGAATGCTCTGGACGCGATTCTGCTCATGGAAGGAACGTCGCTGAACTACTTCACCGGCATTCGCTGGTGGGGCGGCGAGCGCATGTTCGCGATGGTGCTTCCGGCCAAGGGCGCCGCATTCTATGTGTGCCCGGCGTTTGAGGAAGGGCGCGCCCGCGAGCAGATTGCGAGGGCGCCGGAAGGCAGCCAGCCCGACGTACGCATCTGGCAGGAAGACGAGAGCCCCTATCAGCGGGTCGCGCAAGGACTGAAGGACCGCGAACTTCTCACCGCGCGAATCGGGATCGAAGAGACGGTGCACTTCGTCTTCCGTGAAGGTGTGGAAAAGGCGGCGCCGCAGGCCAAGTTAGTCAGCGCGACTCCGGTTACTGCGGGATGTCGCATGATCAAGAGCCCTGCGGAACTGGATCTGATGCGTCTTGCTAACAGGGTCACGCTTACCGCTTATGAGGCGGTGTACCGCATTCTGCACGACGGCATGACCCAAGTGGAAGTGGGACATCTCGTCGCTGCTGCTCACGACCAGCTCGGCTTCCCGGGAGACGCCCTGGTCGAAGTCGGGGAATACACGGCGTTTCCTCACGGCTCGATGCAACCGCAAATCATTCGCGAAGGAGTGCCTGTGCTCGTGGACGGCGGGTGCAAGGTGGAAGGCTACCAATCCGACATCACGCGAATGCTGGTGATCGGCAATCCGCCGGAGAAGGTAAGAAAAGTGTTTGAGATCGTTCACCGCGCGCAGTCTGCCGCACTCGCGGCGGCGCGGCCAGGTGTGGAATGTGGCTCGATCGACACCGCTGCGCGCAAGGTGATCAGCGACGCCGGCTATGGTCCCGACTACAAGTTCTTCACGCACCGTTTGGGCCATGGGATCGGCATGGATGGACATGAATGGCCCTACCTGGTGCGAGGCAACTCGACCAAGCTCGCTCCTAATATGACCTTCAGCGACGAGCCGGGAATTTATATTCGGGGAGAATTCGGGGTGCGCCTGGAAGACGACATGCACATTACGGAAAACGGGGCGGAGTTGTTTACGGCGCAAAGCCCGTCTCTGGAAATGCCGTTTGGGAAGTTGGAAGGAACGGTCCAGGCGCCGGACTTTGACGATTCGGTTTTGAGCGACGGTTTCGGGACAGCGACGGAGAAAGGCAAAACCATAAACCGCAGAGGACGCTGAGAACGGCCGCAGAGAGCGCAGAGACTTCTGGGGAGCAAGAAATCTGAGCCCCTCAAAACAGGGTTCGCATCCGAACTGAGCAGCATCTAGCGCCTTGTCGCGATCGGATGCAGGGCCTCCAGTTGGGTCTTCACGGCGACGCTCAGGCGACGGATGCCTTCGCGGATTTGCTCCGGCGAGGCGGCGGAGAAGTTCAGGCGCATGTGCCGGCGCGCTTCTTCCTGATGGCCATTGGGCGCATAGAAGCAGTCGCCCGGAACAAACGCTACGTTCTCCCGTACCGCGGCTTCAAATAGCTTTTGCGCATCCGCGCCTTCCGGCAGGGTTACCCACAAGAACAGGCCGCCCTTCGGCCGCGTCCAGGTCACTTCCGGCGGGAAGTATTGCGTGAGGGCTTCGAACATGACATCGCGGCGTTCACGATAGACGCGGCGGATCAATTTCACGTGCTCATCGAGGAAATTGTCGCGAGCCACTTCATGCGCCACCATCTGCACGAACGTGGAGGTGTGCAGGTCCGCACCTTGTTTCAGCTGCACCAGCTTGGCGATGACTTCCGGCGGGGCCACGATCCATCCCAGGCGCAGTCCGGGCGCAAGCGTCTTCGAGAAGGTGCTGAGGTAAATCACATTGCCAATGGAGTAGCCGTTATCGCGGCGCAGATTTTCGCGGTCCAGAACGACCAGCGGGGTCAGGTGTTCGCCTTCATAGCGGAGCTGTCCATAGGGATCATCTTCGATGATCGGAATGCCGTACTTGTCTGCCAAAAGAACGAGTTCATGACGACGACCTTCCGAAAGCGTTGTGCCCCCGGGATTCTGGAAGTTGGGCAGCACGTACATGAACTTTGGGCCGGAGCGGAGAGGGTTCTCGAGGAGATCGAAGCGCAGACCGTCTTCGTCGCTGGGCACGCTGACATAATCGGCGCCATACACGTTGAATGCCTGGAGCGCTCCGAGATAAGTGGGCGCTTCCACCAGCACGCGGTCGCCGGGATTGATGAGCAGTTTGCCAATCAGGTCCAGGGCTTGCTGAGAACCTGAGGTGATCAGCACATTCTCGGATTTTGCCTTGATGCCGTAGCGTGCGATGTGGCGCGCGATCATCTCGCGCAAAGGCTCGTAGCCCTCGGTGGCTCCATACTGCAGGGCGAGGTGGGGCTGGCTTTCGAGCACTTTGCAGCACGCATCGCGAAAACGTTCGGTAGGAAAAACCTCCGATGCGGGCAAACCGCCCGCGAACGAAATCACCTCGGGCCGCTGGGTAAACTTCAGCAGCTCGCGGATGGCCGAACTTTTAATGCCCTTGGTGCGTTGCGCATAACGCGACGTCCAGGCAGTCGACATGGTGCTCACCTCCCCGGCTATGGTAAGTCCGCTCCTCTTTTTTGGATGTGACACGACGAGCGCCGGACGTGACGAAAATCACAGAAGAAGGTGACCCCGGTCCAGTTTTCTGTCGCGGCGTTCAACTCCTAAGACGCTCCGCACCCACCCCGGCAAACAAGTCTCGAAGAATGAACAGCAGCGGGTTGGAGAATGAGTTGCAACCGAAGAGAACGTGCTCGAGGAGAACTCACCTTGGGTTCAATCATTCCCTCCCCTGGGGGCCGTCCGGAATTCCGGCCGGCCTTCTTTGTCCGCAGGCGCGAGTCTTTTGGACACAAGGCTTCAGCAGGTAAAAGCATTTTGACAGGGTGAGGTGCCATTCTGAGTGATTTTGATCTTCGCTGACTGAAGGGCAAGGCCTTAACGACTTTGTGACGTTGGTTGCAAGAGTGCCTATGAGAGGTCGCTATGTGTCGAATTGCGATGGGGAGGGCCGGGCGATGACTCTGTCGCCAGCGATGTCCGCCTGGAATGAACTGCATCCGCTCGTGGTCCATTTTCCGATCGCGCTGTTGCTGGTGGCGCCCTTGTTCGTACTGATGGGCGCTCTTTGGCCTCGCCGAACGGGTCTGTACTTCCTGGGCTGTGCGCTCATTCTGATAAGCGTCGGAACACTGGCCATCTTTGTCTCTCTCTCAACCGGAGAAGCTTCATCCAAGGCAATCGTGCAGACGCCAGCGCTGGCATCACTGATCGGGCAGCATGAAGATCTGGCAGAGACGACGGCGTGGGTGTTCTTGTCACTTACAGCCATCTTCTCTGCGATGTTTTATGGGCTGGTGCTGGTTCAGAAAAAAGGAGAGTCCCCCTTAGCCCGGTCTCTGCCTCTCATTTATCTCGTGCTCTACGTCGCCGGGGCGGTATTGCTTGTCCAAACCGCGCATCGCGGCGGACAACTGGTACACGAGTTCGGCGTGCATGCCGAGGTGAGTGGCCAAGCCTCAAGTCCAGCGTCATTGCAGTGAATTCTGAGAAATTTTGACCGTTTATCATTCGCTTGAATCAGGCCTCCCCTTCGAGCGAGTGCCCTTCCGGTGACTGTCCGCGTGGCATCACGATTGCTAGACTCTGGTATTGTTCAATGGTGACTTGGTAGTGGGCAGAGCAACCTCAAGCCAGCCCAGAGGCTAGACTCGTTTGCAAGATTTGCGAACCAATTCCAAACAGCATGGACCCATTGACGCAGGGCTACCGCCCCGCAATGAGCGACGTTCGACTTCGCGGGCCGCACGGCACCTCTCATACCTATTCTTCTTGCTGCAGCTTGCAGTTTTTTATTTGCTAGTTGGAACGGCGTCGGCGCAGATTTCGCCCGGCCCGCTCGCGCGGCAACACCAATTTCTCGACGGGGCCATGCACTGCACCGATTGCCATAAAATCGGGGGCGGCCAACCGCAGTTCAAGTGCATCAGCTGTCACTCCGATATTGGCGCGAGAGTCGCCGCCAAACACGGGCTGCACGGGTCCTATCACATCCCCGCGGGCTCCAGCCAGGAATGCGTGCGCTGCCACTCGGATCACAACGGCGAAAATTTTCCGCTGATCAAGTGGGATCCGAACAAGTTCGATCACAAAGAAACCGGATACCTGCTGGAAGGCAAACATGCCGGCCTGGCCTGCAATAAGTGCCACCTGCCCGATAAAATTCCCGCCGCCGAGCGCGCGAACATAAAGAAGAAGGATCTGAGCAAGACCTTCCTGGGGATTCCGCAGGCATGCGTGGCCTGCCACAAAGACTTTCACGAAGGACGTCTCGGACAAAATTGCCTGCAGTGCCACAACTTCGTCGCCTGGAAAGATACCTCCGGAAAGTTCGATCACAATAAGACCCGTTATCCTCTAACCGGCCTGCACCAGCAGGTGAAGTGCGAAAAATGTCACACTGCGGATGCGACGGGTGCGCCGCGTTATAAGGGCTTGCCGTTCGGGAAGTGCGACGATTGTCACGCTGACCCCCACAAAGGGAGTTTCAAGGACAAGAGTTGCCAGACCTGCCACACCACCAGTGGCTGGAAAAGAGTCTCCACCAGTGGTCTTAACAATACCTTCGATCACTCCAAGACCAAATATCCGCTGGAGGGCAAGCACACTTCGGTGGAATGCGAAGCCTGCCATGTGAAAGGAGACTTTAAGAAAGAGCTCGCGTTTGCGAAATGCACCGATTGCCACAAGGACGAGCACAACGGGCAGTTCGCGAAGCGGCCCGGGGGCATCGAGTGCACCAACTGCCACAACGTCCAAGGCTGGAAGCCCTCGTTGTTCGACGTGAAGGCGCATGCCAAGACTGACTATCCCCTCATCGATGGACATGCCAAGTTGAAGTGCGACCAGTGTCACACGCCCAAGGGCAAGGACACGATCTTCAAGATCGCGAACTTCAAGCGCTGCACCGATTGCCATATGGACGAGCACGACGACCAGTTCGCCGGCAAGCCCTACGAAAACCAATGCGACCAGTGTCACAACTTGAAGGGATACAGCCCGTCGACCTTCACTCTTGCTCAACACAAGAAGACGAGATTCGAACTTACGGGCGGGCACATGGCGGTGCCTTGCAGCGATTGCCACAAGCTTGCAGATAAAAATCAGCCGAGATCAAAGATTCCCTACCACTTCGAAAACCTGTCGTGCACGACCTGTCATGAAGACGTGCACCACGGTCAGTTCCAGGAGCGCATGGGCAAGATCGGCAAGAACGGAAAGCCGATGGGCTGCGAGTCCTGCCACTCCACGAAGTCCTGGAAAGAACTGGACGGCTTTGACCACAGCACGACGTCGTTTCCACTGGCGGGCGCGCATCGAGCGGTTGCCTGCATCGACTGCCACAAGCCGCCGAACATGGAAACCAAGCTCATGAATGTGGACTTCAAAAAAGCGCCGGAAAAGTGCGAGGAGTGCCACGAGGATGTCCATGGCGGCCAGTTCACCAAACTGTTCGCGAACAAGGTCACGCAGTGTGCCGACTGCCACAACGCGACCAAGTGGAAGCCCTCCCTATTCGATCATGACAAGCGGACCAAGTTCGCCCTGGAAGGCGAGCACCGCAATGTCGCCTGCGCCGGTTGCCACAAGCTCTCCCGCGCGGTAGACGGCAAGCAAGTCCTCATTTACGCGCCTACCCCGACCGGTTGCGCCGATTGTCACGGAGCCGAAGTGAAGCCGCTCAAGAAGAGCTAGACAGCAAAAACAGATCCCACCGCGTTTGTACAATTTTTTTTACATCTTTAGGCATCATTCTTTGCAGGAAGGAAAAAATGCGCTACGCGCTGAAGAAGTTACATTTTTCTACGGCGTTTTTAAACGAACTTAGGCAAGCTTTTTGTAACTTACCTGATTACAAAATCCACAGCTGAGCATGTACTTGTGTAACCTTCCACAACAATTCCCGACTGAATAAGCTGGCTGGACATCGGATTGCTGTTCTTTCTCATAACCTTACTGACTTTACTAAAAGTTTCCGTCTCGTTCAGAGTCGAACTCCTGTTCAAAAAGGGTTGGGCAAACCTTGGGATCGACAATTCTGCTGCATTTGGTCGTCGCATTTGCGATGCTCCCCGGCGGTCAACCGGCGGGTGGGCAGTCGCAATCGTCTGCCAACACGAGAAGTCCGCACGGAAGCCTGAGCATTCCGTGCCAGAACTGCCACACGCTCAGCGGCTGGAAGCCGATCCGGGCGGTCCCCGAATTCGATCACAACTCCACCAAGTACCCGCTGCGCGGCCTGCATGAGGGAGTGGCCTGCACCCAGTGCCACACCAAGATGGTCTTTACTAATGTGGGTGCGCAGTGCGCAGACTGTCACGCCGACATCCACAAGCGCCAGATGGGCGCCAATTGCGAGCAGTGCCACTCGGTTCGGGGCTGGCACGTTTCCGTGCAGCAGATCAACCAGCACCTCAATCGCTTCCCGCTGATCGGCGCGCACGCCACGGTGGATTGCGATTCCTGTCATAAGAGCGCTGCCGTGGGCCAGTTCCAGGGGCTTTCGACCCAATGCTTCTCCTGCCACCAGCAGGACTTTATTAATACGAAGTCAATCGGCATTGACCACGTCGCTTTGAATTTGCCGACCACCTGCGAGTCATGTCACACGATGGACAACTGGATGGGCGCGAAGTTCGACCATCTGAAGTTCACGGGTTTCGCGCTGACCGGCGCCCATTCGACTCTGGACTGCAACGCCTGCCACGCTGGCAACAAGTTCATGGGAACACCGGCCACTTGCGTCGGCTGCCACATGGCGGATTTCAACAAGACGAACAATCCGCCGCATGCGCAAGCGGGCTTCCCGACCAGCTGCCAGACCTGCCACAGTACCACCGCGTGGGATCCGACGACTTTCGACCACAACATGTTTACGAAGTTCCAGCTGACGGGCGCACACACGACCGTTGCCTGCACGCAGTGCCACATCAACGGGCAGTTTGTGGGCACGCCCACCGATTGCGCCTCGTGCCATATAAAGGATTTCAACGGTACGACCAATCCGAACCATGTGCAGTCCGGATTCCCCACCGGGTGCCAGCAATGTCACACTACCGCCACGTGGAACAACGCGACATTTGACCACTCCTCGACTGGCTTCCCGCTCACCGGGGCGCACTCGGCGGTGCAATGCTCGCAATGCCACGTGAATGGCAATTACAACCTGACCAGCGCGAACACCACTTGCATCAGCTGCCACTTGAAAGATTTCCAGGGGACGACGAACCCGAACCATGTGAGTTCGGGATTCCCGCAGAATTGCACGCAGTGCCACAACACCGCGTCATGGACAAACGCAACTTTTGATCATTCCACGACGGGCTTCCCGCTGACCGGCGCGCACTCGAGTGTGCAGTGCGCGCAGTGCCACGTGAACAGCAACTACAACCTGACGAGCGCGAACACCGCCTGCGTCAGCTGCCACCTGAAAGATTTCCAGGGCGCGACGCAGCCCAACCATGTGCAGTCCGGATTTGCGCAAACCTGCCAGCAGTGCCACAACACGACCTCGTGGACAGGCGCAAGCTTTGATCACTCGACGACCGGGTTCCCGTTAACCGGGGCGCACACGAGCGTGCAGTGCGCGCAGTGCCACGTGAACGGCAACTACACCCTGACCAGTGCGAACACGGCTTGCGCCAGCTGCCACCTGAAAGATTTCCAGGGCACGACGCAGCCCAACCATGTGCAGTCCGGATTCCCGCAAACCTGCCAGCAGTGCCACAGCACGACGTCATGGATGAGTGCGAGTTTCGATCACTCGACCACCGGCTTTCCGCTGACCGGCGCACATACAACCGTTCAGTGCGCCCAGTGCCACGTGAACGGCAACTACACCCTGACCAGTGCGAACACGGCTTGCGCCAGCTGCCACCTGAAAGAT
>QIAH01000301.1 GCA_003225465.1 Acidobacteriota bacterium | reverse complement strand
CATGTGCAGTCCGGGTTCCCGCAAACCTGTCAGCAGTGCCACAGCACGACATCATGGATGAGCGCGACCTTCGATCACTCGACGACCGGCTTCCCGCTGACTGGCGCGCATACCACCCTGCAGTGCGCGCAGTGCCATGTGAACAACAACTACAACCTGACCAGCGCCAACACGGCCTGCGTCAGCTGCCACCTGACCGACTTCAACGGCACCACGAACCCCAATCACGTGCAGTCGAACTTCCCGCAGACGTGCCAGCAGTGCCACACGACCACGTCCTGGGGGAATGCGACGTTCGATCACTCGACCACCGGGTTCCCGCTGACGGGCGCGCACACCACCCTGCAGTGCACGCAGTGCCACGTGAATGGCAATTACAACCTGACGGCCGCGAACACGGCTTGTGTCAGCTGCCACCTGACCGATTTCAACGGCACCAACAATCCGCCGCACGCGTCGGCTGGTTTCCCGCAGACGTGCCAGACGTGCCACAGCACCACGAATTGGACTTCCGCCACCTTTAATCACACCACCACTGGTTTCGCGCTGACCGGGTTCCATACCTCGCTCACCTGCGCGCAGTGCCACGTGAATAACAACTACAGCCTGACCAGCGGTGCCTGCGCCCAGTGCCACCTGAAGGATTACCAGGGCACGACCAACCCGAATCACGTGAGTGCCGGGTTCCCGCAGACTTGCGACCGGTGCCACACAACTACCAACTGGGGCAGCGGCACGTTCGATCACTCGACTACCGGCTTCACGTTGACGGGCGCGCACACGACGGTGCAGTGCGCCCAGTGCCACACCAACGGAAACTACGGCCTGACCAGCGCGAACACCGCCTGCGTTTCATGCCATCAGACCGACTACAACAATACGAATAATCCGGTGCACTCGCAGGTAGGCTTCCCGACGACTTGTGACGTGTGCCACAGCACCACGAACTGGACGAGCGCGACCTTTAACCACAACAACACAACGTTCCCGTTGACCGGATTCCATGCCACATCGGCCGTGACTTGCGTGATGTGCCACGTCAACAACAACTACACGACGCTGCCGACCGCATGCGTGGGTTGCCACCAGTCCGACTACAACGGCACGACGAATCCGAATCACGCTTCGGCGGGCTTCCCGACGACGTGCGCTACGTGCCATACAACCACCGCCTGGACCGGAGCGACTTTCAATCACACTTACTTCCCGACGAGCCACGGCAACGCCAACGGGGTTTGCGCGACCTGCCATACCAATCCGAGCGATTACGCGGTGTTCCAGTGCACGGGCTGCCACGGTGGCGGGAATGCGAATAACTTTTCACATCCCAACGTGGGCGGGTACGTGTACAACAGCGTGAATTGTTACCAATGTCACAAGAGCGGTGGCGGTGGCTAGTCGCTTGCAAATGTAGAAGGGCGGTGGAGCCGGGAAGCGCCTCCGGTTCAGCACTTGCAGTAATAACTTTCCCCCCGCGGGTAAATATCCCGTGAGTTATGAGGTGTGATGAATCGTACGCGGCTAGTTCTGGTGCTTCTGCTCCTGGCGTCGTTAGGCGCGGCACAGAGCACAGCAGGCGGCGCGGCCGAGATCGAGCAGTTGCAGGTGAAGCGTGAGGGTGCGGACGTCACGATCCAGGTGATCCTGACCAGTTCCGTGAAACCGACGGTGGACACGGCCGTCAACCCAGACCGGCTTGTACTTGTGCTACCCGGTACTCTTTCCGACGCGAAACAAAAACATTTTCCGCTGGATGCCAACGGTGTCCGCGGTGTGCGCGTCGGTCTGAACAGTGCCAACCCGCCGGTGACGCGCCTGGTCGTTGATTTGAACGAGGCGCATTCCTACACCTTGAACGCGGAAGGCAACACCATCAC
>QIAH01000184.1 GCA_003225465.1 Acidobacteriota bacterium | reverse complement strand
TTCGCGGACCTCGCGGATGGCGGTTTCTACAGGGTTTTCACCCTCATCGATCAGGCCTTTCGGAAGGGCGAGGACCGCCTTGCGGGTGCTGACGCGGCGGGCGCGACCGGGTGGGGGCTCCTCTTTTTCGGGCTCAATGGCCGCGATATACCAGTCGCCGGACATGCGCCGGAGGACCACGCCGCCAGCCGAAAACTCGCGTACCATGCGCAGACAAGTTAACAGGAATGAAGGACTTTCGTCACCAAAAGGCAAATAAACCACAGAGGTACACGGGGGGCCAAAACGTCACTCACCGCGAAGCTCACGAAGGAAACACGAAGGCTCCGGGGATTAACACTTTTGTATGCCGGCAGGCCTAAGGCAGGTTACGAAAGGTAGCACCAAAGTGGAATGCACCATTACCCCTGAAAATGGCATCTTATTGGGTAAGTAAGATGCTGGTTGTACCGGGCATTTGGTTCGACGGGCGAGCTTGCCCATCGCTCCAAAAGGATGTGGGGCTCCAGTGAAGTCGGTTAAGAAGATCATCCGGTC
Organism: Acidobacteriota bacterium; assembly: GCA_003225465.1. Classification (GTDB taxonomy): domain Bacteria; phylum Acidobacteriota; class Terriglobia; order Terriglobales; family Acidobacteriaceae; genus Gp1-AA133. The sequence goes on along the minus strand of QIAH01000184.1, from coordinate 3,241 downwards.
GGTGCAGGCCTTTGGACGCGAGCTGTCGCGTCTTTCAGGAGGCCCTGAGAGCGCGCCCTCCACGCCGGGAATCGGGATCGCGCTCGGTGGTGGATTCGCACGGGGCATTGCCCACGTTGGTGTTCTGAAAGTTCTCGAAGAAGAAAAAATTCCCATCGATTTTATTGCGGGGACCAGTGTGGGCGCGCTGATTGGCGCAGCTTACTGCAGCGGCGTGACGCCGGCAGAGCTGGAATTGATTGCGCGACGGGTGCGCTTCAAGACGTTTGCGCGCTGGACGCTGTCGCGGCATGGGTTCGCGACCAACCAGCGCATGATTGGTTTCCTGCAGAGCATTCTGAAAGTGAAATCGTTTGAGGATCTGCGCATTCCCTTGGCCGTGGCTGCGACCGATTTAAGCACGGGCGAGGGCGTGGTGTTTCACTCGGGGCCGCTGGTCGAGCCGGTGCGCGCGAGTTGCGCGTATCCCGGAATGTTCCTGCCGGTGAACATTCGCGGGCGGTGGCTGGTGGATGGCATGCTGGCGCACGCGGTACCGACGCGGCCGCTGGTGGAGATGGGAGCGAAACACGTGCTGGCCGTGCACCTGAAAGGGCGCTGGACGAACGGCAACACGCCGCGTCACCTCTTTGACGTGATTGGACAGTGCTTCGCGATCGCGCAGGATATGTGCTCGAGCCACTGGAAGCAGGCGGCGGATCTCATCATTGAGCCGGACGTGAACGGGTTTGAGTACGACGCTTTTGTGCATACCACGGCCTTGATCAAGGCTGGAGAAGCAGCGGCCCGGGCTGCGGTGCCCGCGTTGAAGAAGTGGGTGGAGTCGGGCCAGCCGTTGGGGAAGCAGCGGGCCGCTCAGGCACTGGTGCAGGCGGCGACGATGCCGGCGGATTGAGAACAGTCGCCAGTCTCCAGTCTCCAGTCGTCAGCGAAAACCCTCGTTGGTCGTTTGTCCTTGGTCGTTGGCTTGGACCGACAGAATTATTCATTGCGGTTGAATCCTCCAATATTTGCTTGTTGCTCAGTGAAAATCCCCGCCCAAGCGGAGCTTGGACGGGGCACCCGGCGGGATTTAGAACTTGTCATTCCGAGCGCAGCGAGGAATCTCGTCCTTTGACAGGCGCCGGGCACAGCAGATTCCTCGCTATGCCCGGAATAACAAGTTTTAGAATCGCGTCCGAGGGAAAAATTTGCTCTCGCTTTAGTTATCTCCCCGCTTCTTCCTGAATTCTCTTCCAGGCGCGTTCCACATGTCGGTGTTTGGTATTCGTCTGTCCCACGCTCAGACGCAAGGTAAAGCGGTCGTTCAGTTTGGTGTGCGTAAGGTAAAGATCGCCAGAGCGGTTGAAGCGTTCCATCAGGGATTGGTTGGCGGCGTCTCCGGCTTTGAGGCGGAAGCAGACGAGGTTTAGCGGCACGGGGGCAGCTAGCTCGAAGCGGTCGTCTTCTTTTACCCATTCGGCGAATTGCCGGGCTGACGCTACGTGTTCGCGGATGTGGTGTTGCAGACCTTCTACTCCGTAATGGCGAATAACAAACCACAACTTCAGGGCTCGGAAACGGCGGCCTAGTGGGATGTGCCAGTCGCGGTAATCGATCACCGCGCCCGATTCGGTGGCCTGGTTGCGCAGGTATTCGGGGAGGACGCTGAGGGTCTGGATAAGGGCTTTGCGGTCGGCGACGTAGAAGACGTCGCAATCGAAGTTGGTGAACATCCACTTGTGCGGGTTGAAGCAGTAGCTGTCGGCGTGCTCGACGCCGGCGTGGATGTAGCGGAATTCGGGGCAGAGGGCGGCGGTGCCCGACATGGCGGCGTCGACGTGAAGCCAGAGGTTGTGCTCGCGACAAATGCGCGCGATTTCTGGGACGGGGTCGATGGCGTTGGAGGACGTGGTGCCTACAGTGGCGCAGACGAAGCAGGGGATACGGCCGGCGGATTTATCTTCGGCGATCTGCTGGGCTAGGGCGCCGGGGCGAATGGCGAACTTTTCGTCGACGGCGATCCCGCGGAGATTCTCGGCGCCTAGGCCGGCGATTTTGGCCGCTTTCTCGACCGATGAATGAGTTTGCGTGGAGCAGTAAGCGACGAGATTGCCGGTGCATCCTCGGGCGTTGGTCGCGTAGTGGGTAGCGCGTTCGCGGCCGGCGAGCAGGGCGCAGAGAGAGGCACTGGAGGCGGTGTCCTGGATGACTCCTCCACCAGTGCTCGTGGAAAGAAATTTTTCGGGGAGGCCAAGCATGGGCACGAGCCAATCGAGGACGTGGGTTTCGAGTTCGGTGGCGGCGGGGCTGGTGGCCCAGAGCATGCCCTGGATGCCGAATCCAGAGGAGAGCAGATCGCCGAGGATGGCCGGCCCGGAGGCGTTGCAAGGGAAGTAGGCGAAAAAGTTGGGCGACTGCCAGTGCGTGATGCCGGGCAGGATGAGGTTCTCGATGTCGCGGAGGATCGCGTCGAAGGGCTCGCTTTGCTCGGGCGCAGCCGGCGGGAGCTGGGAGCGGAGCTGGCCGGGCTTCGATTGGGAGAGGACAGGGAAGGATTCGATTTTGCTGTAGTAGTCGGCGATCCAGTCGATAACGGCGTGGCCGTGGCGGCGGAACTCGTCGGGGGTCATGTGGAAGGATTTTTCGTCAGCCACGGCTGTGGTCCTTTGTTTGAACGAGTAGTTGAACAAGTGCTTGAACGAGTAGTCGAACAAGGCTATCGATCATGAGTTGTCATTCCGAGCGAAGCGAGGAATCTCGATCGAGCAGGAATCTTCGCTGGACCAACGTATTACCTGCAATTTGGTGCACGCAGATTCCTCGCTGCGCTCGGAATGACAAGTTCAATAAATAACAGATTCATGAAGAGAGCTGGCCGAAGTACACGCGGGTGACGTATTCCATCGTGACCCGGCCATTCTTGTTGTAGGTGTCGAACATGCCGTGGAGTCTCTCCAGCATTGCTTCGTAGTTTGGATGTCCAGGCATCGGGGCGTACGAGGACGACAATAAGCGGCCTTCGAGTTCCGGGTAGGTGAATTCCTGGCGCATGTCGAAGACACGCGACTGGAAGGGTGCGGGCGTAAAAAAGTCGGTGATGTTGTCGGTGGTGTGCTCGTGGCGGACCTGTTCATAGTCGGTGCCATAGGCGAGGAGCAGGTCTTCGTAGGAGCGAAGGAAGGGTGTGGTGTCGGTGCTGCGCTCGTTCCAGAGAAGCACGGCCCAGCCTTTGGGCTTGAGGAGTCGGACGAATTCTTTG